>NZ_JBIAIQ010000044.1:0-69125 GCF_042871525.1 Streptomyces sp. NPDC005784
CGGCACGCACTACAGGCCATGCACCCACCGGGACCGAGAGGTCACAACCCTACTCGTGAGGGCTGCAGAAGGGATGGTCCTCTAATGAGCACCACGGTTTCTCCCCACGGCACACGACCCCGTCGGCAGACGGGCGCCGTCGTCGAGAACGTAGTCCGCCGGTTCGGGGACCGGGTCGTCCTCGACCGGCTGGACCTCACCATCGCCGACGAGGAGCTGGTGGTCCTGCTGGGCCCCTCCGGCTGCGGCAAGAGCACCCTCCTCAGGTTGCTGGCCGGTCTTGATCGGCCCGACGGCGGGCGGGTGGAGGTCCCGGCGAAGCGCGCGATCGTGTTCCAGGCCGACCGTCTGCTGCCGTGGCAGCGGGTGCTGCGCAATGTCACCCTCGGCCTGCACGGACCGGACGCCGACCAGCGGGCCCTCGACGTACTCGCCGAGGTCGGACTCTCGGGCCGCGAGAGGGCATGGCCCAAGGAGCTCTCCGGCGGCGAGGCCCAACGGGTGTCACTGGCGCGGGCACTGGTCTCGGAGCCCGAACTCGTGCTGCTCGACGAACCGTTCGCGGCGCTCGACGCGATCACGCGGCTGCGCATGCACGATCTCGTGCGGGCGCTGCGGAGCAAGCACCACGCGGCCATGCTGCTCGTCACCCACGACGTCGACGAGGCGATCGCGCTGGCCGACCGCGTCGTCGTCATGAGCAACGGACGCATCGGCACCTCGCACCGTGTCGAACTGTCGGCCGCGGACCGCGAGGCGAGCATCGCGCGCGAGGAGCTGCGCTCCGCGCTCCTGGAAGACCTCGGCCTGGCCAACCAGCACTGAACTCTCCCGCCACACCAATGACTTCGCCTGGCCACACCACTGCTTTACCCGTCGCACTACTGAACTCTCGTGCCACACCACTGATTTCGCCCGCCGCACCAATGAATTCCCTCTCCACACAACCGACTTCTCCCAGCACACCTACTGACTTCTCCCGCCCCAGCACAGAAAGCACGTGAGAAACCATGTCCAGAAAGAGCTCCCGCATCGTCGCCGCCATAGGCCTGCTCGCCCTGGGGAGCACCCTCGTCTCCTGCGCATCGACGTCGGAGGCCGCCGCGCCCCTGAGCAGCCCCAGCGGATCGGGCGCCGGCAGCCATCCCGAGTGGGCGAAGTACACCTTCACCATCGGTGACAACGGTGGTGACGGCAGCCAGGAACTGGCGAAGATCACCGGCGTGTTCGACAACGCGTCCTACAAGGTGAAGTTCGCCCGCTTCACCTACGGCCCGCCGCTCGTGCAGGCGGCCGCGTCGGGTGACATCGACCTGGGCAGCGTCGGGGACGTACCACCGATCACCGGCGCCGCGAAGGAATACGGCTTCAAGGTCGTCGCCGTCAACCGTTCCCTCAGGCCCACCCAGGCGAACGAGAACATCATCGTGCCGAAGGGCTCGACGCTGAAGACGCTCGCGGACCTCAAGGGCAAGAAGATCGCTGTGCCGCAGGGCAGTTCGGCTCACGGTCTGGCACTGAACGCGTTGAAGAGCGTGGGCCTCACCCCCAAGGACGTGAAGCTGGCCTTCCTCGACCCGGCGGCCGGCGCCACGGCGTTCAACACGGGCAAGGTGGACGCCTGGTCGATCTGGAACCCGCAGTCGGCGATCGCGGTCAAGAACGGCGCGCGGATCCTGGCGAAGGGTCTCCCGCCGATCGACCAGACGAGCAGTTACTACGTCGCGAGTGAGAGTTCGCTGAGCGACAAGACCAAGCGGGCGGCTCTCACCGATGTCCTGCAGCGCCTCGCCCACGAGTTTGCCTGGGCGATCAAGCACGAGGACAAGTACGCGGAGGCGATCTCCAAGGAGGAGGGCATCCCCCTGGACGACGCCAAGGTGTCCCTGAAGGCCTTCGAGACCCGGGTGACCCCGGTGGCGAAGGCGGACATCGAGGCGGAGCAGAAGCTCGCCGACGCCTTCCTGGAGGCGGGCCAGATCACCAAGAAGGTCGACGTCTCGTCGATCACCGACAACCCCCTGCCGACCGGATACGACAGCTCGAAGCTGTCGGTCGGCTGATTCAGCGCACCACGAACGGACTGGAGAGCAGTTGTGAGCGACCAGAAAAGACGTCGGCTCCACCTCAACGCCTTCCTCATGGAGGCGGGACACCACGAGGCGGCATGGCGACTCCCGCACAGCAACCCGCGAGCGGACTTCGACCTGCGGCACTGGATCGAACTGGCTCAACTGGCGGAGAGCGCCAAGTTCGACTCACTGTTCCTCGCGGACGGCCCGGCGATCACCGGCACGGGTGAGTTCCGGCCGCCGGGCCAGCTCGAGCCACTCACCCTGCTGACCGCGCTGTCGCAGGCGACCAGCCGGATCGGACTCATCGCGACCGTGTCGTCGACGTACAACGAGCCCTACAACCTCGCCCGCCGCCTCGCGTCGGTCGACCACGTCAGCGGCGGCCGGGCCGGCTGGAACATCGTCACCTCGGCGGGCGCCGACGAGGCGGCCAACTTCGGCCTCGTCGACCGTCCGGACCACGCCGAGCGGTACGCCAGGGCCGACGAGTTCCTGCACATTGCCAAGGCACTGTGGGACAGCTGGGAGTCCGAGGCCGTCGTCGCCGACAGGACCACGGGCCGCTACGCCGACCCCGCCCGGCTCCACAGGCTCGACCACCGGGGCAAGCACTTCTCGGTGGCCGGTCCGCTCAACGTCGAGCGTCCGCCGCAGGGTCACCCCCTGCTCGTGCAGGCCGGCTCCTCCGAGGACGGCAAGGACTTCGCGGCACATCACGCCGAGGCGATCTTCACCGCCCACCAGACGTACGAGCGCGCGGCCGGCTTCTACGCCGACATCAAGTCCAGGACCAGGGCCGCGGGGCGTGATCCGGACGGCGTGATCGTGCTGCCGGGAATCGTCCCGTACATCGGGTCGACCGAGGCGGAGGCCCGGGCGCTGGCCAAGGAGTTCGACGACCTGCGCGTCCCGGAGTACGGGCTGCGTCAGCTGGCCGCCGTCTTCGAGACCGAGCCGTCGGTGTTCGAACTCGACGAGCGGCTGCCGGACTTCGTTCTCGCGAGACCGAAGCTGGAGGGCTCGCAGAGCCGCTCCGACCTGATCATCGAACTCGCCGTGCGCGAGAATCTGACGGTCCGCCAGATCATTTCGCGGCTCGGCGGCGGCCGTGGCCACTTCGAGTTCATCGGCACGCCCGAACAGGTGGCGGACGCGATCATCACCTGGTTCGAGGGCGGTGCCGCGGACGGGTTCAACATCATGGCGCCGGCCCTGCCGTCCGGCCTGGAGAGCTTCATCGAGCACGTCCTGCCGATCCTTCGCGGCAAGGGCCTGTTCCGTGAGGAGTACGAGGGCACCACGCTGCGCGAGCACTACGGGCTGGCGGTGCCGGCCAACCGGTTCCACCCGCAAGAGCTCGCCCTGTGAGGTCGGCTGTGGGCGCGCGGTGTCAGGGGTTTGCCCAGGCGTCCGGGGTGGTGGTCAACGCGGAGACCTCGGGAGGCAGTTGGGCCGACGCGACGTCGGCGAGCGAGACGCCCTCGAGGATCTCGCGCACGTTGGACCGCAGAGCGATCCACAGGGGGAGCAAGGACTGCGCCGGGCCGGTGTAGGAAAGGTCCGGGGGACGCACCCCGCGCACCGAGACGAGTGGTCCGTCCACGGTGCGTATGACGTCGGCGATGCTGATGGACTCGGCGGGCGTGGCCAGGCGGTAGCCACCGTTGCCGCCGCGCTGGCTGAGCACGAGACCGCCCCGGCGCATGTCGTTCAGGATGCCTTCGAGGAATTTGTGCGGGATGTCCTGGGCGTCGGCGATTGCCTCGGCCTTCAATGGCACGTCATCCCGTGACGCGGCGAGCTGCAGCGCGGCACGTACCGCATAGTCCGCCCTGGCTGAAATCCGCATGTGTGCATTATCCCGTACGGCTTCGGTCGGTTTCCATCGCGGGCGGTCCGTCGGGCGGAGAGCACCGGTCCCTGTCCCTGCCCGACGGCCCAGGTGCCCGGGCGGCCGCAGGCGTGCAGCGGTCGGCGTCGCCGCTATCGACGACGGGGCTGCGTGGAGGGTCGGCACCGGCCGGGGGATGGTCGCCGACCGCGACTGTCTCGGCGGCCCCACCTCGGCGCCGGCGCATGGGCGACGCCACCGCTCGGGCGCCCGGTCGGCCGCGAGTTGCCGCCGCCCGGGCGCGCGGTCACATGTGGAGCGTGCGCGCCTTGTCGCTGATCCGCCGCTCCACGGTCTCCCGGTCAGCCGGGCAGGACGAACGGAGGGTGCGCGCCGTTGAGGAAGTAGTCCCCGACGTCCCGGAGTCGGTGGGCGACGGGCTCGTACAGGGCGAGGGTTCGCGCATTGCGCCAGAAGCGGTCGAAGCCCAACCGCGAGGACGTGGAGCGGACGCCGATGATGTCGAGGGCACGTGTGGTGGACTCCTGCGCAGCCCGGGAGGCGGCGGCTTCGGCCATGGCGACGAGGACGGCGATCTCCGCGTACTCGTCGTAGGTCAGGTCTTCGCCGCGTGCCAGCCCGCCGTGCACGGCTCGCACTGCCTGCTCGCTGAGTGCTGCGGCGGAGCGGGCGAGGACGGTGAGTTCTCCGTAGAGGGTGAGCATCCGCGGGTCCTGGGGAGAGCCCACCGGCCAGGCGGGATGCCAGAGCGAGTGGCCCGACCTGCTGCACTCGCGGACTTCGGCGAGCACTCCCTCGGCGATGCCGAGAAGGAGCTGGACGGAGAGAAGGCGTCCGACCGGCGATGCGAAGGCGGTCAAGGGTGACAGGACATCCTCGTCCGCGGACAGGGAGCCGAGTACGTTGTCGGCGGAGACCCGTACGGCGTCGAACTCCACGCTGCCGCCGGCCGCGAGCCGCTGGCCGAAGGTGTCGGCGTCGCCGTCGATCTTCACGCGGGGATGGGCGGGATCGACGAGAACGGCGAAGGGTTCGCCGGTGTCGGCCCGCTCGGCGCGCACGGCGAGGCGGTCGGCGACCAGGACCCCGGTGGCGTAGCTCTGCCGGCCGTCCAGTACATAGCCACTGCCTTTCCGGGCCAGCCTCAGAGGTGCTTCCTGGCGGGCGAAACCACCACCCCAGGCCAACTGCTCCGCCGCGGTCTGCCGCCCGAGCTGAACGGCGCGTGCGGGCCCGGTGAAGAATTGGGCGCTCCACGACAGGAAGTAGTGACAGCCCAGCAGTTGACCGATCGCACCGTCCGCGGCGGCGATCTCCCGGACGACGGCGTAGGCCGTGGACCAGTCCGCGCCACCTCCCCCGGCCTCGGCCGGTACGAGGAGCGTCAGCAGTCCCGCCTCGCGCAGCCGGGACACCTCGTCGAAGGGGGTCTTGCCCGCCTGCTCCCTGGCTACCGCGTCCGTGGCCAGGTCGTCCGCCGTTTCGCGGGCCGCGCGCAGCCAGTGCGCGCGGTCGGGTCCGGCCCGGTCTGATTCCGGGGTGGGTCCGGACGGCGCGGTGGCAACGCCCATGGTGGTGGTCTCCTCAAGGTGGTGGCGAGGCGCGGTATTGGGGCTCGCCGGCTGGTCCGGCATGTACTCGCAGCCCCGACCCCGTGCGGTGACGACCCGGTGCGGACGGCGCCGTCTCGCGTGTACCGCACGGGAGGTGAGCCCGTGCGGGCGACCGGTCGGATCGCCGGCCGTGTCACGTCCTTGCCGAAGAGCCGGGTGGGATCGGTGCCTTCGCGGACGAGCACTGGGTGGCCGGCGAGGGGGTGCGGAGCTGTATTCCGCGGCGTGGTGTCACTCCGCGCTGCGCCGTCCACGAGGCGGAGGTGGCGTCCGCCGGGGAGTGCGACGTGGGTGCCGCGTGCCCTATACGCGACAACAGGCGGCGCTGGCGACGTGACCAAAGTCGACATGCCGACGACGAACGAGTCGTTGCTGCGTATGGGCCATGTACATCATCCTGCGCATCCGTTGGACGGACGGTCAATACTTTCCTAGTAAATCGATAGGAAATATAGAGAAGGCAGCACGTCCGACTGGTTCACCGGCCGCCGCGATTCTGGCCGAACTCCGCGCCGCCGCAGACGAAGTGGGGTTCTTCCAGGTCACCGGACATCGTGCTCCCGCGTCCCTTAATTCCCGGGGCCGATCCGCCTTGATGACGTAGGCTGGGTTCACCGACGCGGGGTGGAGCAGCTCGGTAGCTCGCTGGGCTCATAACCCAGAGGTCGCGTGGTTCAAATCCCGCTCCCGCTACGAACATCCGGCCTCTTGCGACACACGTCGCAAGGGGCCGGAGTCCGTGGTCGTCCGTTCGTGCGTATGCGTTCGACCACGGGGTTCGAGTCCAACTGGTGCGGGGCGAGGCCTTGCTGCGACGGTGGATGGCGGCCTGGCGGCCTGACGGCCTGACGGCCTGGCGGCCTGGCGGCCTGGCGGCCTGACGGCCTGACGGCCTGGCGGCCTGGCGGCCTGGCGGCCTGGCGGCCTGGCGGCCTGGCGGCCTGGCGGCCTGACGGCCTGACGGCCTGACGGCCTGACGGCCTGACGGCCTGACGGCCTGACGGCCTGACGGCCTGACGGTTCGCGGGTGGTGGGATGGTCCGGCCGGTCCACGGCCCGCGGCGGCGCCGGTACCGGCGCCTGCACCGGGTCCGAACCGGTGTGCCGGTCCATCTGCCGGGCGGTCAGCGGCAGCGGCCTGGAGGGCAGTTGAACCCAGAATGTGCCGGGCCGCCGACACCGCCCCGGTCCCGGTCGGCCGCCCCCGCGTCCTGATGTGGCTCGACCGGGGCGCCGGGTCGCACGGTCGGGCGCCTCGCACTGGTGGCGGCAAGCCGGCCACGGATCGTTCGCGCGAGGTGAGATGCCGGACGATGCCAGAGCCAGACGTCTCCACGGGGCGATTCGTCGAAGTAGCCCTGGTATGAGGTGGTCCTCTCTAGCATGGGACGCCGGGTGGGAACCCGGGCGGGGGAGGGCGTATGGGGACTGGGGGGCACTGCCGTCACGGGGCCGTCGTGTCCGTGCGGGGTGCGGATGGCGGAATCGCGGACGGGGGCGCTGTTTCAGCACGCGCGGACAGCTCCGCCGCATGCGTGGCCTGCGTCAGTTCGACCAGCTGCCGCGCGGTCAACTGCCCTGCGACGTGGCCGTGTTTGAGCAGCCAGCGCTGCTGGCGCTGTGCGGGTGCGAGCGTCCGGCGGGACACGGCTCCCACGACCTGGCGGCCGAGGCCTGCCACGATCGTCACCAGGGCGGCGAGCACGAGGCCACGCCAGCCGTGCCGGACACCCAGAATCGCGAGCGGCGTTCCCGCTGACACCGCCAGCGCACGGGAAAAGGCACTCATCGGGACCACCCACCGGCGACGACGGGACGACCGGGCGTGGAACGCCCTCCTGTACGGAACATGGGTGCCTCCTCGGGCTCGGGGCCGTACGGAGGGTCAGGCCGGGTCCGGCGGATTTTTCCCGCGTCCCGAGCAAGTTTCTTCAACAGGCTTTCTCCGACCGCCGTTTCCGCAGCTCACGGGGGCGTCGGATGAATGAGCGGGCTTCCAGTCACACACTGGCCGACGAGACGGACGAGGAACTGCTGCGCCTGCTCGCGCGGTACCCGGACCCTGCCGCCCGGGCCGACGTCTATGCCGTGATCGCGGAGCGCCACCGCCCCGTCGTCCTGCGATTCGTCGCCGGCCGGGTGAACGCCGACGACGCGCCGGACATCGTGCAGGACACGTTCGTCGACGCCTTCCGTTACTTCGACCAGTACACCTCGCTGGGACCGCCGTACCAACTCGAGGCCTGGCTGGTCGAGGTCGCCCGGCGCCGGGTGCTGAAGTACTGGTCGCGAGGCCGCAAGGAGCGCCCAGGTATGGCCGACGGCGCGGTCGAAGAGCTGAAGGAACGCGAACGCGTCGTCGAGGCGGGCCATGACCTGATCCGCCTCGAACGGGTCCACCGGCTCCTGGGAACGGTGTTCGAGAGCCTCGATGACGACCAGCGGGACCTCTATCGACTGCGGAACCTCGGAGGGCTGACGGGACGGGAGATCGCGGCCCGCAAGGGCGAGGACCCCAACGCCGTCAGCAAGGCGTGCACCAAGCTCGACAAACTGGTGGCCAAGCGGTTCCACGTCCTGCTGCTCGTCCGGGACGGCGGAACCCGGTGTGCAGCGCTCAGTGAGCTGCTCGCGGACCATGAGCGGCAGAACGGCCCCGGCTACACAGCGGCCCTGGCCGAGCGCGTGGTCGAGCACTACAGCACCTGCCGGACCTGCGGCAACTGTGCCGTGTGCCGCACCACTCAGCAACGGCTCGTCTGGCAGGCCGCCCCGGTCGCCATTCCGGTCATCCTGGCCGCCGCCTTCCGCGAGCGCGTCGAGCTGGCCATCCAAGAAGTCTCCAACTCCACCGGCGTACTCACCCGTTCACCTCAGGAGCCGCCCCCGCCACCCGGACCTCCGGACGGCCGACCGCCGGCGCCAGGGAAGGGCAGGACGATCCGGCGGCGAGCCGTCGGCACCGGAGCGGCCGTCGCTGTGACGGCCCTGCTCGCCCTGCTCGCCCTCCGCGCTCTGAACGGGGGCGCGGCGCCGAACACCGCTCCGGACCAGCGGGCCGCGGCGGCATCCGCTGTCACCTCCGCGATGCTCAAGCAGGGGCTGGTCGCCTTCGACATCAACGCCAGGCCCCCGGGCGACCCGAACTTCTTCGTCGGACAGGGCCGGCTCGACATGACCCGAAAGCCGGTCAGAGCCGCGACACATGTGCTGTACGACTACGGCGAGGGCCACACCTGGACTCCGCCGGACATCGTGCTGGTCGGCCGGAGCGCGTACGTCACCCCGGACAACACACCGGTTACCAAGGGCGCCGGAGCCTACGGGGCCACCAAAGTCGTCCCCGTGCCCGTCACCGGCACGGTCACCGACCTCTCCGTCCGCAACGCTCTGGAAGCCCAGTGGCTCGCGCAACCCGCGGACCTGTCGGCCCTCATCGCGAAGGCCTCGGGGTTCACGGAGAAGATGCAGCGGGGCAGCGGACCAACTCTCCGCGGCACCGCCACGCTGAGCGACCTGGCCGCCGATCCGACGGTGGGAGCGTTCTACCGCCCGTACCTCAAGGCCTCCCCGTCCGGAACGGCAACCTTCACCCTGGCCACCGACTCCCGCCACCTGCCGACGTCGTTGACACTGAACATCCCGGTCACCCGCACGGACGGCTACGCGGGAGAAAAGCCCGTCGACACCTTCACCATCACCTACAGGAACTGGGCCGGCGGGAAACCCGTCACCGCCACGGACCCGGGCAAGCCGACCCCGCAGTGGGGCGGTACGGCCTAGCCACGTAGAGACCTTCGGATCGTCAGGGTGGCCTCGGCCACCCTGACGGTCGAAGCCGCTCCTGGCGTGGCAGAGTGTGCGTGTGCCGACCACTGATGCCGCCCGTGACACCGACGCCGTCGACGTCTCCCGCAACGTGACCGATGCCGCCCACGAGGGGCCCGGTCACCTCATCGATCTGCGCAGCGACACCGTCACCCGGCCCGGCGAGGCGATGCGCCGGGCGATGGCCGAGGCCGAGGTGGGTGACGACGTCTTCGGTGATGATCCCACCGTCAACGCGCTGCAGGAGCGGATCGCCGGGCTGCTCGGATTCGAGTCCGCGCTGTTCGTCTCCTCGGGGACGCAGAGCAATCTGTGTGCTCTGCTGACCCACTGCGGCCGCGGGGACGAGTACATCGCCGGCCAGATGGCCCACATGTACCGGTGGGAGGGCGGTGGCGCCGCCGTGCTCGGCGGCATTCAGCCCCAGCCGCTGCCGCATCGGGCGGACGGGACGATGGACCCACTGGACATCGCGGCGGCCGTGAAACCGGACGACTCGCACTTCGCGCGCACGCGGTTGCTCTGCCTGGAAAACACCATCGGTGGCCGGGTCGTGTCAATGGACTACCTGAAGACCGCCACACAGGTCGCCCGCGACCACGGACTCGCCACGCACCTTGACGGGGCGCGGCTGTTCAACGCGGCGGTAGCCGGCGGGGGCGACCCGTACGAGCAGGCACGGGCGATCGCGGGCCACTTCGACAGTGTCTCCGTCTGCTTCAGCAAGGGCCTGGGCTCGCCGGTCGGCTCGGCGCTCGTGGGATCGGGTGAGTTCGTGGCCGAAGCGCGGCGCTGGCGCAAGGTCCTGGGTGGCGGAATGCGCCAGGCCGGCGTGCTGGCGGCCGCGGCGCTCTACGCGCTCGACCACCACGTGGGGCGGCTCGCGGACGACCATGCGCACGCTGCCCTCTTCGCCGAGGGACTGAAGGACGTGGAGGGCCTGACCGTCGAGCCCAGCGGGACCAACATGGTCTTCGCGAGGTCCGCTCCCGGCCTCGATACCGACGAGGTGAGCGACCGACTGGCGCGCCGGGGCCTGCTGTGTGGGGGATACCCCGGCCAGTTGCGCTTCGTGTTCCACCTGGACGTGACGCGCGCCGACACGGAACGCGCGGTGCGGATCGTGCGCGAGACCATGGCCGAGACGGCAATACGCTGAGCCTGTAGGGCCGTTGGCCCCGCGTTCGTCCTGCGGCAGGGCTGTTGTACTCGGTGAGTTGACGGGTCAGGCGGGTCAGTCGGGCGCGGTGGTGGAGCGCAGGCACGTGGCGGGCTTTCGTCAGTCCACCGGCCACGTGTGGACCGGCGCGTTCAGGTGCATGTAGTCGATGTACTGCCGCGTCATGCGCCGCAGGGCCTCGTGACGGCCGCAGTGCTCCGACGCCTCGAAATGGTGCAGCATCTCCTTCTGCCAGACCGCGCCGTTGCGCGCGGTGACGCACCGCTGCTCGATGATGCCGAGCAGCGGTTCCCGCCAGGCCGCGTCCATGCCCGAGCGCTCCAGGCCCTCGTGCGCCAGCGGCAGCAGCCGTCGCAGGACGAGTTCGGGCGCCGGCACCTCACCGACCCCGGGCCAGTACAGCCGGGCGTCGATGCCGTGCCGTGCCGCGGCGTGCAGGTTGTCCTCGGCGGCCGAGAAGGACATCCGTGACCACACCGGCCGGTCCTCGTCCACCAGGGCGCGGGTGAGACCGTAGTAGAAGGCGCCGTTGGCGAGGGTGTCCGCGACCGTCGGGCCCGCGGGCAGCACGCGGTTCTCCACTCTCAGGTGCGGTCTGCCCTGGGCGACGGCGTAGACCGGACGGTTCCATCGGTAGATCGTGCCGTTGTGCAGTGTGAGTTCGGACAGGTCCGGTGTGTCTCCGCGGTCCAGCGTCTGTGTGGGGTCCTGGTCCTCGCACAGAGGCAGCAGCGCCGGGAAGTACCGGAGGTTCTCCTCGAAGAGATCGAAGACGCTGGTGATCCACCGCTCCCCGAACCAGACCCGGGGCCGTACTCCCTGCGCCTTGATCTCCAGCGGGCGGGTGTCCGTCGCCTGCTCGAAGAGCGGGATGCGGGTCTCGTGCGCCAGCTCCTTGCCGAACAGGAAGGGCGAGTTGGCCGCCAGCGCGACCTGGACTCCGGCGATCGACTGCGCGGCGTTCCAGTAGTCGGCGAACTCCTCCGGCGACACCTGGAGATGGAACTGCGTGCTCGTGCACGCGGCCTCCGGCGTGATGGTGTCCGCGTACGTCCGCAGCCGGTCGACTCCGTCCACCTCGATGAGCAGATCCTCGCCGCGCGCCGCGAAGACCTGCTCGTTGATCAGCTGGTAGCGGGCGTTCTCCGACAGGGCTTTCGGGCCGACGTCCGACTCCCGCAGGGTGGGCAGGATGCCGATCATGATCAGATGGACGCCGACCGTCCGGGCGCGCTCGTCCGCGTGGTTCAGCGCCGCGCGGATCTCCTCCTCCCAGGCGTCGGGGCCGCCCGCGGTCAGCCGCCGGGGCGGAATGTTGATCTCCAGGTTGAACCGGCCCAGCTCGCTGTCCCAGGCGGGATCCGCGATCGCGTCGAGCACGTCGGCGCTCCGCATCGTCGGCTCGGCCTCGGCATCGGTCAGGTTCAGCTCGATCTCCAGGCCCACCTGAGGCCGCTCCGCGTCGAACCGTGACTCGCGCAGCATCTGCGCGAAGGCATCGAGACATTCCTGCATCTTGATCCGGTACCGGCGACGGTCCTCGCGGGTGAAGACCAGCGCCGGAACATCGCGTCCCATCGGCCCTCCCGGGTTGCCCCACGGATACCTCTGCCCTCCAGCGTCGCACCACCGGGCGGGTCTGACCATGCGGGACGGGGCTCCGCCCCCGTGACCGGGGCCGACGACCGCGTGGAGCCCCGGACACGGTGTGGAGCCCGGGACACGGCGTGGAGCCCCGTGGCCGGAGGCCCGGCGGCCGGGGCCGGCGACCAGAGGCCGGGGGCGGCGACCACGATCTGCCTACGCTGTCCGGACGGGCACCGGTCCTGCACCCGGGGCACCGGTCTCGTATCCGGACTGGGACGAGTGCCTCGGTCCGGCCCGAATCCGTCAGAGATCGTGACGGCACTGCATGGCCTCGGACGGGTGCTGCCGGGGTGTGAGTGCTGGTCGTTCCGCAGCGCATGCGATGAGCGACGTCGTCAGTCCTGTGACCGGTCGACGGCGGGCACGGCGGTGACGGGGTTGTGGCCCGCCGCGACCAGCCGCATGACGAAACCCGCCACGTCTTCAAGCTGCCGGGCGTGCTCCAGTCCGCCTATGACGGCGGGTACGCCACCGAGGTCGCGGATCAGCTCGGCGGCGATGCCGAGCGACGCCGTGTCGTCGCCGCACATCGCCACGGTCCGCTTCGGTTGCCCCGTCGGTGTGGGCGCCAGCCAGCTCATCCCCGCGAACAGGTGCAACGCCTTGACCACGTGGCTGCCCACGGCTCGCTCCGCGATGTGCTGCACCGCCGACCCGGTGGGCGGCTTGAGCAGGCCGGAGGTGTACTCGACTGCGTTGGTGCAGTCGATCACGGCCTTGCCCGCCAACGACCCCTCGCCGGCCTCGGCGAGTGCGAGCACGTGGTCGAGCCCCTCCCATGCCACTGCCACGACCACGGCATCGCTCGCCCTGGCCACCTCCATGGGGCCGACCGCCTCGACCGCGTCGCCGAGCCGCTCGGCGATCGCCCGAGCCCTGTCCTGTGAACGGCCTCCGACGAGGACGTGATGACCGTGTCGCGTCCACGCCTCCGCCAGTGCCGAGGCCATCACACCGGTGCCCAGAATTCCGATACGCACGTCGCTCTCCCATTCCTCGAAGGCCTGATCCCTCGCTACGGTAGGAACTTCGGGCCTACCGATCGGTAGGCCCGAATCCGGTAGGAAGAGACGCGTGAAAGACCACTGCCCGCCCTTCACCGCCGACTGCGCGGTGCGCCTGGCCGCCGATTTGATCGCCCACACCTGGGACCCCGTGGTGCTGATGGCGCTGCGAGCGGGCAGACGCCGCCGGATCGACCTGCTGCGCGACATCGCGGGCGTCAGCGACAAGGTCCTGACCCAGACGCTTCGCCGTCTGCACGCCAACGGCTTGATCAAACGGATTGCCACGCCGGCCGACCGCTCCGTGGCGTATGAACTGTCCGAGTTGGGCGGCAGTCTCGCTGACGGACCGCTCGCTGCCCTCGGCCAGTGGGCGATCGATCACGTCGATGAGGTCCTTGCCGCTCAAGAACACCACAGCACCGGCACCGGCATCGGCAACCGGGCGACGGCGACCCATTAGCCCTTCAGTAGGCCCTTTCGGCGCTGTAGTTGGTCTGCCGGAGCGTCATGGTCGACCCGCAGGGCAGACAAGGCGCTGTTGACCTGGTCCTTCCGGAGCCAGAGGGGCGTCGGCCGTCCGGGCTCCGGCTGACCCAGTCCCTGGCGGACATCCCGGGGACCACGGCGTCGGGTGCCCTCGTGGAGCTGTCGCGTGACGGGGACCGCGCCGTTGCGCTGACTGCGGTATACCTCCTCCGGCTACGCGACGCACGGTGACACATCTGGCCTGCGCTGCCGTGTATGTCCCGCTGGCCGGAAGGTCCCGGACCCGACCCTCGCCGCGTGAACCGGCCGATGGACGGCGGGAGTTCGTAGCGGGCCGGGGCATGGTGGAGCGTCGGTCCCTCACCCTGGGCTCGAGTCGGCGGGCGCCGATGAGCCGTGCGTCCGAACGCTCACGACGGCGGTTCCGTCCCGGCCTGCTCGCTCACCATGTACCGCGCGTACCAGTCCGGCCAGTCCGGGTCCTCCGCGCCAGTGCGCGCCTCGTGCTCACCGTGCGCTGCCGCGGCCCGCCGCAGTGCGCTCGCCAGTTCCTCGGCCGAGGCGAACGAGGTGGTCGCGGGGTCCAGCCGTCCCGGAAGCCGTGTGGTGATCTCCTGCAGGAGCCAGCCGTTGCCGTCCGGGTCGCTGAACGACAGGAAGGAGCCGTAACTGCCGCGTTGAGGAGCGGGGCCGGGCACCCGGGCATCCGTCCCGGCGTGGTGGAAAACGCCGCCGGCGTCGTGAAACACATCGCTCGGGTCGGCGCCGCCCCGTCTCAGCTCGTCGCGGGCGGCCTCGATGTCGTCGACGACCAGGTGCAGTCCGCGAGCGGAGCCCGGGGCCTGATCAGTGACCGATCTGCCGAAGATGACCGAGGCCGGAGAACCCGGAGGGGTCACCTGCACCACCCGGAAGTCCCCGTCGGTGGCGACGTCCGCGTCGAGTCTCCAGCCCAGCGCCGTGTAGAAGTCCTTGGCCCGGTCGACGTCGGACACCGGCACCACGACGACCTCGAGTTTCATGTCCATGGCATGCTCCTCTCGTCTCGGACCCGGATGGGATACCGGCGACGACCTCATCCGCGAGTGGCGCCTGACCGTGCTCGACTGCCACTGCCACTGCCACTGCCACTGCGGCTTGGGCTTGGGCTTGGGCCTGGGGCAGTGAAGGGTCAGTGAACGGTCAGTGCGCGACGAGCTGCTGGCCGCCGTCGATGTCGTATGTGGCGCCGGTGAGGGCGCCGTTGGCCATGATGTGCAGTGCGAGAGCGGCGACGTCCTCAGGTCCGACCACCCGGCCGATGGGCAGTGTCTTCCTCAACTCCTCGCGGCGCGCGTCGAGTCGGTCACCGAGGAGGGAGGCCGACAGCGATGTGTCCACGAACCCGGCCGCGATGAGGTTGACCCGAACAGGGGCGACCTCCAGTGCCAGGTTGGCGGTCAGAGCCGGCAGCGCCGCGGTGAGAGCGCCCGTCACGGCCATCCCGAGCGCGGGCCGCCGACCGCCGGTGCCGCCGATGAACAGCAGCGTTCCCCCGGCTCTGACTTTCTCCCGGCTCGCCCGTGCCACTGCCAGCATCATCGCGATACGCCCGCCGAAGTCATACCCGGACTTGGCCAGGTCGAGTTCGGCGATGGGGGTGTACGACGGGCTGCCCGCGGTGACCATGACATGGTCGACCTGCCCCGGCAGTTCGCCGATGAAGCGCTCCAGGCGTTCGACGTCCCGGGCGTCGAACGCGGCCGTGCTCAGGGGGTTCAGTTCGTCCGCGGCCCGCTGGAGGCGTCCGGTGTCGCGCGCCACGAGAACCAGTTCGCCGCCGGCCGCACGCACCTGTCGCGCGGTCTCCAGGCCGATGCCCGCGCTGCCTCCCACCACCACGACCGTCTGCCCGGCAAATCCTCCACGTGCTCCACCGGCTTCTCCATCGGTCCCACTCACAGGGAGTCACCACCCTCAGAACACGGTTTCCGTACGTTCCCCGCTCGCGCCTACGAACGCGCGGCCTCGGCCGCTGCCGAAGGAGGTGGTGGAAGGCACCAGCCTGCTCGACCACGTGCGCAGCACGCTTGCCGCACCCCTCGGCTGGGGCTCCGCGTCGGCCGCGTCATGTCCCATGCCCTCCGACCCGGCGCGCCGATTCGTCTCTCAGTCTGTCACCCGTTCGACTGGACGGCATCCGCGCCGCGGACTGCCTGCGGGACTGGCCCCTGACGATGACTTTCCCCGTGACGAGGTCGGTCTGACTGGGCTGATGAATGCGGCAGGGCTCAGCGAGACGGTGTGGGAGACCCTGCGCTGGGGTCATCGTGCGACCGCCGACGAGTGGTGGAGCGGTCCTGCGAGTGACGTCGCCTTCGGCGGCCAGTTGGTGCAGAGCCAGATCCCGCAGATCCGTGCCGAGATCAAGCACCACGATCTGTTCAGCTCCGGGTTTTTGGTGAGGACGGTGAACTCACCTTGCCGCATACGGCGTTGCTCGCCAGCGCTCGTCGATAAGGCCATCTGCAAGGTGTGGAGTGGTGCCCAGGGCCGGAGTGCGTCCCCCGGCGTCCCCCTTTACGCCGGAGGGAACTCCCTTTGTGCCAGAAGCCGTCTCCCTGGGGATCGCCTTGTACCGAGCGTTTGACACAAGGTTCCGACCAGGGCATCTTGTACCCACTGCTTGATACAAGATTCTGGGGGATCTCCGTATGCTCGACCCCGTCCCGCTCCAGTCCCGGTTCCTCGACCACGCCGACCACTACGCCCGCTGGTCCGGTCTGGCCATCGGCATCGTGGTCGCACAGCAGTTGGTCACGATGGACAGCGACGACATCACGATGCCCCTCGTCTTCGCCATCACCGCTTTCGGCCTGTGCGCGGTGGGCGGTGTACTGCTCGGCGACGCCCTGACCCTGCGTCCCCAGGAGGCGGTACGCACCGCGAGTCTCGCCCCGCGCCTGGTCCGAGACCAAGTGCCGCCCCGTATGGCGCCCCTGCTACTCGTGCAGGCGGCGTCCCTCGTCACCATGCTGGTGCTTGGTGCGGTCACGGCCTCCTCCGACTTCGACCGGCCACGCGAAGCGGGGCGTGTCATCACCGTCACCTGCGAAGGGATGCGCACATCGCTGGGGCCCTGGCCCGGCCTGTACTACAGCGGTCCGATGGTCGCCGCCCTCGCGGTCGGAACCCCGGTCTGCGTCTGGGCCCTGCGCCGCATCGCTCACGGCCCGGGCGACGACCGGCAGCGCCGCGACCGGGCGTGGGCGATCACTGGAGCCTGGGGGCTGCTGGTGTCGAGCCAGGTGCTGCTCGTCGTGCTGATGGTCTTCGTCGCGCTCACGGACAAGGCCTGCGCCGGACCGCTGGGCGCCGCCACCATCGTGGCGATCTGCCCCCTGGGTCTGCTGGGCATGTTCACCTTCGGATGGTCCCTGGTCACCGTGGTGGCACCCCGGGCGGTCGACGACGAGGCAGCCGACGACGGGACTTTCGACGATGAGTGACCCCGCCGTCCGCGTCGACACCACCAGCCAGGTACCGCCGTACGAGCAGATCCGCGCCCAGCTGGCCGCGCTGATCCGGACCGGCCGGCTGGCCGAGGGTGAGCGCCTGCCGACCGTGCGCCAGCTCGCCGCCGACCTCGGTCTGGCGCCGGGCACCGTGGCCCGCGCCTACCGCGAGCTGGAGATGACCGAGCTGATCCGCACCCGCCGTGGCGCGGGCACCCGGGTCGCGGCGCTCCCCTCTGAATCGCACGCGCACGATGCTGGCCAACTCGCGACTCTGGTAAGGGACTTCACGTCCGCAGCCCGAGCGCTCGGTGCCGACACGGAGGACATCCTGACCGCCGTCCGCGAGGCCCTGGCCCCCGGGCCCGCCTCCTCCTCGGCCACCGCCGACAGCAGAGCGGGTGGCCCCAACACGCCAGGCGTCTTCATCGTCGACGGTGACCCGGGCGACCGCATCGAGGGCGATGCCATCGCGACGCACTCACGGCGGCCGTCCCGGAGCTAGGCCGACCGCGTAGTCACGGTGGGCGCAAGCCGCCTCTTGCCGCACGCGGTGGGACGGGCCGGCCGGCGCAGTGTCAGTTCTCCTCGTGGCCGCCGCGGTTCGGTGGCGAAGGTCTCCTCCTCCCGTTCTCCACCGTTGCCGGCGCTACCCGAACGGGCGGGTAGCGAGCTGGGTACGGGGAACAAGGGCGCCATCACCAGGGTCGGCAATGCCGCCCCGGTGATCGTGACACCTCCGCCGGGCCGCATACTCGTTGCTCGCCCGTCCGTGCCGTGAACCGGGACGGGTGCACCGAGGGCATGAACTGGAAGGACTGATGGGGGACATGAAGGTCGCGAACGAACCGGTCATACCGGCAGAGGTGGAAAGTCCCGCTCTACGGCCCCAGCCGACCGGACGCCTTGCGCTGTGGCTGCTGCGCCACCGGGTGCAGCCGGTCGGACCAGCGGCGGGCGAGGGACACGCCGAGCAGCACGCCTGGTGGAAGGTGATGTGCCTGACAGGGGTCGACTACTTCTCCAGCCTGGCCTACGTCCCGGCGATCGCCGCCCTCGCGGCAGGAGCGGTCTCGCCCCTGGCGACGCTGTTGATCGTGGCGCTGACCCTGGTGGGGATGCTGCCGATGTACCGGCGGGTGACTCATGAGAGCCCCAACGGAGCGGGGTCGGTGGCGATGCTGGAGGATCTGCTGCCGTTCTGGCGGGGCAAGCTGTTCGTCCTGGTCCTGCTCGGTTTTGTCGCCACTTCGTGGATCATCACGATCACGTTGTCCACGGCGGACGCTTCCGTGCATGTGGTGGAGAACCCCTACTTCCCGCATGTGCTGCACGGTCACGAGGTCGCTCTCACCGTGGCGTTGCTGGTGGTGCTCGGTGGAGTGTTCCTGCTCGGGTTCAGCGAAGCGGTCAAGGTGGCCATCCCCCTGGTCGTGGCCTTCCTGGCGCTCAACGCGGCTGTCATCGGCGTCGGTCTGGTGGACGTCTTCACCACGCCAGGCGCGTTCTCGGCGTGGACGGACGCCCTCGGCGACGGCGGAGGCGGTCTCGGAGATCTGGCGGGGCCCGCACTCCTGGCGTTTCCCCTGCTGGTGCTGGGCCTTTCCGGTTTCGAGACGGGCGTGAGCATGATGCCTCTCATCTCCGCGAAGGGCAGCGATCCCGAGGAGCAGAAGCAGGCACGGATCCGCAACACCCGGCGGCTTTTGACCACCGCCGCGCTCGTCATGAGCGTCTACCTGCTGGCCGCGAGTTTCGTGACCACTGTCCTCATCCCGCACAAGGAGTTCGAGTCCGGCGGCCAGGCGAACGGCCGGGCGCTGGCCTGGCTGGCGCACGAGAAGGTCGGCGAAGTGTTCGGCACCGCCTACGACATCAGCACCATACTGATCCTGTGGTTCGCGGGCGCGTCCGCGATGGCAGGGCTGATCAACATCGTGCCCAGATATCTGCCCGACTACGGCATGGCCCCGGAATGGGGACGCGCGGTACGCCCCGTCGTGATCGTCTACACCGCTCTCTGCATCATCATCACCATCGCGTTCGGTGCCGATGTCGACGCACAGGCCGGCGCCTACGCCACCGGAATCCTGGCCATGATGGTCTCCGGAGCGTTCGCCGTCACGGTTTCAGCCGTCCGCAGTCGCCGACGCGTGGCCGGTACGGGATTCGCGCTCCTCACCGCTGTCTTGTCCTACGCGCTGATGGCCAACATCGTCGACAAGCCCGACGGCATCACCATCTCGGGCATGTTCATCGCCGGCATCATCGCCGTGTCGCTGATCTCCCGGGTCTCACGCACCACTGAACTGCGCGCCGATCGGATCGTGTTCGACGACGAAGCCCGCCGGTTCATCACGGACACCCTCGCGCACGACAACGCCATCAACATCATCGCCAACCGACGACAGGCCGGCGACAGCGCCGAGTACGCCCATAAGGAGCGGGAGCAGCGCGGCACCAACCCCGTGCCCGGCCCTGCCGACGTGCTGTTCCTGGAAATCGACGTGGTCGACCCGTCCGACTTCAGTGACACCCTCTGCGTCCAGGGTGTCGAGGTGGACGGTTACCGAATCCTGCGTGCCGAGGCCCCGGCCGCTCCGAACGCCATCGCGGCGATCCTGCTCGCCCTGCGCAACGCCACAGGGGTTCAGCCGCACTGCTACTTTGCGTGGGCCGAAGGAAGTCCCTTGCGGCACATGTTCCGTTACTTCCTCCTGGGCCGCGGCGACACCGCTCCCGTCACCCGCGAAATCATCCGCAGCAACGAACGCGACCCCGACCGCCGCCCCGGCATCCACGTCGGCGGCTGAACTCTCGGCCGCACTTCGTGAGGCGGGCCGGCCAGGCTGATTCCCCCTCGCGCGCGGGGGAGCGTCAGCCCGCTGTTGACCGGCCAGGGCGTGCGGGTCAGCCGCCCTGGCCGGCGTTGCCGACCGGGCCGACCTTCACGGGGGAGCCGGTGCCGTCCGTGACGGGCAGCGTGGCGGCGCCGGGCCAGTCGAGGGTGACCGTCTTCGTCTCGTCCGGCGGGGTCACCAGCAGGCCCGTGACGCGGATGCCCGAGCCGCCCGACTTGTTGATGGGGTAGTTGATGCCGAAGGCCGTCGACTGCCCGTTCTTGAGGACGGCCGGGTTGGCCTTCTCGCCCGTGCGCTTCGCGGACAGCGACCCCGCGCTGGTCTTCAGGTCGACGCCCGCGTAGCCCGAGATCGCGCAGTCCCGCCCTCCGCTGTTCTTCAACTGCACCGTGACGGTACCGTCGGGGTCGCCGTCGATGGTGTTGTCCTTCGCCGTGATCTCCAGCTCGTCGGTGCGGCACTTGCCGACCTTGCCGTTCGCGTTGGAGCCGGTCCCGGCGGCCGTGCCCTGCCCGCCGGAGCTCTTCCCGGCAGAGCCCGTTCCGGTGGCGTCCTTCCCGCCGCCCTGATCCGAACCGCCCGGGCCCGAACCGGCGCCCGGTGAAGACGCGGTGGGCGCGGACGACGGCGCGCTCTGTCCCGTACCGTCGTCGCCGTTCTGGCAGGCCGTGAGCGAGAGACCCGCGGCAACGGCCAGGGCGGCGAAGGTGAGCTTGTGAACGCGCATCGTTTCTTCCTCAGTTTCGGTAGGAGCGCCGGCGGTGTCGGCTGCTCGGTTCGAGCGAGTGTTTCCGAGCACCAAGAGCCGCCTGTCCCGGCGATGCGTTCCGCTCAACCAGCCCGTAGTACATCCCTGTTACACGTACAGCCGGACACGACGCGCACCACCACCGGGCACGCCCCACCCGCACCTGTCCCCTGGACCCATCGTGCCGCACCCTTCCTTGCCGCCGTCCGGCGCGGGAAATGGGGCCGAACACGGCTCGCCACACCGCGCCGGGCAACGCCGCCGGCGGGCCAGGACGGCAGTTCCCGCCACCGTTCCCGCACCTGCCGGCGGCAGCCACCCGCTGGGACAGACCCGTAACCCGGCGGACCTTGACCCCGGCCACGTGGGCCGAACCGGATGTCGGGGGAGTGCCGGGTGGCCCGAACGCTGTTCGGAGCGCGTGACGCGGCACACATGTTTTCCGGTGCGGCCCGCGTACCAGCCACTTCACCCGGTTCACGGGTGGTGACCGACTGTCAGAACGCCCAATTCCGCATTTAGTACCCGGGGTTACATCTGCGGGGCCGGTCGGACTTGCTACTGTGTTACTCGTTGGTAGCAATCCGTAGGGGGCCACGGGGAGCCGGCGCGAGCATCGCCGCCGCTTCCCGGGCGGATTGGTCGAGAAGGACGTTCTGGCAAGGGGGCCAGGCGGCCACGGCATCTGCGCGTACCTATGACGCGGCCTCTGAACTTCAGTCTTCTCGCTCACTTATCCGAACAGGTGAGACTCCTCTTATGGCTCGTTCCCTGGTCGATCTGCTGACCACGCACGCCTCCCGACAGCCCGACCGGACTGCCTACCGGTACCTCGTCACGGGTGACTGCGACGGAGAGATCCAGGACATCTCCTACGGACGGCTCGCCGAGCGGTCGCGGGCCGTCGCCGCCTGGCTGCAGGAGCGCGGCCTGGCCGGTTCCCGCGCCATGCTGCTGTATCCGCCCGGCATCGAGTTCATCTGCGGTTACCTCGGCTGTCTTTCGGCCGGGGTCGTCGCCGTACCGGGCCTGCCCCCGCAGGGGCGGTTGCAGAACCACCGCGCCCTGCTCCGGATGAAGCGCCTGATCGCCGACGCGGACGCCAAGGTGATCCTGGGCGGCCGCGAGGTGATCGCGGCCCTCGCCACCATGTCGGAACACCTGCCCGAACTGGCCGAGATCACCTGCGTCGCCACCGAGGACATCCCCGACGAGGCGGCCGGCTCCTGGCGCGAACCCGACCTCACCGCCGACTCGGTCGCCTTCCTCCAGTACACCTCTGGGTCCACCTCCGCCCCGCGCGGGGTGATGGTGACCCACGGGAATCTGCTGGACAACGAGCGGGTCATCACGGAGCGGATGGGCCACACTCCCGACGTGATCGAGGAGTACGACCATGAGCTCTTCGTCAGTTGGTTGCCCGTCTACCATGACATGGGCCTCATCGGCCCGGTCCTGAACGCGGTCTACCTCGGCGTGACCGCCACTCTCTTCTCCCCGCTGCACTTCCTGCAGCGGCCCGAGCGCTGGCTGACCGCCATCGACCGGTACCGCCCGCACACCAGCGGCGGCCCCAACTTCGCCTACGAACTGTGCCTGAAGCACGCCACGCCGGACCTTCTCGACGGCCTCGACCTGAGCCGGTGGAAGGTCGCCTTCAACGGCGCCGAACCGGTGCGGGCCGCGACCCTGCGCCGGTTCACCGAGACCTTCGGCGCGGCCGGCTTCCGCCGTGAGGCCCTGTATCCGTGCTACGGCCTGGCCGAGGCCACGCTGATCGTCACCGGCAGCTCGGTACAGGCCCCGCCCACCCTGGCCACCGCCACCGCCACCGCCACCGCCACCGCCACCGCCACCGCCACCGACGGGGCCGGGGGCGGGCCGCACGCCGGCTCGGCGGACGTCGGGTCGGTGGACGCGGCAGCGGTCGGCTGCGGCCGGCCCGGCCCCGGCATCACTGTGGTGATCGCCGACCCCGAACGGCAGGAGGAACTGCCCGAGGGCGAGGTCGGCGAGATCTGGGTCTCCGGCGCGAGTGTCGCCAAGGGCTACTGGCGCAACGCGCTCGCCACCCGGCAGACGTTCCGGGCCACCCTCAGGGGCCGCGAGGGCCGTTTCCTGCGCACCGGCGACCTCGGATTCCTGCGGGACGGCGAACTCTTCGTCACCGGCCGTCTCAAGGACCTGATGGTCATCGACGGACGCAACCACTACCCGCAGGACCTGGAACTGTCCGCCGAGATGTCCCACTGGGCACTGCGGCCCGGCTGCACCGCCGCCTTCTCCGTGGACGGTGGAAGTGAGGGCGAGCAGCCCGTCGTCGTCGCCGAGACGGCGCCGGAGGCGGCGGGCGAGTCCGAGAAGATCATCGATCTGATCCGCGGCGCGATCGGCGAGGCACACGGCCTGCCGGTGCGCGACGTCGTGCTCGTCCACCCCGGCACCATCCCCAAGACGTCCAGCGGGAAGATCCAACGTCGTGCTTCCCGGGCGGCATATCTCGACGGCACTCTCTCCCTGGTAGGCGGGCCCGCGACGAGATGACCTCCCCCGTCGACGGCGTCCGCACACGCCGTCGGCGGCTCAACGGTGGTCCCGGGTACGTCTGTTCCCCGGGCCTAGGTCGTAGGTACGGCGCTCGTGCGTCAGCGCCATGAAGGTCGTACCGCGCTCGAATCAGCCGCCGAAATCCGCCGCACGCCACCCGAATTCACCGTCTGCCGTCTGCCGTCTGCCGTCTGCCGTCTGCCGTGCGTCGGCGGCATCAGTCGTACGCCGTGCGCGCCCGTCGAGTCGGCCGTACGGAATCCACCTGAGCCCAAGTTCACGAGGACACCAGCCCAGATGCCTGCGAACGAGTCCCCGAAGCAGTTCCCCGAGACGTCCGCGACGACCTCCGAGGGGGTGCGGGCCTGGCTGACGTCGGCCGTCGCCGAAGCGGCCGGGCTTGCCCCGTCGGCCGTCGTGCCGGACCGCCCGATCGCCGAATTCGGTCTGGGATCAAGGCAGTTGGTGACGTTGGCCGCCGGCCTGTCCAAGTGGACCGGGCGGTCCGTTGAGCCGTCCCTGGTCTTCGACCATCCCACGATCGCGGGGATCGCCGAGGCCGTCTTCGACGAACAGCCCCTGGGTACGGCCGATTTGGCCCCGGCCTCCGCGCCCGCCGGCCCCTCCGTGCGGAGGGACGACGACATCGCGATCATCTCCATGGCCTGCCGGTTCCCCGGCGGCGCCGACGACCCGGAGGAATTCTGGCGGCTGCTGGCCGCGGGCGAGGACGCCGTCGGCGAGGTGCCCGCGGGCCGCTGGGACACCCAGGGGCTCTACGACCCCGACCCGGAGGCCACCGGCAAGGCGTACACCCTGCGCGGCGGATTCCTGACCGGCATCGACCGTTTCGACGCGGCCTTCTTCGGCATCTCGCCGCGCGAGGCCGCGGCCATGGACCCGCAGCAACGGCTGCTGCTGCAGACCGGCTGGGAGGCGATCGAGCGCGCCGGGATCGTCCCGGAGACGCTGAACGGCAGCTCAACGGGGGTCTACGTCGGCCTGTACGACAGCGGATACCTCGCCTCGGCCCCGCTGGACCGGCTCGACGGGCACGTCGGCACGGGCTCGGCGTCCAGCGTGGCGTCCGGGCGCATCGCCTATACCCTCGGACTCCAGGGGCCGGCCGTCACGGTCGACACCGCCTGCTCCTCCTCTCTCGTGGCCCTGCATCTGGCGGCGCGGGCGCTGGCCGGCGGCGAGTGCGACCTCGCGCTGGCCGGTGGCGCGACGCTCCTCGTGACACCGCGCGGGCACGTCGAGTTCAGCAGGCTGCGCGGGCTGTCGCCGTCGGGGCGGTGCAGCCCGTTCTCCACCGAGGCGGACGGGGTGGTGTGGGCCGAGGGCTGCGGTCTGGTGCTCCTCAAGCGGCTCGCGGACGCGCGCCGGGACGGTGACCGGGTCCTCGCGGTCGTCAAGGGGTCGGCGATCAACCAGGACGGCCGCAGTCAGGGCCTGAGCGCGCCGAACGGTCCTGCGCAGGAACGGGTGCTGCGCGCCGCCCTCGACGACGCCGGGCTCCGGCCGGACGACCTGGACTACGTCGAGGCGCACGGCACGGGCACGCCGCTCGGCGACCCCATCGAGGGCCGGGCACTCGCGTCGGTCTTCGGCCCGGGACGCCCGACGGACCGGCCGCTCGGCGTCGGCTCCCTGAAGTCCAACATCGGTCACACACAGGCCGCGGCGGGCATCGGCGGCGTCATCAAGACGGTCCTGTCCCTCGGCCACGAAAGGCTCCCGGCATCCCTGCACGCCGACACCCCGACCGAGCACGTCGACTGGGCGGACGGCGGCCTGCGCGTGCACAGCGACGCCGAGCCGTGGCCACGGCGCGGTGACCGGGTGCGGCGGGCCGGGGTGAGCGCGTTCGGGATCAGCGGCACCAACGCGCATGTGGTGCTGGAGGAGTCACCGCAGGACCTGACACGACCGACGGTGACACCGACGCAGGGTGCGACACCGGCGAAGGGTGCGACACCTACTTCGGCCGCCACTCTGCCACAGGGCGTGACACCGACACCGGCTGCCACTTCGGAACACGCCACGGCGCCGACGCCGGCCCCCGAACCGGCGCAGGCCGCGACACCGGCGCAGGCCGCGACACCGACGCCGGCCGCCACTCCGGCACAGGCCACGACGCCAAGGCCGACCGCCCCTCCGACGCCCGTCCAGCACCCCCGTACCGGGCAACCGACGCTCTTCCCGCTGTCCGCCCGCACCCCCTCGGCCCTCCGTGGCCAGGCGGCCCGCCTGCTCGACGCGCTCGCCGCGCAACCGCGGCCGGAGCTGCCCGACGTGGCGGGAACACTGACCCACCACCGCACGCACTTCGAGCACCGCGCCGTCGTCAGGGCGGGCGACCACGACGAACTGCTCACCGCGCTCCGCGGCCTCGCCGAGGGGAAGCCGGACCCCGACCTGGTCGTGGGCCCGCAACAGACCCTCCCACCGGGCAAGTTGGCGTTCGTCTTCCCCGGCCAGGGTGCCCAGTGGTCCGGCATGGCCCGCGAACTCCTCGACCGGTCACCGGTGTTCGCCGACGAACTCGACCGCTGCGACGCTGCGCTGCGCCCGTTCACCGACTGGTCGGTGGCGGCCGTCCTGTGCGGCGACGAGGGCGCGCCCTCCCTGGAGCGGGTGGACGTCGTCCAGCCGGTCCTCTTCGCCGTGATGGTCTCCCTGGCCGCGGCGTGGCGGGCCCGTGGCGTACGGCCGGACGCGGTGATCGGGCACAGTCAGGGCGAGGTCGCCGCGGCCTGCGTCGCCGGGGCGCTGAGCCTCAACGACGCCGCAGCGGTGGTCGCCCTGCGCAGCCAAGCCCTGACCCAAGTGTCCGGCACCGGGACCATGGCCGTCGTCGCCCTCCCGCACACCGAGGTGGAGGCACGCCTCGCCGACCTCGGCGGCCGGGTGTGCGTCGCCGCCGTGAACAGCGGCCGCTCGACGGTGATCGCCGGTGACGAGGAGCCGCTCGACGCCCTGCTCGCCGACCTCGACCGGGAGCAGGTGTTCGTCCGCCGCCTCGACGTCGACTACGCCTCCCACAGCGCCCGGGTCGAGCCACTGCGCGCGACGATCCTCGACGAACTCGAAGGCGTTACGACCACTCCTGCCACCGTCGCCTGGTATTCCACGGTCACCGGCGAGCCGGTCACGGAGGAGCTGGAGGCCGGCTACTGGTACACGAACCTGCGTGAACCCGTGCGCTTCGCACCCACCGTGGAACGCATGGCGGCCGACGGCTACCGTCACTTCGTCGAACTCAGCCCCCACCCCTCCCTCGTCACCGCCGTGCGCACGATCGCCGAGGACGGCGGCCACGAGGATCTGGTCGCCGTCGGATCACTGCGCCGCGACGAGGACGGGCCCGCCTGTCTGGACCGGGCCGCCGCCGAACTCCACGTCCACGGACGGCGGATCGACTGGCGCCGCGTCGTTCCCGACGCCCAGGCGGCCGACCTGCCCACGTACGCCTGGGATCCGCAGTCCTACTGGATCGACCCCGAACCCGGGTCCGGGGCCGTGACCTCCGGTCTCTTCGACCGCGCCGCGCACCCGTTGCTCGGCGTCCAGTTGCAGTCGGCGGACGAGACCCGCTGGACCTTCCGCAACGAATGGTCCCCGGCCACCGCCGACTGGCTGCCGGAACACACCGTGTTCGGGCGGACCGTGGTGTCGGGCACGACCGTGCTGGAGCTGTGCCGTGCCGCGCTCGCCGCGGCCCGCCCGGACGTTCCCGCCGACGTCACCGATCTGCTCCTGCTCGCGCCTCTCGTGCTGCCGCAGACCGGCACGGTCGAGGTATCGGTCGAAGTGGTCACCACCGGATCCGCGCCCGAGGTGACCGTGCACAGCCGCCCGCGCGGCCGGCAGGCCCCGGGCTGGACCCTGCACGCCACCGCGTCGGCGGCGGCCCCCGCCCCGGTGACGGCGGCGCGGCCGCCGGTGTGGCCGGAGGCCGCCGAGTCGGCCTGGAGCGCGGGGACGTACGAACGGCTGGGCGCGCTCGGTCTCGGTTACGGTCCCTCCTTCCAGGGCGTCCGGTCGGCGGTCACGACCACCGCCGACGGCGAGCTGCTGGCCAAGCTGTCGCTTCCGGCCGTGGCCCGCGACGCGAGCGATCCCTACCCCGTCCACCCGGCGCTGCTGGACGCCGCACTGCACGTTGCCGCCGCGCTGGACGCGTCCGACGGCCGGGTGCTGCTGCCGGTCGCGGTGGGCCGCTGCGTCCTGCCGCCCGGCGGCGCGAGCGACCTCACGGCGCTGGTACGGCGGTCGGGCGGCTCGGGGACGGACCTCACCCTCGACGTGACCCTGTGGGACACCGACGGTCTCCCGGCGGGCCGGCTGGAGGACGTACGGCTGCGGGCCGCCGACCCGGCGGACCTGAACGGCGCGTCGGAGAACGGCCGTCTCCTGTACGAAGTGGCATGGACGGCGGTGACCGAACAGCCCGCGGCGGTACCGGGCGCCGTGTGGGCCGTCCACGGCGACCGCTCGGACCCGCAGGTCGCGGCCGCCCTGCGCGGCCTGGCGGCGGCAGGTGTCCAGGTGCGCGAGACGGACGCCGACATCGCCGTACGATTCTGGCCGCGTCCGGCGGCTGACGCCGAACCGGCTGCAGTGGCACAGGAGTTGGCCGCCACCGCGCTGGCCGAACTGCACACCCTGATCGCGCTCGCGGATGACGGACGGCCCGCCCGGACCGTCTGGGTGACCCGCGGCGCGGTCGCGACCGGTCCCGGGGACACCGTTCCCGGCCTGGCCCAGTCGGTGCTGTGGGGCCTCGCCCGCAGCGCCCGGACCGAACACCCGCACCTCGGGCTGACCCTGCTCGACCTCGGGGGCTCCGCTCCCGCCGACGTCCTGCCGACAGCCGTCGCCCATGCCGACGAGCCCGAACTCGCCTTCCGGGACGGCTCCTTGCTCGTACCGCGGCTGGTGCGTGCCCGCGCGGCCGACGCGCTGCGGATCCCGGCCGGTGACTGCTACGAACTGGCCGGCCCCGAGACCGACCCGACCCTGCGCGCGGTGGCGCCCCCGGCCCTGACCTCGGGCCGAGTGAGGATCCAGGTGCACGCCGTGGCGGTTCCAGGACCCGGCGGGAAGCAGCCGCGTATCGCCTGCGCAGGTGTGGTCACGGAGACCGCCGCGGACGTGACGGACCTGAGCCCCGGCCTGCGGGTGGTCGCCCTCGCCGACACCCCGCCCGGCTCCATGGCGGTCGCCGACGCACGGCTGGTCGCGGTGCTCCGGGACGACGTTCCGTTCACCACCGCCGCAGCCCTGCCCCTCGCGCCCGACGGCGCCACCGGCATCGAAGAGGCGGCCCGCACGCTGCACGAGACCGTCGCCGGGCGGCCGCGTCCGGCCCGCCCCCAGATCCTGCCCGTCACCGCCGCACGTGAGGCGATACGGCGGGGCAGGGCGTCGAGCACACCCGTCGTCCTCGACCTCGTCGGCCGTGGCGCCCTGGCGCCCACCGACGGCACGGTGCTGATCACGGGCGGGCTCGGTGCCGTCGGCCGGCACATCGCCCGGCTCCTCGCCGAACACGGCGTCCCCCGACTCCTTTTGACGTCACGTCAGGGACCGGCGGATCCGCGTGCCGCCGAGGTGACCGCCGAACTGACCGCGCTCGGCGCCGAGGTCGAGATCGCGGAGTGCGACATCGCGGACGCGACCGCCCTGGCCGGCGTACTCGCCGCTGTCGGCGACGAGTTGCCCCTGCGCGGTGTCGTGCACTGCGCCGGAATCCTGGACGACGGAGTGGTCGCCGACCTGACGCCCGACCGCCTCGCGCGGGTGCTGCGCCCCAAGGTGGACGGCGCCGCCCATCTGCACCGGCTCACCGCCGACACCCCGCTCGACCTGTTCCTGCTGATCTCCTCGGCGGCCGGCGTGCTCGGCAATCCGGGCCAGGCCAACTACGCGGCGGCCAACGTCTTCCTCGACCAACTGGCCCACCACCGGCGGGCCCTGGGCCTCCCCGGGATCTCGGTCTCCTTCGGCGCCTGGGCGGGCGAAGGACTCGCCGCCGAACATGCCGACCTGGACCGGATGGCCCGGCTGGGCCACCGCGCCCTCACCCCCGACCAGGGCCGTGAACTCGTCGAACTCGCCCTGCGCCGGGGCGCACCGCACCTGATCGCCTGGTCCCTGGACCTGCCCCGCCTGCGCGAGAGCACGGCTGCCACGGACGACGGTACGGCGGCCCTTTGGCGTTCCCTGCTGCCCGCGCCCCGCACCGGTCAGGACGGCGGTGCCGGTCTGGTGGACCGGCTGGCCCGGCTCCCGGAGGCCGACCGCGCCGCACGTGTCCTGGCCCTGGTCCGTGAGGAGGCGTCCCGGGCGCTCGGCCTGCGCTCGGCGGAGTCCGTCCGTCCCGATCAGCCGCTGCGTGAGCTCGGCATGGACTCGGTGACGGCGGTGGAACTCCGCAACCGCATCGGCACCCGGATCGGCGCCAGGCTCCCCGCCACCCTGTTGTTCGACCACCCCACCGCGGCCCGGCTCTCCGCCCACCTGCTTGCCACCGCCCTCGCCACGGACGGCCGCACCACCCGGCGCGGCGCACCCGATCCGCGGCCCCCCCGCACCCCGGCGCCGGCGTCGGACGAGCCGCTGGCTCTGGTGGCCATGGCCTGCCGTCTGCCCGGCGGAGTGAGCGACCCCGAGGGCCTGTGGCATCTCGTCGCCGAGGGCCGCGACGCGGTGGGCCCGTTTCCGGCCGACCGCTGGGACGTGGAGTCGCTGCACGACCCCGACCCGGAGGCCCTGGGCAAGTCGTACGCCAAGGAAGGCGGCTTCCTCGACGACCTGGAGTCCTTCGACGCGGGCTTCTTCGGCATCACCGCGAAGGAAGCGGCGGCCATGGACCCGCAGCAGCGGATGCTGCTGGAGACCGCGTGGGAGGCACTGGAACGCGCCGGGATCGTGCCGGCCGAGCTGGCGGGCACCACCACCGGCGTGTACGTCGGCATGTTCGGCAGCGACTACCTCGCGGGCTCCCGGCTCGATGAGCTGGACGGGTACGTCGGCACGGGATCGGCGCCGAGCGTGGCCTCGGGCCGGCTCGCGTACACGCTGGGCCTGACCGGACCGGCGCTGACGGTGGACACCGCGTGCTCGTCGTCCCTGGTGGCGCTGCACCTGGCGGCGCAGGCGCTGCGGTCGGGCGAGTGCGACCTGGCGCTCGCCGGCGGGGTGACGCTGATGGTGACGCCGGGAACCTTCGTCGAGTTCAGCCGTCTGCGGGGGCTGTCCCCGACCGGCCGCTGCCGCTCATTCTCCGACGACGCCGACGGCGCCATCTGGGCCGAGGGCGCGGGCATGGTCGTACTGAAGCGGCTCGGCGACGCGCGGCGCGACGGCGACGAGGTGCTGGCCGTGCTGCGCGGTACGGCCGTCAACCAGGACGGCCGCAGCCAGGGCCTCTCCGCGCCGAACGGTCCGGCCCAGGAACAGGTGATCCGGCGGGCGTTGGAGCTGTCCGGTCTTGAACCCGCCGACATCGACTACGTCGAGGCGCACGGCACCGGCACCACCCTCGGCGACCCGATCGAGGCGAACGCCCTCGCCGAGGTCTTCGGCACCTCTCGCCCCGAGGGCCGCCCCCTGTATCTCGGCTCGCTCAAGTCCAACATCGGTCACGCGCAGGCGGCTTCGGGCGTGGCCGGTCTGATCAAGGTCGTGCAGTCCCTGCGGCACCGGTCCCTGCCGCGCACCCTGCATGCGGGCACGCCCAGTCGCCATGTCGACTGGGACGACAGCGGGTTGCACCTGCTGCGGGAGACGGTCGCCTGGCCGTCGTCGGGCGAACGCGTACGTCGGGCCGGAGTGAGCGCCTTCGGGATCAGCGGAACCAACGCGCACCTGATCGTGGAGGAGGCCGATCCGGCCGAGGCCCTGCCGCAGGGCGAAACCGCCAAGGGCGCAAGGCTGTTCGCGCTGTCCGGGCGCGGTGAGGCCGCCGTGCGGGGGCAGGCGGGACGGCTGGCCCGGTACCTGGACGAGGATGTCGCCCTGCCCGACGTCGCCCACACCCTGGCGCGACACCGCAGCCACTTCGAACGGCGAGCGGGCATCGTGGCCGCCGACCGGGACGAACTGCGGTCACGGCTCGAGGCGTTGGCGACCGGACGGACGTCACTGGCCCCGCCCCGCGCGGAGCACACGGGCAAGGTGGCCTTCGTCTTCGCCGGGCACGGCGGCCAGTGGCCGGGCATGGGCCTGGAGTTGGCGGCCGAGTCGCAGGCCTTCCACGAGGAACTGGCCCGTATCGACGAGGCCGTGCACCGACAGGTGGGCTGGTCGGTGCTCAACGTGCTGTCGGCACCCGAGGAGTTCGCCCCGCTCGACCGCACCGAGTACCTGCAGCCGGTGCTGTTCGCCGTCAACGCGGCCCTGGCCGCCGCCTGGCGAGCGCTCGGCGTCCGCCCGGACGCCGTGATCGGGCACAGCCTGGGCGAGATCGCCGCCGCGTACAGCGCGGGCGCCCTCACCCTGGACGACGCCGTGTCCGTGGTGACCGGGCGCGCCGGAGCGGTCGCCCCGTTGGTCGGACAGGGCGGCATGCTGGCCCTGGAACTGCCGCGCACGGAGGCCGAGAAGCTGCTCGCGTCCCACCCGGACCGGCTGTTCGTCGCGGCGGTCAACAGCGCGCACTCCACGGCCGTCTCCGGCGACACCGAAGCGCTGGCCGAACTGCGCGCGCACCTCGAAGCGCGGGGTATCCCAGTACGGCGGCTGTCGACGCCGTTCGCCTCCCACACCCCCCTGATGGACCCGGTCCGCGCTGATCTGCTGGACCGGCTCTCCGGCATCCGGGGAACGCGCACACCGACCCCGCTGTACTCGACGGTGCTGGCCGAACCGGTGCCCGGCGACCGCCTGGACGCCGACCACTGGTACGCGAACCTCGGGCGCCCCGTCCGTTTCGCGGACACGATCCGGCGGATGCTGGACGACGGCTACCGCTACTTCGTCGAGTTGAGCCCGCACCCCTCGCTCACCGCGTCGGTCGAGGCGGTGGCGGCCGAGGCGGGGATCGACGCGGTCGCGGTCGGCTCGCTGAGCCGCGGGCGGGACGGACGGGGTGTTCTGCTGGGCCGGCTGGGGGAGTTGTACGAGGCCGGGCACACGCCCGACTGGCCGGTGCTGCTCCCCGAGGGCCGCCGGATCGACCTGCCCACGTACGCCTTCGCCCGCGAACGCCACTGGCGCGCACCCGCCCCGGCCACCGCGACGGCCGGGGGTTCACCGCTCCTCGGCACGCATGTCGAGGCCAGCGACACACCCGGCCGGCACATCTTCCAGAGCGACATCGACCTGCGAGACAACCGCTTCGCCTACCTCACCGACCACCGGGTCACCGGAGAGGTCTGGCTGCCCGGCGCCGCCTTCCTCGACCTGGCACTGGAGGCCGCGTCCGCACTGCGGGACGGCGGCGAGGTACGACTGGCCGACGTGAGATTCGTGCGGCCCCTGGTGCTGGACGCGGACAAGCCCGTACGGCTGCAACTGGTCCTGCGGCCCGCCGGGGAGGACGGCTCACGGGAGTTCACGATTGCCTCGGCGGCCACCGGGGAGCGGCGCGCGGCGTGGGAGCAGCACGTCACCGGACGGGTCGTCGACGGCGTCGCCGAGCCCGCGCCCGCCGCGCCCGACGCGGGCGAGGAGCCCGCCGCGCTGCGCGAGCGGTGCGACGAAGCGGCCGACCTGCCCACCGTCTACGCGGGACTCACGGCCCTGGGCATCGACTACGGCCCCGCCTTCCGGATCCTGGAGCAGGGCCACCGCACGGACACCGCGGCGATCGGCCGACTCGCCCGGCGGCCCGCCGCCGGTCATCTGCTGCACCCCGCGGTCCTCGATGCCGCCTTCCACACGGCGGCCCTGCCGGCCGACGCACCCGCGGGCCGGGCCTTCGTGCCCGCCGGTGTCGGACGGCTGCGCTTCACCGGCCTGCGCTCCGCGCCCGCGTGGGCGACGTGCCGACTGCGCTCCGTGGACGGCGACACCGCACTCCTGGATCTGCGGCTCTGGGACGAGAAGGAACAACTGGTCCTGGAGGTAACGGAGTTCGAACTCGCCGCGCTCTCGCCGCTGGACGGCGCGCTCTTCGAGACCCGCTGGCAGCCGCGCCCGGCCGCACAGGAGCAGCCCGTCGACGGCAGCTGGCTCGTCCTGGCCGACGAGACCGGGGTGGCCGACGCGCTCGGACAGCGGTTGGCCTCCGCCGCCGTGCCGCATGTGATCGTGCGCAGGGGCGCGGTGTTCGGCGCCGAGGGCCCCGGCCGCTATGTCCTCGACCCGTCCGATCCACGGCAGTTGACCCGTCTGCTAGACGAGGCCTTCGCCGACGGGCCGCCGGAGCGGGTGGTGCAGCTGTCCGCACTCGACGCGCCGGCCGTCGAGGACGCCGCCACGGCCGAAGAGGCCGCGCGGTACTGCTGCTTGAGCACCCTGCACCTGGTACGGGCGCTCGCCGACCGCCCCCGGGGCCGCGCCCCCCGCCTGTTCGTGGTTGTACGGGGCAGCCAGGCCGCCGGTGACAGCACACAGGTGACGCACCCTCAGCAGGCCCTCGCCTGGGGCTTCGGACTCTCGGTGGCCCAGGAGTACCCGGAACTGCTCACCACACTGATCGACCTGCCGCCCAGGGACGGCGACGACGATCTGTGGACACAGCTGCGGCACGCGGACGACGAACGGCTCGTCGCGCTGCGGGAATCGGGCCGGCTCGTGCCACGGCTGGCCCGCACCCGTCCGGACGACGGCGGGAACGGCGGGATCACCGCGGACGGCGTGCACCTGATCACGGGCGGCCTGGGCGGCCTCGGCCGGGTGGCCGCCGAGCGGCTGGTACGCCGGGGTGCCCGCAGACTGGCCCTGCTGAGCCGGGGCGGGCCCGACGCGGCCGCGGAGAGCTGGATCAAGAGGATCGAAGCACGCGGTGTCACCGTGCACCTCGCCCGCGCGGACGTCGCCGACCGCGCCGCGCTGGCAGCCGCCCTGGACGCCGTACGACGTGAGGTGGGACCGATCACCACTGTCGTCCACGGGGCAGGTGTCCTCGACGACGCCACGGTGGCGAACCTGACCGACGACCGCGTCCTGCGGGTGCTCGCCCCCAAGGTCCTGGGCACCACCCTGCTCACCGAACTGGCCCCGGAGGCCGAGAGGTTCGTCCTCTTCGCCTCGGCGGCCGGTGTCCTCGGCTCGGCCGGTCAGAGTCCGTACGCGGCGGCGAACGCCTTCCTCGACGCCTGGGCACACCACCTCTCCCGCACCGACCGCCGGGCGCTGAGCCTGGACTGGGGTGCCTGGACGGAGGTCGGCATGGTGTCCGGTTCCGACACCCGGGCCGCCGAGACCAGCCGTTCGGGTCTGGTCGCCTTCACCCCGGCGGAAGGCGGCGACCTGTTCGAGCGGGTGCTCGCCACCTCCCGCCGTCAGCTCGCCCCCCTCGCCCTGGACCGGGAGGCACTGGAGCTCGACCCGGACGCGGCGCGCATCCGACCCATCCTGGGCGACCTGATCACCGTCGCCGCGGGCCCGGCGGGCACGGACAACCTCGTCGCAGGGGTGTTCGCGGCGACGACGGACCAGGATCGGACCGCACGGCTCGAAGCGTATGTACGGGCCAAGGTCGACCAGGTCTCCGGCGGAGCCGGGGAGCTGTCCGCGACCACGCCCCTCAAGGAACTGGGCCTGGACTCGCTCATGCTGGTCCGGCTGCGCAACGCCTTCACCCGCGAGCTGGGCGCCGAACTCCCGGCCGCCGCCGTCTTCTCGGCGTCCGACATCCGGGGCCTCGCACGGGTCCTGGGCGAGGTGCTGCCCAAACACGGCACCGGGGCACGCAGCGAGGAGCCGCAGCCCGAAGCCACCGCCGAGGTGCCCGAGAGCGAGCTGCGGCCCGCGACCCGCGACGTCGTACGGCTGCTACGCAGCGCCCAGCCCGGCATGCCGGCCGCGGCGCACGCCGTCGGCCTGGCCGTCCGGCTCACCGCGCCGACCACCCGCGAAGCGCTCACCGACATCGTCACCCGGCTCGCCGGACGGCACGCGGCCCTGCGCACGGCGATGGCCGGAGGCGGCGGACGGGGCCGACAGCTGCGTGTGGAACGGGAGTCGACCGAGCCGTTGCTGCACTGGACGGACGTGCCCGCCGATGCCGTACTCGACGCCGGCGACCGGTTGTCCCGGCTGCTGGAACCGCCGTTCGACCTGGCGAGGGCGCCGCTGTGGCGGTTCGAGCTGCTCGACGCCGGTGCGCGTGGCCAGATCCTGGTGTTCGGCGCGCACCACGCGGTGAGCGACCTGCAGTCGCTGCTGCTCGTCGCGGGGGAGATCGACGCCGAACTGTCCGGCACCGCACTCGGTGACGCCGTCACCAACCGTGACATCGACCTGCTGATCGAGGCCCAGCGGACCGGCGATGCCGCCGGCGCCGACGCCACCGAGTGGCGCGAGGCCTTCCACGGCAGCGAGCGTCTCGACCTGACGCTCGCCCGGCCGCGCCCGGCGGCGCGTTCGTACCGGGCCGGGAGCGTGACCGTGGCGATACCGGACGGCCTGATGGAACGGGTGTCGGCGGCCGCGAGCAGGCTCGCCGTCACACCGGCCGCCTTCTGCCTCGGCAACCTGACCGTACTGCTGGCCAGGATGCGGGAGCGGGAGCGTTTCGTGCTCGCCGTGCCCGTCGACACGCGCATCCACGCCGACGCGTACGACGCGGTGGGCTTCTTCGGCGTACCGGTGCCGTTCCCGGCACAAGCGGCGGCGGGGGAGCGGATCGAGGAAGTACTGCACCGGACGGACGCGCGCCTGGACCGGGTCCTCGCGAAGGGCGCCATGTTCTCGGACGTGCTGTCGACCCTGGCCGGGCAGGGGCTGCACCGGGCGAACGCCCCGCTGGTGGAGGTGTACTTCAACTATGTACGCTCCTCGGCGGCGGCCCGCCTCGGCCGGCTGGAGGTGCTCCCGGCCGGAACGGGATATTCCGACCTGGACCTCATGGTCACCATGACCCCGGACGCGGGCCGCGTACGGCTCGACCACAACCTCGACATCCTGGACGCGGTGACCTCCACCGAGCTGGCGGAGGCGTTCCTGCGGCTGCTCGCCGAGACGGCGGACGACCCGACCGGGGCGGTCCGAACGACGGGTGCGACGGCAACTGCCGCGACGGGCACGACAGCGACGCCGGTCGCTACGGACACGACGGCAGCGACGGTCGCGACGGGTACGACGGCAGCGACGGGTACGACGGGTACGACGGGTACGACGGGTACGACGGGTACGACGGGTACGACGGGTACGACGGGTACGACGGCAGCGCCGATCGTGACGGGTACGACTGCAACTCCGGCCGAGACGGGCGAGACGGCAACTCCCGTTACACGGAGGCCCGTTGCCCACCCGCGCCGCACGCTCGCCCTCGCCGCCACCTTCGCGCTCGGCAACCTGCCGCTGCTGTGCGAGGCGGCGCTCGAGGACGGCACGCGGGAAGGAGCGCCGGAACGGGAGCGGGACGAGGGTCCGACGGTCGCCGAAGCCCCTTACCACCAGGTGCTCGCCGCCCTGCGCGATCCCTCGGGCGTCTTCACCGATCCCACGACAGCGGTGGGCGTGGTGCTGCTGCGGGCGGCGGACCTGGAACGGTTCGGCCCGGTGGCCGACACGGTGCTGACCGAACTGCGCACCGCCTACCCGGCCGCGCTGCGGGCCCTGTCCGAGCGCACCCGCAGACCACTGATCGTCGGCATCCTGCCCTCGGCGCGGCACGAAGACCGCTTCGCGCGATGGGAGAGCGACCTGGTCGCCGAGCTGACCGATTCCCCCGGCATCGCGGTGCTGGGCCCGGACGACTGGACGCGGTACCACGCCGTCGCGGAACGCTTCGACGAACGGACCGAGCGGCTGGCCCATCTCCCCTTCACCCCGCACTTCCAGGCGGCGGTGGCCCTGCGGCTGGCCCAGCTGGTACGAGCGGTGCTGCGTCCCGCGCCGAAGGTGATCGCGGTCGACGGCGACGAGACCTTGTGGGGCGGGGTCGCCGGGGAGATCGGCCCCGCGTCGGTTGATCTGACCGGACCGCGCGCCCTGCTGGCACGGAGGCTGTTGCGGTGGCGTGCCGCGGGCGCGCTGCTCGCGCTGGTCAGCAACAACGACGAGGACACCGTACGGGCCGTCCTGGACCGTCCGGACAGCACGCTGAAGGCGGAGCACTTCAGCGTGCTGTCCGCCGGCTGGGGCCCGAAGCCGGGCCGTCTCACGGAGGCGGCGCGCACCCTCAACCTGGGGCTGGACAGCTTCCTGTTCCTCGACGACAACCCGGTCGAGATCGCGGGAGTGCGGTCGGCGCTGCCGGAGGTGCTGTCGGTGACCTGCCCACCGGAGGCCGAACTGGGCGAATTCCTCGGCCGGTTGTGGCCGCTGGTCCCCGCGGCGGCGACGGCCGAGGACGGACTGCGGGCAGGGTTCTACGCGCAGGAGCGGGAGCGTGACGCGGTACGCGAGCAGGCCGGTTTCGAGGAGTTCCTCGCCCAGTTGGAACTCGAGGTCGACATCCGGGCGCTGTCCGGGGCCGACGTCGAGCGGGCCGAGCAACTCGTCCGCCGCACCAATCAGTTCACCCTCCGTCCCCGGTCCGCCGACGGCGGCGATCTGGCGCGGTGGCGGGAGCACGGCGAGGTGTGGACGGCCGCGGCGCGGGACCGCTTCGGCGACTACGGCCAGATCGGCCTGCTCGCCCTGCTCGTGGACGGCGATCAACTCGACGTCCTCGCCTGGATGCTGAGCTGCCGCGCGCTCGGCCGAGGCGTCGAGGAACGGCTGTTGCGCTGGCTGGCGGACCGCGCCGACCGACTGGGCTGCGTGAAGGTCCGGTTGACGGCGGAGCGCACCGACCGCAACGTACCGGCCCGGCGTCTGCTGGCCGCGCTGGGTGGCGGCGACCAGGACGACGAGCACCTGGAGAGCGTGGTCACGCCGGAACAGCTGCGGGCCTTCCGCTCCTGGCGGCGGCAGTGAGCGGGGCAGCGGGCTCGGCCCGCGGAGGCAGTGCGGAAAGGGACAGTGCACGAGGGGGAAGGGCCCTGATGAGTGAAGTGAACGAGGACGCGTCGCCGTACGCCGGACAGTGGGCGACAGGTGAGGCGATCGAGCGGGGTGCTGGCGGGCCGAGCGTGGAGGCCCTGCTGGCCAGGCTCAGACAGGCCCCCACACCCACACCCACAGCGACTGGAACCGGCACGGAGCCGGGTCCGGGTGCCTCCGGGTCCCGTGCCGGTGGGGATGTGGGTGCGCCTGCCGTTTCGTCCATCGCTGGTGCGGCTGCCGGGCCGTCCGGTGTCGGGACGGATCTGCACGCGAATGCGCCCGCCGTGCCGCCCGGCGAAGACGCGAGTGTCGTTGCGTCCCGTACCCGCACGGACGCCGTGCCGTTCGGTGCGGGTGCGGGTGCGGGTGCCGCCACGGGGTCGGGTGCCGGTGCTGGTGGCGACACCGGTACCGGGACCGACCGTGGTGTTGGCGGCCCGCCCGCCCCCGCGGCACCCGACGCGGACGCCTTGGCCGTTGTCGTCGCCACGGCGGCCGGTGCCTTCGTGCCCGGAGGGCAGCTGTCGCCCGACACCGACTTCTTCGACGCCGGGGGCACCTCCGTGGGCGCCGTGGAACTTGTCGCGACGCTGGAGGACGAGCTGGGCATGGAGATCGACCTCGACGAGGTGTTCGCCGATGCCCGGCCGCGCAGCCTCGCCCTTCGCTGGCTGGCGACCGGGGGTGCCACGGCGACCCTGCCGGCCCCGGGTGTGCCGATAGCCGCGACGGCCGCATGGACCCCGACCCCGGCCCCGGCGACCAACACGATCGGCACCACACAGGTCCCGGACACCTTCCTGGTCCCCGCCCCTGCTCCCGTCCCGGGGTCCAGCCCTGCTCCCGTCCCGGGGTCCAGCCCTGCTCCCGTCCCGGGGTCCAGCCCTGCTCCCGTCCCGGGGTCCAGCCCTGCTCCCGCCCCGGGTTCCAGCCCAGCCCCCGCCACGGACACCCCATCCATCCCGTCGCCCCGCGTCCCGCCCGGGGCGACGGTCACCGCCCGGACCACCGGGGGCAGCACCCCGTACGCCACGGCCCGTCCCGAAGACCTCGACCAGATCCTGGCCGACCTCTCCCTGGCCGACCGCCTGCCCTGGACCGGCTCGCCCGAGCCCCTGCCGCCCCGCCGGATCCTGCTCACCGGCGCCACCGGCTTCCTAGGCAGCCATCTGCTTCTCGATCTACTCAGGCACAGTGACGCGCATGTCCACTGCCTGGTTCGCGCGGCCGACGAGGAGGCAGCGACAGCTCGCCTCGGCGAGGCGCTGAAGAGCCACCGGCTGCCCTGGTCGTCGGAGATCCGCCGCCGGGTGACGGTGCTCCCCGGCGACATCAGGCGTCCGCACCTAGGCCTGTCCGACGACGTCTGGAACAAGCTCGCCCACGATGTGGACAGCGTTGTGGGCGTGGCGGCAGCCGTGGACTTCCTGCGTGGCTACCAGTCGCTGCGGCAGAGCAACGTCATCGGCGCGCTGACCCTGGCCGAACTGGCGGCGACCGGCCCGCCCAAGCCGCTGCACCACATCTCCTCGATCGCGGTCTTCAACGAGGTCGGCATCGCCTCCATGGGCGAGGACGACCCGCTCGCCCACGTCGACCGCCTCGTCGCGGGCTACGATCAGACGAAATGGGCCGCCGAGGTCGCCCTGCGGCGGGCCCGCGACCACGGCCTGATCGTCACCGCGATGCGCCCGGGAGGCATCGGAGGCCACACCCGTACCGGCGCCCACAACCCGCAGGACCTCAGCAGCGGCCTCATCTCGGCCTTCGGCCGCTTCCGCACGGTGCCCGCCTTCCACCGTCTGAACGCGGCCCCGGTGGACTGGGTGAGCCGGGTCGCGGCAGGCGTCATCTGCGAACCCGACGCCTGGGGATTCGACTACAACCTGACCGGCGTACCCAACACCCTCGACGACGTCGTACGGGACATGGCGTACGGCGGGATGCATGTGCGCGTACAGGACTGGGACGAGTGGCGCACCGACGCCCTGGCCCGTCTGGAGGCCGACCCGGTTCCCGAACTCAACTTCCTCACACGGGTGTTGCGAAGTCCCACCGCCCTCAAGTTGTGCGAGGCGACCCTGAAGGGGCCGGCGGCCACCGACGAACGCACCGCCGCGCTCGTCGAGGCGCTCGGGCTCCGCCCCGCGGTCCGCTACGACGCCCAGGCCCAGCTCAGGACGTTCGAGCGGCTCGCCCAGGACGGCCTGGCCCGGCTGCCCCACAAGGACGACCAGCCGTACCTGTGGTTCTCCGAGACGACCGACGGCGCCGTGGGCCCGGTCGGTGCCGACGCCGACACCCCCTGCTCCATGGCGCTGACCCTCTCCATCGCGAGCATGTACCAACTGGTGAAGGAGCGCCGGGTCGACGTCGGCGGCGAGCTGGTGTGCGCCGCGGCCCATCCCGCGCCGCTGCTCGTGGAACGCGGCGACGTCTGGATCCGCCCCGAGGAGGGCATCCCGCAGCGGCACGGGATGCGCCACCAACTCCTTCGCTACCGAATGACGTTGCGCGACGCCGATGGAGGCCGCTGGTGGCTGGAGGGCCACAAGTACGCCCGCGCCCGCCGTGACGTATGGCGGCAGACCCGCGCGCTGAGCGTCGAGATCGGCCGCGAGGGCGAACCGGCGAGCCTCGCGGGCGAGTTGGTCGTGCCCGCGGACAGCTACGTACGCGACCAGATCGACGGCATCAAGGTGGACCCGCGACTGACCGGCCAGGAGAAGCGCGCCGCCAAGCTGACCTGGCTCGCCTGGTTCGGCGTGGAGATGGGCCGCGGACTGCTCGGCCCCTTCGCCCGCGCCGCCGCGGACCTCCTCGACCTGCGCCGTACCCGGACCCCCTCGGAGCGCCACCGATGATCCTCAGAACCACCAACTCCCGCACCAGGCAGCCGATCCGCAAGGTCAGGACCGGCACGGCCCTGCGGCCGCTGCGCCACCGCCTCGACCCGGCTCGGGTCGAGGAGATCCCCTTCAGGGCCGGGGACGGCGTACGCCTCGGTCTCACCCGAGTCGACAGCGGCGATCAGGACCGGCCCGCCGTGCTGCTCCTGCACGGGCACACCGCGTCCGCCGACATGTTCCTGCTCCCCGAGACCCGGAACCTGGTCGACGTCCTGCTCGACGACGGCTACGAGCCCTGGCTGCTCGACTGGCGGGGCAGTTGCCGGCTCCCCTACAACGAGACCGGCCAGAGGTACACCTACGACGACGTCGCTCTCTACGACATCCCCGAAGCCGTCTCCCGTATCCGCGAACGCATCGGCGACCGGCCACTGTTCGTCGTCGCCCACTGCATCGGCTCCCTCACCCTTTCGCTGAGCATGACGGCGGGGCTGGTGCCCGGGCTCGCGGGCGTCGTCTCCCAGGGCGTGTTCCTGACGCCGAAGCTCGCGGGACGCACCTCGCTGCGGATGACGGTGGCGGGTGAGCTGCTGAAGAACCGGATCGACCACATCCCGGTCGACTTCCGCAAGGTGGGTCTCCGGTCGAAGTACACGCCCCTGTTCGCGCTGGCCTCCCGCGGGGCGGGCTGCCCGGACCCGACCTGCCAGATCCTCCACAACTCGGCCTGGGGTTCGGGCGCCTCGCTGTTCCTGCACGAGAACCTGTCCGACGCCACCCACGACCGGCTCGCCGAGCTCCTCGGGCCGGCGCCCCTGTGGATCCTGCCGCACCTGCGCCGTATCGAACTGGCCCGCAGCGTCGTCCGCTGGCACGACACCGACCACCGCTACCGGGCGCTGCCGCCCAACGCGCTGGACGCGGCTGCCCGCATCGACACCCCGGTGCTGCTGCTCGCGGGCAGCGAGAACGGACTGTGGCTGGACTCGCAGCAGCTCTGCCACGAGGTGCTGGCACATCGCCAGCCCCAGCTGGACGTGTCGTACACCGAGATCCCCGCCTACGGCCACCTGGACACGTTCCTGGGCCGGGGCGCCGCCCTCGACGTGTTCGGGCACATCCTCGAATTCCTCTCCGAACGACGGTGACGGCGGCCCCGCGCCCGGATACCGTACCGACCAGTAACCAAACCGGCCGGTGACCAGAACGACCGGCGACCAGACCGCACTCCAGGAGGCACCATGCCGCAGCTCGAAGTCGACGGCGCCGCGCTGACGTACGACGACGAGGGCCCCCGCGACGGTGACGGTGTGCCCCTGGTGTTCATCCACGGCTGGACGGCCGACCGGCACCGTTGGGACCACCAGATGGACCACTTCGCCCAGAAGCGGCGGGTCGTACGACTGGACCTGCGCGGGCACGGGGAGAGCGAGGGTTCGGGGCGGCGGACCGTGGCGGAGCTGGCCGGTGACGTTCTCGCCGTCCTCGACCACCTGGAGCTCGACCGGTTCATTCTCGTCGGCCACTCGATGGGCGGGATGATCGCGCAGACCCTGACGCTGGACCATCCCGAGCGGGTCGAGCGGCTGGTGCTGGTGAACTCGATCAGCAGGATGACGTACAGCCGGGGCAGAGGTCTGCTGATGGCGGTCTCGACTCTGGTGCCGTTCAAGCTGTTCGTGGCTACCAACATCCAGCGGGCCTTCGCTCCCGGCTACCCGCGCGAGAAGATCCGCGAGTACGTCCGGGCCTCCGGGGGCACACCGCGCGAGGTGGTCATGACGTGCTACGGCGCCATGCGGTCCTTCGACGTCCTCGACCGGCTCGGGGAGATCCGCACCCCCACGCTCCTGGTCCACGGCTACCACGACATCCAACTGCCCGTCTCGCAGATGCTGCGGATGGCGAAGGCCTACCCGGACGCCGTGGTGCGGATCGTGGACGCCGGCCACGAACTGCCTGTGGAGAAGCCGGCGGAACTCACCGCCGCCCTCGACCGGTTCGTGACCGACCAGCCGTAGCGGAGCCTTCGATACGGGCGGAAGCGGATACCCGCCGCCGGTCGGCCTGCACGATGGCGTACTGGCACAAGCGCAGTCCGTGCAGGTCGACACCGTCGTCCGGGTCGTCGCCATGGTGGTCATGCTGCGGCTCGCCAGATGCCGGTGGCACCGGTGGCCGCCCTTCATCCGGTCACTTCGCCCTTGCGCAGGGCTCGTAACACGATCATGGTGACCGGCTGTTGAGTCGTCTCCAGCAGATCCGTCCGCAGGCCAGGGAGACTGTGGCGTTGTGGAGGTCGAGCCGGCGTTGCCGGCGGACTGCGGAGGCGCTTGAACTGGTGCGCGATGGTCTGCCTCGACGGCATTCCGCGGTTTGTCGAGACCGGCGATGTCCGGCGCCCCTTCGTTGTTACTGTCGCGTCATGTCCAAGATCGAGATAGACGTGGTGACCGCCGAGTTCTTCGGTGCCTTTGACAACCGGGGTGGCAAGGCTGCTGACGTGGCCCGGATCCGCCGGCTGGTTCTTCCGGATGGCGTGATCGTCAAGACCGGCCCGGATTTCACGGTCTATACCGTGGACGAGTTCATCGAGCCTCGCCAGCGGCTGCTGACCGACGGCCGGCTGGTCGAGTTCTCCGAGTGGGAGACCTCTGAACGGACAGAGATCGCGGGCGATATCGCGTCGCGGTTCGGCGAGTACCGCAAGTCCGGGATCTTGGATGGTGAGCCGTTCGAGGGAGACGGGACCAAGACCATCCAGTTCGTCCGCACCTCAGAGGGCTGGCGGATCGCAGCGGTTGCCTGGTACGACCAGCCCTGACCGCGGGGCGGTCCGGCTGCGGCTTATCAGCTCGGGTTGATGTGGTGCACCACATCGCGCTCAATCATCCTCGTTGGACACGGCATATCGAGCACCTTGACAGCCGGGTTCCCCCCGCACCCGGGAACGTGGACACTCCTTGCCACTTATGAACCCCTCGACGTGCTCGACGCCAACCACGCCGAACGGCTCGGCGGCCTGATTGAGGCACTCGGCGTCTCGCCACGCGGCAGGTCATGGGCCGCAACGGTGAGGTGATTTCGGTCCCGGAGGCGACGCCGAAGGACGGACGAGTGAGCCACGTGCTAGGGCTCACCCCGAGGACGTGGCGCCGGTGGATTGACGTCGGCCTACGCGGCCACACCCGCAGCGGAGCATCACAGCCGGGCTGGGTGGAACGGCTGGAGGACCGGAACGTGGCCTAGCTGCGGCCGCTGATGTCCTCGGCCCTGCGGTGTGGCGAGGGCGGATCGCTGCTGACTTTCGAGTTGCCGCTGCGGCGGCTGAACGGGGCGGGTACGACCGCCGAAAGGTCGCCGCGGCGGTGACCAGGTCGACGCGACCGCGGACGTACTACGTCGCCGCTGACGCGCTCGGCGACGTCGAGGCGTACGTCGACTCTTCGCGGGCGTGGATGGTCCGCATGGCCCAGCTTCTGGGCCGCTACGAGCGGCTCCTGCAGCCAATACGTCGGTGTTCGATGAACTCGGGGTGCGGAGGCCCCTGGGCTGTTGGTCGACGGACGCGATCTAGTCAGGGAGGCTGCGGGTTCTGACGTGGCATTTCATCGAGCCGGTGCCGGCTGCCGAGGTTCGGGGTGCTCAGGTTGCGGCCCGTTGCACCCCGCGTGAGCATCGTAAGTGCAGAGCTTTAGTCGGAAACCCTCGTTTGTTTTGGGCACCTGGTGTCCGAAAGAGGAGAGGCCCGGGTCCCCGGGCCATGGTCTGCGAACGGGATGCAGTGACGGCGTCCGGTGGTGCAGTGTCGCCTCCGGGCGCCGTGCCCAGGCCGCGCTGACGCTGCCCCCAGTGCTCTGAGGATGCCGTGGTAGACCTTCGTTGGCCCTTCTGTTTCCTATGCAATGGCCTTCAATTCAGAACACCGGCTTCCCGTTCCAGGCCCGACCAAGTAACCCAATCGGTTTCTGTGACTGCGTCATTTTAGGGACTAAACGGATGGGCTGCGAAGACTGTGGTAGCGAGCAAGAACCCCCGGAAGGGGTGCACACGTGCCCTCGCTGTGGTGGCCGATTCGACCGTTCGGATTCATATGAAGAGCCCGAGCCCGATCCGGTGCCGCCTCCCCCCATGCCTCCCCCTCCCCCTCCCCCTCCCCCTCCCCCTCCTCCGATAGTCGACTCTCCTAGGCCCTCGGCGAGCGGAATTGTCGAGGGAACGGTCCGAAATGTCCAGACTCGGACGGAGGGTGGGGGCGGAGATTCGGCTAGTACGTTCGTTATGAATTTCCGGGTGGAGGAATACGCCGAAACCACCGATCGGGTGAGGCTCGTGCCGGTCGAGATGAGAGGGTTCACATTCGAGGGCTCGGTGGCTGACGGTGACCGGGTTCGCGCAAGTGGCCGGATGCGATCCGGGACGTTGCGCGTGAAGAAACTCCATAATCTGACGACCGGCGCGGACGTCTCTGCCAAGCAGACATCGAAAATCGCATGTGCCTTCGTCATTGTCTTTTTTGTGGCCTTGGCCGTCTTCGCGTTTGTCATGGCACACCAACACGCTTGAGGGTCGAGAAGGGCGCCAACCGAGAGGCCATCGACCGACCCGTGGGCTTTCCAGTGGTTGTGCGGAATCTCCTGCGGTCACTGCCGTCGATGAGGGAACGGCACCCGCAGATCCACCATGTGGTAGTCGGTGGAGTCCTGGGGCAGTACGACCGCCAGGGGCGCGTAGTGATAGTCGATGCCGTGCGGTCGCTTCGGCTGAGGTCGGCCGTTGAGCCCGGTGGGCCACTCGACGTCACCGGTGACGACCCGGACCGGAATCGTCCAATAGTCGCCCCGGCGGTACTGCGGGGCCCGCTCGACGTCTCCCTCGAACCGGACTTCGATGCCGTCCTCGAGCGGAAGCCACGTGCCTTCCCTGATGTGCTGGGTGCCCTCGCTGTTCACGCCCGAGTAGGTGCCGCCGTCCCTCTGCTCCCGCCCTGCCGTCCCGTGGTCCCAGCGGCGTAGGAGCGGGTGACGTCCGGGGATCGTTCCGGCGTCCGGCTGGTACCGATCCTGGGCCGGCTCGTCGTCGAGGACGACCTTGCGCCTGGCTTGGTCGATCTCCTTGACGGTGTAGAGGCGGGGGCATTCGTCCTCCCACGCGTCGGCAGCGGCCCGGGAAACGGAGGCGTCGTCGACGATCTCGACCACGTCGTCGATTTCGAGCCCCAGTTTGTCGTCCCGGCCCAGCGTCTCCAACTCGATCGACGCACCGCTGACCGCCCTGATCGGCAGAATGACCGAGCCGTTCTCCCGGGACCACTTGAACGTCGCGGTATCGGCGGTACCGCCTTGGTGGACCTCGACCCGGTACAGCTGATTCTCCGGCCCGCGATAGCCGGACTGGGGCGGCAGGTCGCAGGGCGTGCTGTTGCCCTCGGGGTTGCGGACGCGGGCGGAGAGCAGGGGGCGAGGCCTGAACCTTCGACTGATCTGGTCGCGCAGGAACTGCGGTCCGCTCGTCATGTCGGGAATGAAGGATTCAGAGTTCAGAGACATCCAGCACAGCTGCCAGACCACCCGGGTGCGGACCGTCGTGTCCGGGCCGTGGAGCCCCAGAGCGACCTCGCGAATGCGGGGCGCTTCGACGGCCGTGACCAGACGCTCCCAGACCCGCAGGTAGACCATGAACGGGCTTGTCGGTAGCTGGTCGCGCTCCCGCCCTGGGTCGAGGTACCCGTCCGGCTGGCTCCAGTAGTCGGTGCCGTCGCATTCGCAGAGGATTCCGTCGACGTAGATCCGGCCCGGCGTCACGGTGAAGTTGTCCCCGTCGAACGTGTCGAGGCAGAACCCACCAGTGCTGTGACCGCCCGGGCCGGAGGGAAACGCGGCCGGCCCGAGCAAGTCGGCGGCCAGGGTGCGCATGTAGTGCAGGAGGATCGCTGTCTGCTCGTTGATCTCGGAGTCGAGCTGCACCCGTCCTTGCTGGGAAAGGACGGCCGAGAACCGTTGGGTCGGGTCGAAGGTGACCCGCGAGAAGTCTCCCTGCATGCTGTTGTGCTCCCTGACTGAACGACGCTGGCATTGGTGGACGATGACGGAGGGTCGGCTCGCCGCCGGGGCGGCGCTCTCAAGTGGCGAAGAAGACTCCCGCGTTGCATCCGGCGGGGGTGTATTCGGCGAGGCGGGCGTACAGGTTGTCCTGACGCTGCGGACGGAACAGGTCGTGGAATGCCCCCGGCTCCGACCCGTCTTCCGCTGCGCGCCTGATCTCCTCGGCGCAGTTGTCGGCGAGTTGGACGTAGTCGGGTGTGCCGTACCGGGTGCCGGCGAACTTCAGGACGACGTGGTCCGGGTCGCCCGAGTGCTCGGGCTGGCAGTACAAACGGCGTGGAGTACGGGAGTCGGGCGGCAGCCAGCAGAAGCGCACACGGCCTTGTGTCTGCCGGGCGATCTGGACGTCCCCGTCCAGCAGACAGTTCTCCAGCGTGCCGACGGCACGCGTGTGGACCGAGCCGATGACGGTGGTGCGCCGTGCCGTGAGGACGGCGTGTGCGTATCGGTCCTGCGGACCGGCCAGCGCTGCGCGCTCCCGGTGGGTGGCGTCGAGCACGGTGTCGGAGAGGAAGAGCCGGCTGGGTTCGGTGGTTTCCTCGTCCTGGACGACGACGATGCTACCGAGGATGCTGTGCTCGACCTCGACGCAGACCGGCGTGTCGATCAGTTCCAAGGCTGCCTCTTCGGGCGCCCGTGGCAGGCCACGCGGGTCGAGGTCCCAGCCGGGCACGAACGTGCAGTGCCGGATCATGAGTTGTCCCACTTTGCCCCGGAGCTGGATGCTGCCCCCGGTGACCATGAGGCCGTCGAGGACGATGCGGGGCAGCGGTCCCTCGCCCCGCCTGGTGCCGGTGATCCGCAGGGCGGCGTCGCGGTTCTCTGACGGGTCGAGCAGTGCGAGCACCGGTCGCGCACCGTCGTCGGCGCGTAGGGTGAGATGGTCTCCTGGTTCGAGAAGGATGTCCGTGAGGTCGTGATGGATGTCGTTCCCGGTGATTTCGACGATCGCTTCGGCAGGTGAGGGCCGGTGCCGTTTATCGGCGCGCCAGCGTTCGATCGCGTCGGTGATCCGGTGATGCGCCTCGCCCGGACCTACCCGGTAGCGAGCGACGGTGGGGCCCACGGCGTTGCCCGGACGGGGGTATTCGCCGCCGCCGAAGTCGCCGGCGAACGCGTGATGATAGGTCACCCGGACGCCTCGCTCCAGGTTCGTTTGCTCGGGAAACATGATGCGTCCGAGAACCGGGTCGAGGGCCACCTGTCCGGGGAGTGGGGAGTAGCTCCACTCGGACAGGTCTGTGGACACGATGCGGTCGAGGGGTACTACGTCACTGTCGGGGTCCGGTCCGGTCCATACGCACAGGCTCTTGAGCGGGCCGTAGTAGTCGTAGAGCCGTTCGGTCAGGGCCCTGCGCCGGATGGGCGCCGGGACGTTCATCTCGTCCGCGACATGGCAGGCCGATGGTTCGGGAACCGGCTTGGTGAACAGCTGGGTGTCGTTGCCCAGGATGCTGAAGGTGTAGCACGATCCGGCCTGGTCCACGCAGGACGCTGGGGCCCGGGTCACCGCATGGGCCCGCAGGCGCCATACGTGGAGGCCGACACCCGGGATGCCGTAGTGGCCCACGCGGCGGGTGGAGTCGGTGCGGGGGACCTCGACGGTGTGGGCCAGTTCGTCGAACGGCCCGTCGATTCGGTCCAGGACGTCGATACGGCGCAGGTCGACCAGGCCGCCGCGGCGCAGGCGCCGCCGTGCGTCGTGGTCCTCGGTGGCGTAGCGGCGGATCGGCTGGGTGACGGCGAGCAGACGGCGGTATTCGACCGCCCGGCTGGGCCAGTCCGCCACGTCGGCGGCGAGGTCCTCGAGCAGGGCGAGGGTGCCTTTGCGGCGGCGGTTGGCGACGGTGTTCGCGACCTCTCTGCGGGGCACGGCTGCGGCGAGCAGCCCGTCCGCCGCTGCGGAGCCGTCGGAGAGGGCGGCGGTCGTCCCCGGCAGCGTGCGGTAGCCGACGAGGTCGCCGAGGTAGGGCACCACCCAGTCCTCGCAGGTCTCGATGAACCAGTTGTCGTGGAGCTGCTCGATGTCGTCCTGGACGATGCGAGCCTGTTCGGCGATGACCGAGAGGAGCTCGTACAGCCTGCTGCCCTGGTCCGCGTCGAGCCTGCGGTGGAGGGCGGGCAACAGCGCGTACAACTGGTCGGGATTCATGGGATCCTCCGCAGGACGAGGGTCTCTGGCAGCGACGGATCGAGGAGTACGAGCTCGGCGGGGCGCAGGGCGCGCCGCACCACCATCGGGGAGCCGGGATCTGGGGAGATGCCGTCGGGATTCAGCAGGGCGAGTTGCTGTTCCGTGAGTCCGTTCACCGCGGCCACCGATGCTGTCGTTTCCCCGGGGGCCGGTGTGTAGAAGGAGTCGCGGTATCCCGCGGGGTGGCCGGGTACGCAGGGGGCGGCCGTGAGTTCTTGGGCGAATCGGATGACGCCGGCCGCGTCGACGTCGTCCCCGACACCGCCGAAGGCGTCGACATCCACGAAGTCGACTCCGGGGACAGTCTGCGCGGCGGCGATGGCGGCGCTGAGGAAGACCGGCTGGGCCAGCTCTGCCGCGGCGAATCCCAGCCGGGCCGTGAGGGCGTCCCGGACCGCCTGTTCGACCATGTCCCGCGAGTGGTCGGGCAATGTCCGGACGCCGAGTGACAGGACGAGCCGTACCCGTTCGCAGGCTTCCACGCGCACCGGCAGCGCCGGATCACCGTACTGGCTCAGGGCCGACTGGAGGGCGTCCAGGAGCAGTGAGCCCGCGTCGAGGGGGGCGTCGCCGGCGGCGGCGATCGTGACGTGCACGAGCTGGCGGGTGCCGTCGGGGCAGCGGCGCGCGGCGGCTTTGCCGACGCCGGCGAACGCCAGAGCGAAGTCCTCGTAGTCGCGGACCGACACCAGTCGGTCGAGGGCGCTGAGCCGCAAGGGGACACAGCGGCGGGCCTCTTCGCGGCCGTCGGCGTCCGTGCCTCCGGTGGCGGGCAGTGGGTTGGTCACGCCGCTGACTCCAAGGGGCCTGCTGACCACGTGGTTGACCTGTCCCGCCGCGACATTGGCGGAGCTGCCTCCACCGATGCGGTAGTGGGCCGTGACGTTCTCCGCACCGGTCGGAAGTCGGGAGCCGTGGCGGCCGTCGCCGAATTCGACGGCCGCCGTGCCGTCGACACCGAGGCGCAGTCGGTAGGCGGGAGTGGCCGGGTCGGCCTCGGTCAGATCGGCCATCCGTGGCCAGGCCACACCGGCGACCCGGACGGTCAGGGTCTCCTTTGAGCCGTCGGTCGTGCGGGCGGGGAGCCAGGTGAGGGGCCGTTGACGCAGTGGGAAGATCTGGCCCGCCTGCGTGGCGTCACCGCTGCCGAGGATCTCGGTTCGGGTCTCACCCGCGGTCGCGAACACGACATTGCCATGAATGAGCACGGTGTCCCGGCGATAGCGGTAGGCGAGTTTTGTGGTCAGAGCGAGCGTGCTGCGGCTGGAAGGGGTTGCGTCGAGTCCTTGACGCACTCCGCCGAGCATGACGAGTTCGACGCCCGGGACTCCGGAGACCTTCGGGATGTCGGTGCGTTCCCCGGAGACGATCAGCCAGCGACCGGGAGTCAGTCCCTCGTAGGTGCCGGCGAGTTGGATCTCGTCACCGGTGAGCTCGGAGGTGTCCGGGGGATCTGCGAGGTGAAGCGTCTCGCCGGCGGCCCAGACGGTCGTGGCGCGTCGTGCGGGAAGGTCGTCGGGATCTTCGGTCCACGGTCCGGCGAGTTGCAGACGGGTCACCCTTGCGGCGTAGTGCTCGTCGGCGACGGCGAGTTGCGCGACGGCGGTCACCTGAATGATCCGGGTCTTCGTCCGGTCGTCCGTCTGCCGCACGGCGATCCAGCTGCCGGGCAGGATCATGTCGTACACCGCGTCCAGCAGGAGAACGTTCCCCTCCTCGGCAGAGCGCTCCTGTTCGGGCCCTTCGGAGGAATCTGCGGTCCTGAGGAGCCGTCTGACCCGTGCCGCGTCAGGGATCGTCGCCCCGAGGGGAGCTGCCTTCACGCGGAAGCACTGGACGCCCGACGGATCGGCGGCGGTGGCCGAGACGGTGCTCAGGGCACGGTAGAGCGTTTCGGTGAGCCGGGGGTTGCTCGCGGTGAGCAGACGCGACATGGAGTCGGACTGCGGGCTGAAGAGGGCGGTGACGGGGGTGGCCATCTCACTGGGATTGCGAGGAGGCCGTGACGGGGACTTTTCGAGCGCATGCAGGACCTGACGGCCCAGGTTCACGGCACCGACGAAGGGTTCCCCGTCCGAGAGGGTCGAGGAGTGCTTGCCGGCGGCGTCCGTGGGTGAGCCCGTCACCGCCTCGGCGGCGGTCCGGACGGCCGCGACCCGGGCGGTGACCTTGTTCAGCAGGTCGGCCGCGTGCGCCGTGTCGGCCTGGGCCCCGGAGAGCCGCTCGCGGAACTCCTGCAGTTTGTCGTCGAGTGTTGCGGCCAGTGCGTCCGGATCGCGGAGGATGTCGCCGGCGTGCAGGACTTCGCGCAACCCTCTCAGGAAGTCCTCGAACGGTTTGGCCGGTAGCGGTTTCCGTGTCGCTCTGTCCACGTCCTCGCGAAAGGCCTGTACTTCGCGGTTCAACTGCTGGACGGGGCCCGGCGCCCTGAGGAGTACGGTGGTGCGCGCGCGGGACGGGTCCAGTCGAGTGCTCTCCACGAGACGGGTGATGTTCCGACTGGGGTCGCCGAACGTGAAGAGCAGACGGTCGCCCGCGCCGAGGTTGGGCTGCAGGCCCTCGAGTTCGAGCGACGGCATGGTCGCCGCGGCATCGGGATCGATCGACGCGGAGGCGGTCGCACGGACCGGAAACTGGTTCCATTCGGCGCGGGCGTTGAGATCCTCCGCGGTCTCGAAGATCTGGGGCAGTCCACCGGGCGGCGGGGCGCTCTTGACCTGGGATCCGGCCGGGATGGTGCAGCGGGTGCCGGCATCGAGGGTGTAGGCGAGGAACGTGCCTGCGGCGAGTGGGGGACGAGGTCGGTGGCCGACCAGCCGTCCGAGCCTGACCAGGGACTCCTGCTCGGTCGCGGTGCGCAGGTATCCCTCGTTGGCGATCCGTTCCTGATAGAAGGTCAGGACGTCGGCGATCAGGGCCCAGCCCTCCACCAGGGCGATGGAGGGATCGTTGGGCTCACGGGTGGTCAGCTGGGCGAGTGACGCGTGATGGGTGCTGGACAACCCGGCGAGCATCGACCTCAGGAACTGGTCGTAGGTACCAACGCGGTACCGCAGCTGGGGCAGGGCGGGCCGGTTCCAGACCTGTGTCGGAGTGGTGGTCGGCCGGGGGCTCGGGCAACTGCCGCAGAGGCAGGCCGGGGGGCTCATCGCCCTCCTCGCAGGTCGAGGGTCACCCAGCCGTTCTCCGGCCGGGTGGAGTCGCCGTCGAGCCGGGCGATCTCCAGGGGACGCAGCCTGAGCACGCCGGAGGGCGGGACATCCGGGCCCGGACTCGCCCCGTCGTTCGTGAGACGGTGCAGACGGCGCAGCCGGGTCACCTCGGCGTGGCGGACGCCGGGAATCGCGGCCGCTGCGGCGACCAGCGCACTCGTCCGTACCGGCGTGCCGAAGGTGAGGGCGTCGGGATCGAAGAAGCCCAGTCCACCGTCGGGTTGCGGGCCGGGGCGCAGGGCCCGCAGCAGGGCTTGGCGGACATGACCGGCGATGTGATCGGGGTCGACGAAGACGGTGAGGGCGACGTCGAGGGGCACCTGAAGGGCAGGCCCGGTGACCACGTCATGGCCGATGCGGCGAAACCTGTGCAGGGACAGCCGCACCTCCTCCGACAGTCTGTGCGGCAGGTCGGACGTGCCCTCGGCGTCGAGTGCGACGTCCGCCTCGTACCAGCTTCCTGTCCAGCGCAGGGTGGCGGCGGCCCGTTGTACTCCGGGGTGACGGGCGCCGAGGGTCTGGTAGTCCTCGGCGGTGACGGCCCGCAGCAGTTTGCGCAACGGCTCGCGCGGTGCTGCCAGCCGCACGTGCGCGACGGGTTCGGGGTCGGTGCCACCGGTCGCGGGCAACGGATTGCGAACCCGGACGACGGCGTCCAGCAGGGTGGAGCGGGACGCGATCCTGTTGATGGCTTCGCTGCCGACGTTGCCGGCCCGGCCGTGGCCGGTGCGGTAGGAGGCCAGCAGGTTCTGTCCCGGAGGCGGTGCGGTTCCGTTCCGGCCGTCTCCGAACCTGAGGTTCAGCTGACCCTGGTCATCGGTCTCGCCCACCACATGGCGGTCGCGAGGGCCGCTGGCCAGCAGGTCGCGGCGTGGCGTCCAGGCATCGGTCCCGCCGTCGGTGTCCGCGGCCCAGATCCGTACGGCGGGCAGGGCCTCGCGCGGGTCGGGACGCAGGGCGGCGCCCGCCGGACCGTGCAGTGCGGGGTTGTCCGGGTCGATCAACCAGGCGGCGTCCTCGCCCCAGGTCTGTGCGAGTTCCCAGCCGGTGTCGGCAGGCTCGAGCACATAGCCGGACCGGGCCTGTCGGGCCAGCGCTTCGAGCCGGCGGAGTTTGGGATCCAGGTACTCGTCGAAGCGCGAGAGCAGCCGGGCGAGGTCGAACCTGGAACCGTCCTCGTCGCTCACCCTGGCGAGGAGGCCCGCCTCGAACAGCGTTTCCAGGAAGGCGCGGTCGGCTGCGGACAGGGAGGCACCCGAGCGGTGCATGCCGCTCAGCCGTTCCCGGGCGCGGGCGGCCAGCCGTGACAGCTGTCGGTGTTGCCCGGCGCAGACGTCTGCGGGGCGTGGGTAGGGCGCGCACCAGGTGACCTGCGCACCGGTCAGCGGCGCCGCGAAGTGACGGGTGGTGGGGGCGGGGTCCGAACCGGGGCACCTTTGCTCGGGGCCGCGCCCGGCGGGTCCATCGATCGTTTGGGGCCCACTGCCGGGGACCCACGTGTTCTCGATGCCGTGCTCCACCAGAACCGTGTTCCCGCGGGCCACGGCGACGTTCTTCGGCTCATGGTCCGGTCCGCAGCGAGTGGTGACACACAAGGGGAACGCCAGGGCGTCCTGGTGAGCCCATTCGACATCGAGAACCTTGGTCTTGTAGAGCACGTCGATGCCCTGGGTGACCCGGGTGAGGCGGACGGCCTGGCGGTGAGTGGGGTCGCGGTCCGCCTCACTGCCGGTCCAGGGGTCCAGGTTCTCCTCGAACACAATCACATCGCCGGGGGCGAGCAGCAGCGGGCGGTCCTCGCCTTTCCCGTCCGGTCGCTGGTCCAGCAGTGTGGCCCGGGTGGTGCCGACGGGCAGCCGGCACTCCTGATCGCCCCAGGTCCACAGGCCGATGCTGTTGTGTTCGTGGCGCAGCACGATGTCCCGGCGTTCCAGCGGTCGGTACACGGGGGTGTGGCCGGCCGCAAGCAGCTCGGCCGGGATCTGCGCGCCCGTCTGCGGGATGTGGCCCGGGGGGAAGGCGGTGAAGGCGAGATCGTCGGGCTGCAGGGTCAGCCGGCCGCTGGTCTCGACGCAGACGAAGGTGCGGGCCGCACAGCCGTCGTGCATCGGATAGTCGACCAGGCGGGCATGGCGTCGTACGGAGGTGCGCAGCCGTGCCGTGTCAAGGTACGCCTCGGTGGCCACCGCGTCCTGCTGATAGCTGAGCTGGTCGCCGACGTGGGCGAGGAGTTCGACGATGGTGACGCCGATGTCGGGTGCGCGCCGCTCCGTCCATTCCGGCATGGTGAGGGCGAGTCGTTCGAGCAGCAGACGGCGAAAGCTTGCGTAGTCCTTGGCCAGGTAGTCGATGGCCGGTGCCGGGGGGATCTCCGGCGGAGCGGTGCCGCCGGCCGGGGCGCGGGCCGCAGTCTCGGGGTCGGCCTGTTGGAAGGAGAACTCGAAGCAGTCGTAGCAGCGGTCGAAGCCGTGCCCGAGTGCACGGAGCCGGTAGGTGGACCCGTCGCCCGGCCCCTCGAGCTCCACGGTCAGGGAGGTCGCCGGGGCGTCCCCGGACTCGGGGTCGGCCGGGCCAGTGACGGAGACGACCCGGATGCCGTTGCCCCGCCGTCCGCCCTCGACACGGAAACTGTGCTGGTCCAGCCGCTCTGGGAGCCTGCCGAAGAAGAGGACGCTGAGACTGCGTCGGTCGGCGCCGACCGAGACGCTCTCGATGCCGGCCAGCCCGGCAGCCCGTACGGCGGCGCGTCGCGGCTCGTCGTCACAGAGCTGACGGGCGCTCATGACGAGGTCCCTCCGCGCATGAGCACGGTGTGACTCTCCCCGGTGGCTGCCAGAACGTAGTTCACGGAAACGGTCAGGGCCGACTCCTCGGTCCTGACGGCCAAGGACTCGACGGTGAGCAGGTCGCCGAGCCAGCGCTGCAGGGCAGCCTGCGCGGTCATCTCGACGGCCGCCGCAAGTTCCGGGCCGTTCTGGGCGAATACGAGGTCGAGCAGACCGCAGCCGAAGTCCGGTCGGTTCACGCGTTCACCGGGGGTGGTGAAGAGCACCTGCTCGACCATGTCGCGGACGTGGTCGGCGTGTTGGGTCGTCGCGGTCCGACCGCTCGCGTCGACGTTGTAAGGGAAGTCGATGTGCATCGCGCTCACGTCCCCCGCACCCGAAGCTGCATGGCCTGGACCATGGGCGGGCTGGGCGGCGTACCGACACCGACGCCCGCGCCGCAGCTCGGGGGCGGTGTCGGCTGGAGCAGCACCGGTAGCCCGTTGACCAGTAACCGGGTGGAGGTCTGGGTCCACCGGATACTTGTACAGGGCGGCGCCCCCAGGGAGGCCGCAGGGAAGCCGCAGCCCAGGACGAGGAAGGTGTCCGCTGTCGTGGCGACGGGTTGCGTGCCGACGAGCACCCGCTGCTGGGCGGGTGCCGGGGGGTTCGCGGACCCCTGGTGCGCGCACGACATAGTGGCACCGCTGTGGAGAATCAGTCCGGGCATCTCGTCCTCCTCACTGCACTGTCAGCGCTTCGCCGTTGATGCACACCCGGTTTCCCTCGAGCTTGATGCTCGCGCGCCCGGGGCCCGTACCGCACGAGATCTCGATGGACGTCTCGTTGATCTTGATGAACGGGCCGATGGCGCCGTGGAGTTGCAAAGTGATGGCCCCGCCACCGGTCGGCCCGCTCTTGTCACTGATGACCAGGGCGTTCTGGGAGGGTGTGGCGAGCACGATCTGCGGTACCCCCGGCGGGGTGGACTTTGCCGCGGGCGGCACCTCGCCCGCCCCGCCTCGCCAAAAGCCGGTCCACACAGCTTTGCTGAGGTCGCCTTCGAGGAACTGCAGCCACACCCCGGAATTCTGCAGCGGCACGACGTACATGCCGCTGGCCGTCCCCGCCACCGGAGACAGCGGCGTGGCCCAGATGCACGGGTCGTCCCCGAGCACCTCCGACACACGCACCAGCAGGCGCCCCATGCCGGTGGTGTCCACGTTGGACACCACCACCCCCTGATAGAGGCCGTGCCATTTCTTCACGGACTGAGCCGTCACGGGATCACCACCGGTGTGTTGGAGACGAGAGCGTCTCGGGTGAGGGTGAAGCTCTGTTTGTACGCGCCGCGGGCGATGTCGTGCGTGACACTGCGCACGTAGTAGAGGCCGTCGTAGGTCAGGCCCGCGCCGCGTACCCCCACGAGGTTGCGAGCGCTGAGCACGTGTCCGTAGCGCAGTACGTCGAGTCTGCCCTGACCGGTGACGGCTTCGGCGGACTTGGCGGTACGGCTCAGCCCCCACAGCAGAGTCTCCGTGAGCGACCGGCCGGTCTGTCCGGGCAGTGGTTCCTCGCGCAGAGCCGGCGCCGGCCGCAGAGCCAGGGGTGGGTGGAGAAGACTGACGTCGGGTACCGGTACGGGTACTTCGACCTTGGTGACGGGTTCGAGACGTCGGGCCGTGTACCGGGTGTGGGACAGTCCGTCCAAGCCGAAGCTCAGGGCTTCGACGTTGCCCGCCGTCCCGGAGTCGACCGTGAGTGCCGGCTGCGGCAGACCCACACGGACCTCCGGACCCCAGTAGGCGATGCTCACTCCTGGAGCGGGGCCAGGTTCGATGAAGAACACATAGCCGACCTCGTCGGCCAGCGAGCGGAGATAGGCGAGGTCGGTGGCGGACTGGACCGGGACCTCGATCGCCGGGTTCGGAAGGCTGCTGATCACCGGCGGGACGGCCAGCGGGACGATCCCGTACTGCGCGTATCCGGCGCACACCAGCATCACCCGCAGGTGGTGCGGAAGGCCCGGATAGCAGCGCTCGACGTGCCGGAGGTCCATGAGCAGCGACAGATCCTCGCCGGTCAGTGTGAGGGTGGAACTACCCGGGGTCTGACCGGGGTTCATCTCCTGACGGGTGATCACCCCGTCCATGAGGACATGCGGCAGGCCGGCGACCACGGCAACCACGACCACCCGGGTCTTGGGATCCAGCAGCCCCGTGGGCAGCATCACCTCGGTCAGGGGCGACCGCTTGCTCACGGCGAACACCAGCTGGAAACCGCTCGCCGAACCACTGGACGAGGTGACCTGAACCGACTGCAGGGCGTCGATGAGGGCAGGAGGAGCGGGCGCCGGCACCACCTTTCCCATGAGCAGCATCAGCTGGAGGCTGCGCGTCATGACGGGGCCGGGCCCATGGCCATGGGCAGGCTCCCCGGCACACCTGCCGGAAGAGCGATCCGCAGCCGACGACCGGGCACCGCCGTGAGATCGTCGGGCCGCATCGCCCCGTTGGCATCGGCGATCCGCCACGCCTGGTCCGGGTCGCCGTACTGCCTGGCCGCGATCCGGTCCAGCCGGTCGCCGGGTGCGACTACCTGAGCGCCGACGGACATGAGATCCCCCGGCTGCGGCAGGAACCGACGCCGCACATAGGTGACGGTCCGTCCGTCAGGCGTCGTCAAGGTCGCTGTGGCGATGCCGTGGTACCTGCTCGTGGGGTCGAACATTCCTGCCTCTCGGGGTCGTCCCGTCGCACTCAGATCCCGGTGTAGCCGACCGCTCCCGGGCCGTATCCGATCAGTGCAGCGAACCGCTCCTTGCTCTGCTGGTAACGGATGAAGAGGGCGCCCGCCTTGTGGGAGAAGCCGACGTCGTCGACGGTGAGGACGCGGACGGACAGACCGACCTTGGCTCTGATGGGATTCAGTTCTCCGTCGTAGGCCTCCTCCGTGACGGTGAAGTCCGTGATGCGTACGGGAACGACCCGGCGCCGACCGAGCACCAGCACCGTCAGCGGGGCTTCCACCGGGGCGATCTCCAACATTCCCCGCGACGCCATGTCATTCTCCTGCGCCAGCTGCGCACTGCTCGGACAGACCGCCGTCTCCAGCGCGGACAATGCCCCGAACAGCCCAGCACCTGCCATGGGCGCGGCGCCGGCCAGCGGCTTCAACTGATCCGCCGCATCGAACTCCGCGTCGATCTTGAACGTCTCGTGCGGCGGCCCCTTCAGCCGCAACGCCTCCAGCCGGTCCCCTGCCTCACCGCCGATTCCCTGCGGCTGGAGTGTGCGGGTGAGCGTGTCGGGGTTGTACTGAAACGGCGCCACCCGCAGGACTCGCCCCTGCTCGGGGTCGAGGAACACGAAGCCGCCGCGGGGCGGGGTGGGGGTGGTCACGAGGGGATAACCTGCTCTCCGGTCTCCTGCTGGAAGCGGGCGCGGCGCGGAACGTTCGCCCGGTCTTGCTGTCCCTCCGCGACCGAAGCCGAGCTACGGCCCGCCCGAAGTGGCGAGGCGGGCTGTGTGTCCGCTCGGTCAGCGCGTTCCTTCATTCCGCTCTCCCCGGCGGCAGGCGCAGGCTGCCGTGGACCGCCCGGGCGATATGGCGTCCGAAAGCGGCGGGATCCGCTGCGGCGGCGATCGTCGGCGGGGTGGCGCGGTGCAGGTGGTGGTCCTGGCGGGGGGCGACCGGGTCGCGGGACAGCAGGTCGCCGAGCTCGGATTCCAGGGCCGTACGGAGGACGGCGGTGTCGCCGGGGGCGATGCCGTCGAAGATGAGTCGTCCGATGTGCAGCTCGATTCTCATGCTGTCACCCCCGCAGCGCCGTCCCAGACGAAGTCGCCTTCGGACAGCGGCGTTTCCAGCTTGCGCAGTTCCGTCCGGGCGGCCGTCAGGACCGCCGCCATCCCGATCGCGGTACCGGCCGAGGCGGCGGCGAAGGCGGCATTGAGTGCGATGTTGCGGATCATTCCGCCACTCAGCGGCAGCCTGGCGAGGTGGTCCAGGTCCAGGGGGTCGACGGGGGCTGTTTCCGGGAAGACCCGCGCCCACATCTCGCGACGTTCCGTGGTGTCGGGGAAGGCGAAGGGGACGATGAATCGCAGCCGCCGCAGGAACGCGGTGTCCAGGGACCGCCGCAGGTTCGTGGCGAGGATCGCCAGCCCCTGGTATGCCTCCATTCGCTGCAGCAGATAGCTGACCTCGATGTTGGCGTACCGGTCGTGGGAGTCCTTGACCTGGCTGCGCTTGCCGAACAGCGCGTCCGCCTCGTCGAAGAAGAGGATGGCACCGCCGGGTTCGGCGGCGTCGAACAGCCGGCGCAGGTTCTTCTCCGTCTCGCCGATGTACTTGCTGACGGCCGCCGACAGATCGACTCGGTACAGGTCGAGATTCAGGTGCCGCGCGAGGACTTCGGCGGCCATCGTCTTGCCGGTACCGCTCGGACCGGTGAACAGGGCGCTGATGCCCAGTCCCCGGTTGTGTCGCTCTGCGAAACCCCAGTTCTGATAGACCGTGCAGCGCTGCGCCACCTGGTCGCCGATCTGCCGTAGCAGGGCGGCCTCCTGGGCGGGCAGCACGATGTCGTCCCAGTTCGCCTTCGGCTCCAGGCGCTGGGCCAGGGCGCCCAGGCGCGGCCGGGTGCGAGCCAGGCACGTGCGCCAGGCCGCGTCGGGGTCGGTGCCCGACGCGGTCGCGATCTCCTGGATCGCGGACAGGCCCAGCGCGAACTGGCCGGCCAGCCGGTCCGCGTCCGTCGAAGGGAACGCTGTCCTCCAGGCGGCTGCGCGTTCGGCGACCGGAGGGGGCGCGATGTCCACCCCGTGCGTCGGGGCGGGTACGTCGGGCCGCAACTCCCGGGTCGCGACGAAGCAGGGGCCGCCGCTTCGCTGCAGGAAGCGCCCGACCAGCCGGTCCCTCGCGTCGTCTGCCGTGCCGACGAGCTCGGTGTCGTCCGCGTCGAGGTAGAGGGCGAGCGGGAGCAGCAGGGCCTCCCGCTGCCAGAGCCTCGCGATGCTCTCGAGTTCTGCCGTCGGCTCGGGAAGCAGCCCGGTCGGCAGCCTGTACAGCAGCAGACCCAGCTGGGCGGCGGACTGCGCGGCGACCGACTGTTTGCTCTCGCTGTCGGCGCCGAGGAGCTGGATGACAGGCAGCCGGCCGCCGGTCCAGGAGGGTGTCGGCCGCCAGCAATCCGTGATCTCCGCCCCGGCGGGGTGCTGGGGCGGCGCAAGGCGACTTGGCGCGGCGTGCGACTCCACGGCTGTCAGGAAGGGCTCGAGGCGGTCGTCGAGGTAGTCCAGTCCTTTGACGTGGTTCACGATCCGCTCGTCGGCGCGCAGCGGGCTGGATACCAGAGGCTGTTCGGCCGTCCGGCCGATCTCCACGAGCCGCCAGAAACGCAGCCCGCGGTAGGGGGACATGATGTCCCAGGCGGGGTCGGGGAAGAGGGACAGAGCCAGTGCGAAGGTCGGGCCGGACGGCAGGGGACGGCCCTGGGCCTGGGCGCACAGGTCGGCGATCGAGGGGTCCAGCTCCTGGGCGACGCAGAGCAGCAGCGTGTGCCGTTCGAAGGGGGAGAGCTCGAGCAGACGGCCGAGACTGATCAGGGCAGGGGGAGGGTGAGCCTCGGCCGCGTGTTGCATGTCCTCCTCGGCGGCCTTCAGCTCTCCCTCGGCGACGGTAGTGGCGGCGGGTCCGGATCGCTGCTCGATGTACGCACGGAGGATCAACCGTAGCCATGCGAGCGCGGCGGACAGATACCGGTCGTTGTCCGCCTGCCAGCTGTCCTCCGGGTCCCGCGCCGATGTGGAGTTCGCCGTCCGCAGGGGGCCGGTAGGGATCTCGGGCTCGGACGCGGAAGTCGTCGTCATGTCACCACCACCGCTGTGTCGGCGGCGAACCGCGGCTGAGCGGAATTGGCATCCAGCAGAGGGCTGTCGACACCGTCGACCCGCAATCGCAGCGCGTACCGACCGGGTCGGGCATCGGCCACCCGGAAGCGGAGCGTACGGGTGGCCCGGTCGAACTGCTCTGCCGGCACCGGCAATTCCCCGACGAGCAATTCGACGCGCTGGTCGGGGTGCACCGAAGTTTCGCACGTCACCTCGACCGACGCAGTACCTCTGGCATCGCGCTCGACGGGCAACGGCAGGCTGCTCGTGATCCTCGGGGCGATGCTCACCGGGAGGGCCTTGGTGGCCTGCTCCCTTCCGTCGGGCGTCGTGAGCACCAGGGTCGCCGACCAGGTGCCCGCAGCGAGATCGTCGGGAAGAGGGGCACGTACTTCGGTGTCGCTGATCTTCCGGACGTCCTGGACAAGGCGGTTGCCGTGCAAGGGGTGTGTGAGACGAAGAGACGGGACACCGGAGTCGAGTCGTTGCCCTGTGAGGACCAGGTCGTGCCCGGGCAGCGTGACAGGGACGGTGATCGCGTCCAGCGCCGGCCGACGGCCGGCGGCACTGGCGGCGGCCTCGAGGCCTCGGCCGTCCTCGCCCCGGCGTACGACCGGCAGGGGAGCGCGCCCGGGCAGCGTGCTGTCGATCAGCACGACGCGGGCTTCGTAGGCGACCGAGGTGCGGTACTGGCTCTGGAACGCGGTCCACAGCTTGGAGTTGTCTTCTACGCCGAGCGGGACGTGAGTGATTCTCACCCGCTCGCCTTGCTGGTGGAGGTTGCTGAAGGGAGCGGCGGACTTGAGGTCGGCCGGACGGAGTTCGGGGTGGTCGAGCAAGGCCAGCATCGCGACGCAGAGGATGCGGTGGGCGGCTGAAGGGGCCGCGTCCCCGCTCGCGTACGGGGTGACCAGGTAGTGCAGGACCAGGGGGAGCATGGAGCGGCGGGTCTCACCGGGGCGCATGCCGTCAGGGTCGGCGTTGAGCCACCCACCGTCGATCGATGTCTGGTAGAGAAAGATGTTGAGTCCGGCGGCGGGGTGCTGTACGACCACTTCGTCAGGGGGTAGGGCGGTCACCATGATTCCGGGCACCACGCGGCCCACCGCGCCTTGCAGGATGGCGCGGAGAGTCTCCGTCACGGCGGCTACCGCGAAGGCGTCGCTCACGACCGCCCCCGGAGGTATTCATCGAGACTGAGCTGGGGCCGCCGGGGAGTTGAGCGGGGTGCGACGGCCGGAGGCGCGGCGGCTCGGACCTCGAGCCGGTCGATGGTGATGCGTACAACCGGTTCGGCGGTCATCGGTGTGCCATGCGCCCGCCCCTCCGTGGGCCGTGCGGTGGCGGCGATGGGAGTGACCGCAGGTCGTACGGCATGGGAGATGTGTGCGCGGGTGACGGGTGCACTCGGCCGAGCTGCATGTGCGAAGGGCGGACCGCTGTGTAGCGTGAGGTCGGGTTCGGGCGTGTCCGTGGCAGCTGGTGAAACTCGCTCATCGCCGGGCGCAGGCCCGTCGCTCTGGGCGGAGGTCAGGAGTACTTGGGCAGCGGCAACCCGCGCCTCGGACTGCACGACGGAGTGGGACCGGTCTCCGCTCCGGGGTCGGTCCGCGGACGCCCATTTCGGCGTCGGTGACGAGCGGTTCTTCGGCTCTGCGACGACCTGGGGGTCCCCAGTGCCGACCGCACCTCGTGTGGTGGTCGCTCCGGGGGTGGTGGTCGGTCTCGTTGGGGTGCCCGACGCAAGCGTGGCGGACGGCCCGGGTGGGGCATCCGAGCCCGGCCCGGTGGATGCTGCCGGTGCCAGGGGAGATCGTGGGCGGGGTCCGGGTCGTGGGTTGTTGTCCAGCGTCAGTCCGGCGTCGGGCTGCGGGGCCGGTGCGCGCCGCGGGGCGATGTGGGCCCGAGGGCCGTCGGTGTGGAGGCCGGGGCCGAGGAGGGCTTCGGTCACGTCCGTTGTCCTGGAAGCTGCCCGGGGCAGCGGCCGGCCGGGCGTCGTACCGTCTGCAGTCCCCGTCCATGGCCCCTGCTCCGCCTCCGGTGCGGCCGTCCTCGGTTCGGGCCCCTGACCCGCCCGTGGCTCCGGCGCCGTATCGGGTTCGTGCTGCGGCCCTGGTCCCGGAGTCGGCGGGGTCGAGGCATGTGGCTCCCGTCCGGCAAGTGCCGGGGAGTGCTGTTCCGCGGAAACCGGGGGAACGGAATCGCTGTCCGTCTGCAGGCGTGGTGCCGCCGTGTCGAACACGTTCGGCAGTAGCGGCCGCAGCCTTGGTCCCGGCTCCCGCAGCAGCCGGCCGACGAAGTCGCTCATCCGGCCGTCGCCTCCAGGTAGAACCGGCGCCGGGCCGGGCTCACAGCCAGGACGTCGGACTCCGACCAGCCGTACACACGGGCGAGCGTGTGCACTTCATGGAGGAGCCGACGCGCATACCCCTCGACCTCTGCCCACAGATAGTCGGCGACGTCGAGCGCCGCGGTCCAGGTGTGGCGGCAGTACGGACAGGTGAGAGGGAGGACGGTGTCGGCGCCTGGATCGAGGTCGGCGAGGCGTTGCGCCACTGTTTCGAGGACCCCCTCCGGCAGGACGTCCGCCACAGGGTCCATGCCGATGACACAGCGGCTGAGCAAAGCACGGCGGGCCCCGGGGGAAACGGGGTCGACTGCCAGCAGGTCTCGTCCGGTGAGTGCGCGGTACGTGACCTCGTACCCCTCGGCCAGCAGTGTGGCCGGATCACGCCTCGGGCCCGGCATGTTCAGCCTCCCGGGCCCTCGCAGCTCGTCCGTGGTGACCGAGACTTCGAGAGGCTCGTCGCAGTCCGGGCAGTCGGCAGCGCATGGCAGGGCGAATCCGAAGGATCCCTCGCGCAGGTCGAGCAACAGCGCGTTCAGGTCGGCCAGGGTGAGATCGGCGACTGCTTCGCCGGGCGGTGCCGCGGCCGCGGCGAGCAGGAGAGCGCGGACAGGCGATGCTTGCCCGTCCCCGGTCTCCCACATGCCGAGCAATTGTGTCTCGGTCAGCTCCGGCCTCATCGGGTCATCCCGACGCCGTGTCACTGAACTGCGGCTGCTGTGGCGGGTTCGTGCGCTCTCGTACCCAACCGTGGTGTTCCAACTTGATGTGCTCGAACGCGATGCCGTTGGCGTTGGCGTCGAGGTCCGGCAGGCCCTGGTACTCCGAGACCCAGCAGTCGTGGACGGAGTAGGAGAGCACCTGCTGGCCAGCCTCGTCGAACACGTCGATGATCAGATCGCGGCGGAAGTCTTTGAGGGAGGTCTCCAGGCCTCCCCCCGAGTTCCGCAGGCTCCACACCCTGTTGGCCCACTCCTCGAACGCCGTGTCGATGGTGCAGCCGCGCTCCAGGGTGATGGCCTCGTACTCGGTGCGGCCGGGGGTTTTGTAGCTACTCCCCCGATCGCCGCCGTGACGGTGCTTGATGACCTCGGTGGTCCGCTTCAGCCCACTGACCTTGCTGATTCCCGCGATGTACTCGGTGGATCCACTGAACTTCACCCGGAACCGGAAATTCTTGAAAGGGTCCCGGCGCGTGATTTCCGGCATCAGCCGTCCTCCTAGACCTGGATCTGCCCGGCGAGTTGCTGAATATGGACGATCACGAACTCAGCCGGCTTGAGCGGCGCGAAGCCGACCTGGACGTTGACGATCCCGCGGTCGATGTCGTTCTGCGGGTTGTTCTCCCGGTCGCACTTGACCAGGTATGCCTCCTGAGGTGTCCGTCCCTGGAAGGCGCCCGCCCGGAACAGCGAGTTCATGAACGAACCGACGTTCAGCCGGATCGACGCCCACAGCGGCTCGTCGTTGGGCTCGAACACCACCCACTGGGTCCCGCGGAAGAGGCTCTCCTCGACGAACAGGGCGAGCCGGCGCACCGGGAGGTACTTCCACTCGTCGGCGAGACGGTCCGCTCCCCGCATGGTGCGCGCGCCCCAGGCCACCGGTCCCACGGCCGGCAGCCGGCGCAGGCAGTTGATGCCAAGAGGGTTGAGCCGACCGTTCTCCAGGTCGGTGAGCGGCACTTCCAACTCGCTGACGCCGTTGAGCGAGGCGTCCGTGCCCGCCGCGGCCTTCCAGACGCCGCGTTGCACATCGGTCCGCGCGAGAACGCCGGCCATGACCCCGCAGGGCGGGAACGGCCTGAGCGCGCCTTCGCGCAGCGGGTCGGGTGCGACGATCTGCGGGAAGTAGAGTGCGGCGTTCTTCGTGGGCTCACCCTCGGGCAAGGACGGGTGGCCGTTCTTCGCGAAGTCCGCGACCCAGTCGAGCGACAGGGCGGCGCCCCCGGATCGGTTGGTCCAGTTATTGGGCGGATCCACCAGCAGGATGGCACGTCGGTCGACGCAAAGCTGCAGCGCCCTTTCCAGAAGTCCTTTCACCTCTCCGCCAGGGCCGGCGGGATCGTGGCAGCCGGGCAGACAGAGCAGATTGAAGATGTCTGTTTTCAGTAGTTGGAAGAGGCCTGTCTTGTCGTTCTCGCCTTGGGAATACTTGTAGCTGGCCCCTGTTGGCATGACGTCGTCGGGGGAGCCGGCTTGGCCCGGGGTGCGGAAGTATTCCTTGGTTTCGTCCGGCTTCTCGGGATCGGCCATGGGGTCGGTGCGGGACGTCTCCGGCGTGTCGTTCGCGAAGGGCAGCCCGTTGATGGGGTGGTCTGGGTCCGGCTTGACCAGCTGGGAGGTGGCCAGCAGGTGTTCGAGACTGCGGGGGCTGTCCTTCTCGATGCTGACGTTGAGGTATCTCTCCTCCGCGCCGGTGCCGGTGTCCCGGATCGTCAAGTTGTACAGCTTGCGCTTCTCCCGATCCAGGTTCAGGCCTTCCGAGGTGTCGTAGTCGACCCGGGAGCGCAGATTCCGCGCCCACGAACCAGGGCTGGCGGCCAGGAGGACAGGCCCGCCGGTGACGCCGCTGAGGGAGGAGTTGGCTCCCCGGGTCTTGGCAACCGCCTCGGTGGACTCGGACTCGGACTCGGACTCGGAGTCGGTTTCGGATCCGGATTGGGGAGCGTGAGCCGAGGCGGGGGCGGGAGCACTGACATCTACCCCCTGCGAGCGACCTACGGGGAGCCTCACGGGATCGGCTTCGCCCACCACCCTGACGATCTCTGCCTCGCTGCCGCCGTTCATGTAGAACTGGTAGACGGCATAGCTCAGAGGACTGTCCGAGTGCAGGCCGCCAAAGACGCTCTCGTAGTCCGCCCAGCTGGTGATGTGCACCGGTCGGTCCACCGGTCCGCGGGGCGCGTATCCGACGAACGCGGCGACAGCGGTCGGGACTCCGGTGATGGTCCGGACCGCGCTCTTGACCTCATCGATGTAGACGCCTGGATAGGTGGGGCTCACAGGCATGGAAGCCTCTTTTCTCCAGCCCGGATACGCCGCCTGCCCCGGGCATCTGCCGACGGGTCTCCGGCAAGCCGAGGCGGCCGCGCAGGCGGCGAACGGTGAATGACGCTGTTCGAAGATCCTTTACGCAGCGTAGGCAGACTGTGCGGCGGGTGGGGTGCAGGAGAGACGTCTCTCCTTCGATGGAGTGATGCGTTGGGGCTGATCAGCCGCCCTGCCTACGAGCGGGCGGCTGCCTTGGCCGCTGCACGGACAGGACAGCCGGATGCGCCGACGCGGCAGCCTCAGCGCGCCGAGCCCAGTTGCAAGGGCACCTCGTGGTCGCGTACGGGTGGCAGGCAGCCAGCGGTCTCGCTGCATGCTCCGTACGTCAGGAACACCCTTGCGCTGTCGGTGCCTTCGACCCGGCGGACCGGGAGTTCGAGGGTGACCGGCCCGTCCTCGTAGACCGGCAGGCTGACGTCGAGGCCCGCCGGGCGCAGCGCCCGCGGCTTCGCGTCGGTGGTCGCCGGGCCGGTGGCCCTGAGGCTGCCTTCGGTACGGATTCGGGTCGGTATGCCGATCCCGTCGACGCCGCCGTTCGGCAGGGTGAGGCTGTAGAGGTGAAAGCCCCTCTGCTCCGGCCGCAGCTCCGCGAGGATCAGCAAGCTGCCGTCACGGGATTCCGCCCGCACCGTGACGGCCACGCCGCCGACCGCGAAAGGGGCGGCTTTCGCCGTGGTCCTGCTCTCCTCCGGACCTGCGCACCCGGTGAGTACGGCAGCGGCGACCGCTACGAGCGCGCAGCCAACCTTCGAACGGCGGGCCCGGAGCCGAACGGCTACTGCCATCGCTTCAGGAACTCCGCGACCTGTGTGGCCGACATGGTGCGGGCGTTGGCGAACTCGCCCCGGTTCGTGGCCACTTCGATCCGGCCGGAGGCGGAGTCCAGGACGGTCAGGGCAGGTATGCCGCTCGTGTTCAGGTCGACGTAGCGTTCGGCCACCTTCAGGTTGTGGTCGAACTCGCCGACGTCCACCTTCACTACGTGGTACTTGGCCAGTAGCGCGGACGGTCCGGCTTCCTTGAACCGGGCGCTCAGGACGCGGCAGTCCAGGCACCAGGCGGCGCCGAAGTCGACGAGTACCGGACGGCCGTCCTGCTTCGCCGCCTTGAGAGCGGCCGCTATGTCGGCCGCGGCATCCGCCTTCGGGTTGTAGTCGAGGGCGCCCGTCGCCGCGGAGGGTGCCGGCGAAATCCCGTCCGGTGAAGCCGACTTCGTGGCGGGCGCTGCCGAGACGCCGTCAGTGGTCCCGTGGGAGGTTATGGCCTCGCTGTCACAGCCGCTGAGTGCCGGCAGGGCGAGGGCCAGCGCTGCCAGCGCCAGTGCCGCGGGAAGCAGGGGGCGTCTCACGTGACTCCTTGTCGTTCTCTCCTCGGAACCCGTCGCATGTGCGGGCGCCGCTGGCGTCCCGGGTGTTCTACCGGAAAACGGCAGATGCGCGCGTAGTTTCGCACACGGGCTGGGGCACTTCTTCGGCGGCCGGTTCCCGGCGGAAGATGTGGAACAGGGCCTCGTCATTCTTCCGTAGTCGAGCGAAGCCAGTCCGGCCAAAAGTGTACGTGCCAAGGGGGGTTGACATGACAACCCCTCGTTGTCGCACTCAAGGCATGGCACACATCAAGGACCTCTCCAAGCATCAATCGACCTTCAGCCGCATCAAGGAAGTGCGCGAGCAACAGTGTCCCGGTTCGCGCCTCGCGATCGCTTCAAGATGATGAGGAAGATCGAGCAGTATTCCGAACGCTTCATCGGGCTGGCCGCCGTGCATGTGGACGACGGCAGATATGCGGGCGCGACCAGCGTGGACCTGCACACCGGCGAGATCGGTGGCTGGCAGCGGGCTTCACCCCTGCCTCAGGACCGCCACGGTCCACCCTGGGCGACGGACGTGAGGTCGATGCATGCTGGTACGAGCATCGGCAGGAGGAAACTTCGCATTGCGGTGGCGGGGGCTGAGTTTGCGGTAGCCGGACAGCCGGAAGGCCGCCGGTCGTTTCGAGACCATCCATGGAGAGACGCGGCAGAGGTCGACAATCCTCGTACAGGCGTCTCCCGACGTCGAAGCTCCGCTGCCTCCCCAGGTGGTCTCCCTTTCGAAGAGTGGGAGATCGGATGAGAGCGGACCGCGGGGGGGCCCCCGGGCCGGGCCCCCCCGCCCCCCCCCGCGGGGGGCCCCCGGGGCCGCCGGGCCCGGCGCACCCCCCCCCCCCCCGCCCCCCCCGGGTGGGAAGTGCCCCGGGGTGGGGGGGGGGGTGCC
>NZ_JBIAIQ010000045.1:0-65557 GCF_042871525.1 Streptomyces sp. NPDC005784
ACCCCCCAGGTCATCCGTACGACAGGGGGCACACAGCCATACCGGACCCGGGGGCCAGGCGCCCCATTGCGGGGCCACGGAAAAGGTAACGGGGCCTGCGAACCGTACTCGGCCAGCAGCCGCTTGTTGTAGATCGTGGTCGTCACGGTCTGGTAGATCGGCGCGCCGTAGATCCGGCCGTCCTGCGTCACCGCGTCCAGCGCGGCGGGCAGGAAGTTGTGCACGGTGTCCTTCAGCGCCGCGTCCAGCGGGACGAGTTCGCCCTGGGAGGCGAACCGGGGGTCTGGTCCGGCATCAGAAGGACGGCGTCCGGCCCGTCGTCACCCGCGATGGCGTCGGCGATGCGCTGGTCCCTGCCCGCCCACGGCAGGTGCCTCACCGTGACCTCGACAGCCGGGGTCGCCTTCGCGAAGCCCTTCTCGACCTCACCCCAGTACGCCGTATCCGCCTGGGGATCGGTGATCACCGGGTACATCCAGATGACAAGACGGACCGGCGCAGGGCCGCGCCCGGAGCCGCATCCGGCGAGAAGCGGGGCGAACACGAGTCCCACGCAGGCCACCAACCGTCCGGAGCCGGCCGGCATCCTGGTCAGGTCCCCACCGCGAGACGAACGCCGATGTCGTTCCGGCCGAGGCGTCACAGATCACGTTTCCCCAGCAGTCGGGCACACGTTGGTGGGACAGCCGGCCCAAGACTGTCCCGCGCCTGCCCAACCCTCGCTGCACTCTCCACCGTCAAGCCGTTGACCAGGAGAAAAACTGAGTCCGGCTGGAGCACTACCATCTGGGCGATCAGGGACGGGCCCGTTGTGGCCGGTTCCGCGGCTGACACAGCCGGGTACGCACCGGGCCGAGGCTCACGCGGCCTGTGGCGTCAACTGCCGGGCGGAGGCTGGGCCTTGATCCAGTCAGGGTCGGCCCAAGGCTCAGGTTTTGCCGGATAAGCCAGGTTTGTGCGGTATCCGGGGTCCCGTTCCTGGCGGAGCCGCACGCTCGTGTGCAGCCGCGCGTGCTCGGGCACCGGGCGCGTGCGGCGGCCCACGAGGATCCAGAGGGGGCCGTTGTCGTGAAGGGGGGCGGTGGCGAAGTCTTCGGTCACCGCGCAGGCTTCCTGGTAGGCGCCGGGGCGGAAGTCGAGGTCGCGGCAGACCCCGTCGGTGATCCACTTGAGGGTGATGGTGGAGAGCAGGGGGGCGTTCTCGGCGTGTTCGAAGGTGCCGCCGACGTCGGAGTGCACGCCGGCGAACCAGACCTCCTGGGCGGTGTCCTGGTTGGGTTCGGGGCGGGGAGTGACCAGGAACTCGCGGTAGGGGCGGCGTGTTTCGTCGAGGGACACGGCGTGCCGGATGCGGGCGGCGTTGGGCAGTTGGTGGGTGTAGGGCCAGTTCAGGGTGCCCAGGCGCAGGATGCCGGCTGCCTTCACGGTGTCCCAGAGGCCGAGGTAGTCGACGGGGACGGCGTGATGCGAGACCTGCCGGGGGTTGTTGCGTTTCACGGTGGCCCACAGCGGCTCGTTCTCGGTGCGCCGGCAGAAGGCGTGCGAGAACCGGGCGACCTCCTGCTCACTCTTGTCGATGTCCTGGTTGAAGGCGTACCTCGACACCGCGTAGGGGACGAGGTTCTCGGAGCCGGGGCGTATGAGGCCAGGTTTGTTCAGCATCCCGACGAGGGCACGCGCGGTGTAGGCGCCACGGCTGAAGCCGAAGACGTACACACGGTCTCCGGGCTGCCAGTGCTGCATCAAGTAGGTGTAGGCCTCGGCGAGGTTGGCCTTCAGCCCGGTGCCGAATGCGAGGCCGGTCAGGCGGGAGAGCCATCGGCCGGTCGGTCCGTGGGCGGTGGTCGCCGACATGGTGCCCACACCGGGGTCGTAGTAGAGGAGTTGCCGGTCGGGGGCGTCCGCTTCCAGCATCTCGAACAGCCTGACCACGTTGGTCGGGTGGCGGGCGCCGACCTGGTTGCCCGTTCCGTCGAGGCAGATGACGATTCGGCGTGACATGCCCGCTCCTAACCGGTGCGCCTGGTGGTGGTGCGCCGGGTCGCTCCGCCCCGCCGCGGCGTGGTGGCGGTGACGAGGGGGCCGGTCGCGGTGCGCCGCCCGGGCTCGATCTGTTGCTTGAACGCCTCCAGGGCGACGGTGCTGTTGGCCGGGAAGACCGCCATCTTCCCGAGGCTCTGGGCCTTGGCGAGGGTGTCGCCCGCCGTGCTCCCCTCGGGCGCGTGCACGAGGCGTACGTGTCCGTCGCCCGATCCGCGCCGGTCCACTGGGGACACGGCGCCGTGTGTGCCGTCGGGCAGGTTCACCCACAGCTGGAAGTCGTCGTACCGGACGAAGTCAGCGCCCTTGACGGGCCAGGGGTAGTGGTGTTCGCCAGGCACTTTGGGAAGGATGCCCTGGTGGTTGCCGTTGCTCATCGGTACGCACGCGTTGAACAGCGAGTCGGTCCACCGCTCGACGCCGTCGGCGTCCGTGATCGGCGTGCGCAGCAGTTCCTGGGCGCCTTTGTAACCCAGTTCCCCAAGCGCGGGCAGGGTGTCCGGGAAGGCGTCGATGAGCTCGGCGGCCTCTTGCCTCAGCCGCTCCACCTTCGCCGGGTCGGCGCAGAACTGCATGCTCCACTCGATGCCCACCCGCGCGCGGTACATCCGCCAACCATGGGCCCCCTTGACCCACAGACTGCCGCCGTGGTGCATCTCCCAGTGCTCGGCGCCGGGAGGTTGGGGCCCGTAGGGGAGGTCGTCCTCGCTCATCTCGGCGAGGACCTTGTGTGCCACCTTCTTCGCTGCCTGGAAGTACGTCGACTCGAAACGCGGGGGGTGGTCGACCAGCTGTATTTTCCAGGGGTGGTTCTCCGATTCAGTGCCGCCGGGTGCCAGTGCCGCTGGGGTTCGGGGCTTGGCGGCGGACGTCTGGGACTTCGCGCCTGTTGCCGTACGGGACTTGGTAGCTGAAGGGGAAGCGGTGTGCGTCATGGTCGGCCTCCTCGCGCCGGTGACGCGGACTCGCGCCAGACCCATGACGCCAGTGCCTGTGTCTCCATCGTGCGCCCGGAGCCGAGGGCAGGCCAGTCGGCGGATGGCTCTTGCGTCAGCGGAAGCCCCGCCGTACGTCGGCCACTTGGCGTGCCGCGGCCGTGTCCCTGGCGGCCGCCGACGACTGCGGTGGACAGGTCGGACCGGGAGGGCAGACGATGGAAGTGGCGCAGCCCGGGGCTACGGCGGGCTGCGACGGGCGAGGAGGTCCTCTTGGCCTTCGGCATCTCGTCACGCGTACCTTCGAGCACACCCCTGAATCGACGCCGTTGACCGTGTTCCCGGCCGCAGGTCGCAACGGATTCAACATCCCGTTCGGTCGCGCCCTGCGGCCGGGCGACGGTCTGCTCCTTCCCACCCATTGCGGGGGAAGCACGTGATGTCCGGCTACGAAGTCCGCAGTCCGGGCGGACCACCGGTGCATCCAGCATCAGCCGTGCGCTCGTACCGCGCAGGAGACCTCCACACCAGCGGCCGTCACGTAGGGCGTGAGGTCCTACCTTCCGAGCGGCCAAACGACTGACCTCCTGCTGTATGCCGCCCAAGGACTCTACGAGCCCGGTGTGGGCGAAGCCCCCCAGTCTCGGCCGCCTGCCTGATCGCCACGCGCAATCAGCCGCCCGTGCTTTGACCGACGCATGGACAGCAGGCGCTGCTGTCAGCGACGCTCACCGCAATGCTCTGTGGATCGCACTTGAACTGCCTCGACCCGAACGTGCTGTTCCCCGGACGGGACGTGGTGTCCTCCCACCCGCCGTGATGCTGAGGCCCGGGGCTGTGTCACACGTACAGGCCGTCTGCCAGGACGGGGAATCGTTGACAGACCGCCCCTGCACCCCGGTCCGGTCCATGCCGAGGGCGCGTTCACGATCTGAGTCAGGTCGTGCCCGGGGGCGCCCGATGTCCAGAGCGTGGCGCTGCCGGTCAGTCCGACAGGAGGCCGGTACCGGCCCGGCAGGCGCCCTGCGGGCATCGGACGGACCACGCGGATGCGCGCGACGTTCCGTCAGGTCCCGTACGTAGCACCGCAAGGCGAGTGTGTCCAGGCGCGCCGCCGGTGCAGCCCGAAGCTGCCTGCGCAACCTCACGTCCTGGGATGGGACAGGCGCACGCTGTGTCCCGTCCCGGATGACACACCGGCTCGCTGACCGGGACACGATCAACACCGGCAATCCGCCCTCGCTGTGACTGCGCGCCACGCAGCCCTTGATGGCGGGTATTCGCGATGAACCGGCCGCTAAGCGGTGGTCAGATCGCGTACCAGCTCGGTCATCTGCGTCGACGGCGCCGCCTTGAGTTCGCGGTACAGGTACCTGCGGTACTCCTGGTAGCGCTTGAGCGCGCTGGCGATGTTGCCCTCGGCTATGTGGACCTCGATGACGATGCGGTGCGCGGTTTCGCGGAGCGGGTCGATGGCGATGGCCGCCGAGGCGGCCTGGAGCGCGGGCAGGTAACGCTCCGCGGCCTGGAACTGCTGGGCCAGGCTTTCCAGGGCGTACACCCGCATCTGGTCCCAGCTGTCCCGCTCTGCCATCAGCCAGTCCTCCGACCAGCCGGGCAGGAGCTGGCGGCTCAGGTCGTCGATGAGTGTGGGCCAACCCTGCGGCAACGGGCGTATGCCGTCGAGGACCTGACGGGCGCAGTCCCCGACGGCATTCAGGTCAACGTGGACCGAGGGGGAGAGCAGTAGCCGCTGGCCGACACACTCGATCACGGTCACCGGTCCGGCCCGGCGGGCCTGGCACAGCGCGGAGCGAAGATTGGCCGCCGCACGCGAGGGCGTGCAGTCCGGCCACAGCTGCTCAGCGGCGGCGCACCGGTGGGCGACGCCGTCGTCGCGCAGCGCAAGAAACGCCAGGAGACGCTGCGCTCCCAAAGAGAGCGAGGTGGTGTTCCCGGCGTTCGTGAATTCGAAGGGCCCCAGCAGTTCGAGGCATGCACCATTCCACGACACATCCACCACTGTGCCGCTGGCACGTGCCATGCGCACCCGATGAGAGCCCGCGTGAGCCGCTCGATACACCCATCCTGGCCAGGCAAAACGGGTCAGCAACCAATCAGGGACGTTTGCGGAACGCATCCCGGACAGTGCGCACAACACCACCGCGACAGGGCCGGGGGAAGCTCGTTCCGAACCACGGTGAGCCCCGTACCTGACCCCGGCGGAGGGAATGTCAGATGGATGTCCGGTCGGTCCTGCAGGGCCTTCCCGGCCACGAGGAAGCCTTCGGCCATCCCGAGGTGTGCGTCGCGGTCCTGGACGGCCCGGTTGATCTGTCCCACCCCTGCTTCGCGGGAGCCGACGTCACCAGGATCGACACCCTGGTCAACGAGCCGGTCGGCCGAGGACCGATGTCGCTGCACGGCACGCATGTGGCGAGCCTGCTGTTCGGGCAGCCGCGCAGCCCCCTCACCGGTGTCGTCCCCCGCTGCCGGGGCCTGATCCTGCCCGTCTTCAGGGATGCCGGCGAAGGGCGGGTGTCGCAGCTGGATTTGGCGCGGGCGATCGAGCGGGCCGTCGAGGAGGGAGCACACATCATCAACATCAGTGGTGGCGAGCGCACCCTCGAAGGCCAGGCCGAGAGCATCCTGGTACGCGCGTTGCGCATGTGCGACGAGAGCGGGGTCCTGGTCGTCGCCGCTGTCGGCAATGACGGGTGCGACTGCCTCCAAGTGCCCGCCGCGGTGCCGTCGGTGGTCGCGGTCGGAGCGCACGATCCCCGTGGGGAGCCGCTGGCAAGCAACAACTGGGGTGCTGCACACCGCAACAACGGTGTCCTGGCCCCGGGGCAGGACATCGACGGCGCCGTGCCCGGGGCCGGACTGACCGCGCTGACCGGGAGCAGCTTCGCCGCCCCCGCTGTGTCGGGCGTCGCCGCGCTGCTGGTGGCCGCTCAATTGCGAGCGGGGCAGAGCGCGGATCCTCGTGCGGCGGGCCGGGCGATCCTCGCCACCGCGACCGTCCCCGCGTGCACTCCCGAGGACACCCCCCGATGCCGGCGGCACCTGGCCGGCACCCTGAACGCCGCACGCGCCTATGACCTGGTCGCCGCAGGCAACCAGCCCACCGCGTCCGGAAGCGAGAAAGTCCCGGCCTCGTCCGAGCCCGGGCTGGTTGCAGCCCAGCAACATGCCACGCTGCCCCGCCATTCGGGGACCGTCGCTGAAGGCGAGCCCCCGCCGGTCACAAGGACCTCTTTCCCGATGGACGAAGGAGCCCGCGCCATGGAAACACAGCCCAGCACCGCCTACGAGGAAGCTGTCCCCACGGACGGGGCAGCCGACGATGCAGCTGCAGTGTCCGACCTGCTCGGCTCCGAGCCGCCGCAGGCGGAGCAGGCCGAAATGGCCTCGTCGGGGGTCAGCGCCGCGGGCGAATCCCCGTCGCCCGGGACAGGTGCATCCGAACCGAACGAAGGAGCTGGTCCCATGGAAATTCAGTCCACCCCGGCAACTGCACGCGCCGGTGCTCCGAGTCCGCAGACGCCGACCGCCATGTCCATGGGCGCGAGCCCCGAAACGGTGGGGAGCGCCCAGGGGAGTGGTATCCGTCCCGCGGCGGGCTGCGGCTGCGGAGGAGATCCCGCCACGGGCTGTGCGTGCGAGAACGCTGGCCGCCGCCAGTTGGTCTATGCGGTGGGCGTCATCGGATTCGACTTCCAGACCGAAGCCCGCAGGGACAGCTTCCGCCAGCAGATGCCGGTCGTCACGGTGCCGGGCGGGGCCGGCCGTGAGAGCGAACTGCCCCCCAACCCCTATGACCCGAACCAACTGGCCGCGTATCTGGCCAAGAACCCGTGGGTGTCCGACAAGGTGACCTGGACGCTGAACATGGACAGCACGCCGATCTACGCCCTGGAGGCGGAAGCCTCGGTCGGCATGGACTGGAGTCACCCGATCACCGTTCCCGTCAAGGCGGGCATGGAAAAGGGGAAAGCCACGCTGCAGCAGAACGATCTGGTTCAGCTGATCGAGACCCTGTCGCACCCCCCGGTGTCCACGGTGTACCGGATCTTCCGGGAAGCGATCAGGGGACAGGTCCTCGCGTCGGAGGACGATGCCTATGTTTCGCGGGTGTCGATACCCGGGGTGCTGACGGACCGGACGGTCCGTTTGTACTCGGGGCAGGTCGTGCCTGTGGTGGAGGTCAAGAGCCGCGGCGTCTACACGTGGAACGAGGCCGCACTGGTGCGGGCCGTCATGGACGACATCAGGCATGACGCCGAGCAGAACAAGAACAAGGACGCTGTGGGAGAACCTCTCTCCGACGAAGAGATGCGCAATACCCTCCGCGCGTTCCTCGACAAGATCTACTACCAGTTCCGCAATCTCGGCCAGAGTTCTGCCGACCGGGCGCTGAACTACGCCGGAACCAACGGCTTCCTGTTCGGGAGTCAGCTGAAGGACGGAATCCTGTCTGGCAAGACCGTCGTAGGACAGACGAATCAACTGTGGGCGCTGGACACCATCACGGTTTCCAAGAGCCCGTACTGCCGTCCCGGCTCGGACTGCCAGGACGTCGTCGTGAGCTTCTTCGATCCAGACAACGACCGGCGAGCGAGGCGCTCGTACCAGTTCACGTTCGACGTCAGCGACGAACTTCCGGTCAGCCTGGCACCGGTCCACACCTTCCTCGACAGGTGAACGCTTCCGTATCCGAGACAAGGGAGACCCACGATGAACACGCCGAACAGGGAACTGAGGCTTTCACCGCCGCTCCAGGCCCGGCCCGTGCGCCGAGACCACTGCGGTGCACCGGCGGCCCAGCACCTGGAAGACGGTGCGCGAGCCGCACGGTCAAGCTGCGCCGACCTGCCGGGAGCGGCCCGGCAGCTGTGCTACATCGCACGTCACGGCGTCGCGACGTGAATAGGTGACCGCGCCCTCCAGGGCGATGCCTGATGGGGAGGCCGAAGACCGCGTCCACGACGTGGCCGGCGCCCGCTCGAACCCGGTTGGCAGCAACGGCCCGCCCTCGGGTGCACCACTGCACAAGGCCGACAGGCGCGACATCGCCGAAGGCCGCGCACCCTGCCTGCCGTAGTCCTGTGGCATCACCCGCTCCGCGGGTGCGGGTGATGCCACGCCTGCAGGGGCGTTCATCCCGCTCTGAAGGGAGACCACCATGCCACTGAACATGCCAGTCCAAGGAGCGATCGACCGGCTCCGTGAGCCTTACGAGCCGTTCCTGGTGGAGTTGGGTGAATTCGAGGACGACGACGGGACAGTGATCGTGGTCAAAGGCAGGGCAAACGACGGTGACTACGGTTCGCTCCCCAGCGATCCGCAAGCGGTGCAGGGCCACGACGCCCGTGGCTGGCACTGCCAGCCCACGACCGGCTGCGTATGGGCAGGCCTGGTCTGAAGCAGACCATCATGCGGCACCTTCCCTCGGACCCCGGTCCAGGAGCCAATTGATCACCGGTTTCGCAAAGATGCCCGTCCCGTCCGCCGATGCCCGCCTGCCAGGTCCATGCGTGAACCCCACGCCAGCGCCTGCGCGTCCGCGGCGGCGGATCCCTGTGCGACGACAGGAGCCGACGATGCACGACAGCGTCAGGGAGGCCTTCCTCCCCTTCAACGAACCGATGGAGGGCCGGGTGCGATTCATGTACCTCGACGTCAAGCGCCTGGTCTCCACCGGAGTGGGCAACCTGCTCGACGCGGACGACCCCGGCGACTTCGGCAGCAACCCACAGCCGCTCCCCGACATTTTCACCTTGGGCTGGTTCGACAAGACGACGACGGCCGCCGCAGACAGCGCTGAAATCGGCGCGGAATACCAGCACGTCAAATTCAGCGGCACCGCCTCCAAGCCGTTGCTTCCGGACAAAGAAGCGATCACGCGGTTGCGGATCACCGACGAGGCGATCAACGATCTGGTGTCACACAAGCTGGACAGCTTCGAGGACTCTCTGCGCCAACGTGCCGCCTTTGCGGACCTGGACCAGTGGCCGGCCGACGGCCAGCTCGGCCTGTTCAGCATGGCTTGGGCGATGGGCCCGTTCTTCAAATTCCCGAAATTCCAGGCCGCCGCACAGCAACAGGACTGGCTGACGATGGCCCTGGAATGCAAGATGACCGAGGCCGGCAACCCAGGCGTCATCCCGCGCAACGTGCGCAACGGACTGCTCTTCACACTGGCGGGCTGGATGGCCGCGCCGCCCCCGGGCGACTTCACGCAGCTGTTCTTCGACCCCGCACAAAAGCTCGACGCCCTCATGCGGTCGGGAGCCTTTCCCCTCCCCATGAATCTGGTGATCGGCCTGCAGGCCGCTCTGGAGACCCTGGGATTCGACCCCCACGGACTGGACGGTGTTCTCGGCAAGAACACCCGCACCGCCTTGAACGCGTTCCAGGCCGCGCACGGTCTCCCGCCGACGTCGTCGGTGACCAGCATCGACGACGTCCCCCGCCAGACCCGTGACGTCCTGCTGGCACAACTCGACGACAAGGGAGCCGCTCATTTCGGCGACCCCGTGTGACACCGCCACACCCGCAGGATCCCGCGGGATGACCCCCGCGAGCGCACCCGAAACGACCGGAAGGGCAGACCCATGGCCATGGTCGACTCAGTGCGCGGCGCACTGCAGGAACAGAGCCAGGCCGCCGCACGCCGCTACCAGGACACCAGCACACAGCGTTCTGCTGTCACCCAACAGCTCGACGAGGGAGTGAAGTTCCCCGACTCCCGAGAAGCGATCGCCGCCCGCGCCAGACGGCTCCTCGACCGGGGCGCAGTACCCCCTGCCGCCGTGGTGACTGCCGCCAGCCGGACCACGTCAGACACCGAGAGCGTCTACGAGCGTGTCATCGGCGCATCGATGGACCTGCAGGCCTGGAGCTTCCTGCCGCGTGGCGTGCGGGCCGCAGGCACCGTCGCCCGCATCACAGTGCGCGACCAGGGCCGTGAACTGCCCCTGGGCACCGGCTTCCTCGTATCGCCCCGCCTGCTGATGACCAACCATCACGTGCTGCCCGACGAGGCATTCGCCGCGCAGTGCTTCGTGGAGTTCAACGCCCAGGTCACCATAGACAACACCCCCGACCAGCCGGTCCGCCTCGACCTCGACCCCCGCGCGTTCTTCGTCGCCGACGAACGCCTCGACTTCGCCCTGGTCCAGATCGCTCCCGGAGCCGACGGCATCCCACCGGGAGAGAGATTCGGATGGAACAAGCTCAGCATCCAGCTGGGCACCCTGGTGATCGGCGAGCCGGCCAACGTCATCGGCCACCCGATGGGCCACCTCAAGGAAATCGCCATCCGCAACAACGCCCTCCAACTGCGGCTGGACGACTTCCTGCACTACGGCACCGACACCCAGCCCGGAAACTCCGGATCCCCGGTGTTCAACGACCAGTGGGAAGTGGCGGCACTGCACCACTGCGGCGTCCCCGCCAGCGACGAGCAGGGACGCCTCCTGCGCAAGGACGGGCGCCTGTGGCAGCCCGGAGACGGCGACGACGCACTCGCCTACGTCGCCAACGAGGGAGTACGCATCAGCTCGATCCTCAGACACCTCACCGCGCTGCCCCTCGACCCCGCGCAGCGCACCGTGCTGGCACAGATGGGTCCCGAATCCCGGCTCCTGGAAACCGCGGCAACACAGCCGCCCGCCCCGACCGCTACCGTCCCGGCGTCCGTGATCACTGCGCCGGGCGTCGCCGAGCGGACCGGTGGCCACACCGGCCTGCGGGCGAGTACGGAGGCCTTCGGCGAGGGACGGCATCTGGTGTTCCTGCACGGCAGAAGCCAGCAGGGCAAAGATCCCGAGATGCTGCGCCGCCAGTGGTGCGCGGGCCTCAACGCCGGACTCACCCGCGCCGGGGACACACCGATCGTCCCCGCGAACGTCTGGTTTCCCTTCTACGGCGACGTTCTGGCCGAGGCCATGGGCCCGCACACGGCCGCACCCCGCTCACCCGAAGCAGCGGCCGCCGGACCGGTCGAGGCCTTCCCGCCCACTCCGACCGGCACTTACGAACAACTCGTGTCCGAGGCAGCGGACAAGGCGGCCATGCCCCCCGACGGCCACATGGCCGACGAAGGACTCGGCGACGTGCTGACCTCGGCCCTGCAACGGCAGCTGAGCTGGCTGGCCGCCAGGACCGATCTCGACGAATGGGTCATCGCCGCCACCTTGAGGGACGTCGCCGCCTACCTCGACCAGGCCGACGTCCGGGACGCGGTCCTGGACTGTGTCCTCGAAACGATGCCCGCCTCCGGCGAACTCGTCCTGGTCTCCCACAGCCTCGGCACCGTCGTGGCCATGGATCTCCTCACTCGGCTCGCACCGGAACTCGGCCTCACACTGATCGTCACGGCCGGCAGCCCCCTGGGACTGGACACGGTCTTCAACCGCCTCCTCACCCGCGGGCCTCACCGTCCCCCACGCGTCCGCCAATGGCTCAACGCCTGGTGCCCCACCGACGCGGTCGCCACCGGCTGCCCCCTCGCAGCCGTCTGGGGACACGACGCCCTGACCGATGTAGCCGTCACCAACGCACGCGGCCGTGCACACAGCATCGACGAGTACCTCGCCCACGCAGAGGCCGCCGCCCCGATCGGCCAGGTGATCCGCACTGCATGAAGACTTGTCCGATTCCAGGACCAGGCCGGCCTCAGGCCTGCCGGCGCCACTGCATGCCCCATCCGACGGAGAGTGCACACCCGTAAGGAGAGAAGAATGCCTCAACAGACAGAATGGCGCTTCTGCAAGAAGTGCACGGCAATGTTCTGGGACGGCGAACAGGACAAGGGACGCTGCGCCGGGGGCGACACCCATGCGGCAGCCGGCTACAACTTCTCGCTTCCCTATGACGAAGCGGGCACTGCGACAGTTCAAACGGGCTGGCGCTTCTGCGGCAAGTGCACGGCAATGTTCTGGGACGGCGAACAGGACAAGGGACGCTGCGCCGGGGGCGACGCCCATGCGGCAGCCGGCTACAACTTCTCGCTTCCTCATGACGTGCCGGGACAAGCCCGAACCCAGGACTCCTGGCGTTTCTGCGGCAAATGCCGAACTCTTTTCTACGATGGCTACGCAGAAAAGGGGCGGTGCCCCACCGGCGGTGGTCACGCCTCAGCGGGCTACAACTTCGTACTCCCTCGCCTTGCGTACAACGGCGATCCCGTTCCCTACGGAGACGACTTCGTAGCCGTGCCTGTCGACGAATGACGACTCCGCCCTTCGCGAGAGCGGTCATTCCCGTGCCGGACCGATTGCCTTGTCGGCTCGCCGAGGTCCTCATACACGGCGGTCAACCCGGCGGGCAACCGTGTCCGGCACCAACCGTGTCAGACGTGATCCACCACCCCGAACCGTCAGCACTGACCTGGACGTTGGGCCGCAACTCGATAGCCTCCACGTAGGCCTCCTGCACGTAGAAAGTGCCCTCCGCCTGGAACGGCAGAACCCCTCAGCAAGGTTCATCGCCCCAGGTCGGCAAGGCACTTTCGCGCACGTGAGCTCGAGATCGGCCAGACGGCTGCGGCCTCGCCGCGCCGTCGGCACGGCGAGGCCGTGAGCCGTCGGCGCAGAGCGTTCGGCTCAGACCGGGATCAGCGACAGCAGGCTTTCCCTGGTGTCGAAGATGCCGTTGGCCTGGACGCCGGCGCTGTCGCCGACGGCGCCCGCGGTCACGGACGCGGTCCGGTTGATGGGCGGCGCCTGCAGCGGCATCCGAAGTGCCGCTTCATGGTCGGGCCGGAGTCCGGCCTCGTCCCTCTTGGTCCGGTCGATCATTGCCGTCTCCTTTGTTCGTTCTACGGGCGGGAGCACGGGTCGGCCAGGCCGCCGGACCGGCGACCAGGCCGACAACTTCCGCGAGACACAGGTGGTCTGCTCAGACCGGGATCATCGACAGAACCTTGCCGAGCGTGTCGAAGATGCCGTTGGGCTGGACGCCGGCGCTGTCGCCGAGGGCGCCCGCGGTCACGGACGCGGTCCGGTTGATGGGCGGCGCCTGCAGCGGCATCCGAAGTGCCGCTTCATGGTCGGGCCGGAGTCCGGCCTCGTCCCTCTTGGTCCGGTCGATCATTGCCATCTCCTTCGTTTGCCTTGTCGGCGGGAGTACGGGTCGGCCAGGCTGCCTGGATCGGCGACCAGTCCGACAGCTTCCGCCAGGACCTGCGCACCACCCCGTGAACGGGGCCGTATGAGCCCGTGACATCCGGGGGCGACGTCGGCCACATGGGTGTTGAGCCAGCCGACGTAGCGAGTCCGTGAAGTGCGTGCCGTGAAGCCCATCGGCCCTTGGCCGACAGGACCGCGGTGTGAACCAGGCAGGACCGGCACCTGCGGCAACGGGGACAGGGCGCATCCGGCAGCCCGTCGGGCAGGACCGACGTACCAACCGGGCTCAGCCCAGGTACGCGTCCCGCCCACACGGGAAATCCCGCAGGACCACTCCGGCGTGTATCCCATCCCGGTTCCTCCCCGGCACCTTCACGAACTCGGATGATCCCGAGCCTCCACCACCCCCGTCCTGCTGGCGTTCTCCAGTACGTGCACCATGCGCTTTCTCAGCGTTGCTGCCTTGTCCCCAGTCCGTTTTCCCCAGGCCAGAACCCGGCCCAGGTTCGGACGGGATAGGACACCCCGAACCGCGTGATGCCAGCGGGACAGCAGGAGCCGTGTTGCCGAAGAATGCACAGTGCCGGTTGCCTCAAGGCGCTGTCATGGTGCGGTGAATCCTGTGCAGGTGATGAAGCGTTGTGAGTCGTCGCCTCCGGACCAGACCACGGTGTACATGCCTGGGAGTAGTTCGCGATAGCTCCTGGGACGCCGTACGTGCGGCTGCCGAGGAAGGCCCTGGCGGACCGTTGCCGGCGATGACCGCGAACGGCCCGTAGTCGAAAGCCCAGGGGCTTCGGGGCCGGGAGCGCCGGGTTAGGGCGAGGCCTTGCGGGCGACGCCGCCGGCGTCTCGGCTATGTTCCGGCCTGCCGCTTCCTGCGGCGATGATGTGCCATCGATGCTCAAGCGACGCCTGCACAACGCCTGTTGCACGGTCCGGCCACATCTCTCGAACAGGCGCAATGGATGCTGGGTGGGCAGAAGACAGCGATCGCGCTCGCGATGGGGAAAGGATCAAATCCGGTCGGTTCACAAGGCTTGAGAGTCCTATCCAGCCCCATCGCGACGCGTCACATCATTCCGAACGTAGCTCCCTGCTGAATCGTTTGATGAGAACGGCTGGGAGCCGACTAGAGGTTTCGACGTAGTTGCTTCAGGTCCAGTTTGTGACTATCCGTTGAGTCGGTGAGGTAGTCGCCAATGCGGATTCCCGCATTTTCGGTTCCCTTGCAAGCTTGCGCAGCCCCAAGATTACGCGACAAGGAGAGTCGTCATGGGATTCACTCAGCTCGCTTCCGGTGACATCGGAATCATCTATGGCGTACACGACGACGGGCGTCTGCTGTTTTACAAGGATGAGTCGCGAGACGGAAGCAACGCGGCCAACGGATCGACCGGGTGGTCCCGCAACACGGGCCATCAAGTCGGCCAGCATTTCGAAGCCGCCAGGCTGCTGACCGGCAGTGGCGACGGAACGCTCTACATGGTGCATCAGGACGGGCGTCTGCTGTTTTACAAGGATGAGTCGCGAGACGGAAGCAACGCGGCCAACGGATCGACCGGGTGGTCCCGCAATACAGGCCATCAAGTCGGCCAGCATTTCGAAGGCGCCAGGCTGCTGACCGGCAGTGGCGATGGAACCCTCTACATGGTGCATCAGGACGGGCGTCTGCTGTTTTACAAGGATGAGTGGCGAGACGGAAGCAACGCGGCCAACGGATCGACCGGGTGGTCCCGCAACACGGGCCACCAAATCGGCCAGCACTTCGAAGCGATCAAACAGATCGTTGGCGGCGGAGACGGAATTCTCTACGCTGTGCACCAGGACGGGCGCTTGCTGTTCTTCAAGGACGAGTTCCAAGACGGAAGCAATGCGCCCGACGGTTCAACAGGATGGTCGAAGGGCTCAGGAAATCAAGTCGGGCAAGGCTGGGCTTGACATGACCATCGGGATCGGGCCCCTCCCCCCGACCTCTTCCGCGTCCAGACCCCGGCCACAGACGCGGAGTCACTAGGTACGGCTGCGTTCACTCACCCCGCCACACCAACAGATCGACTGCGGACCAAACGAATTCCACCCGCACCCGCACCTGCCAGGGTCTTCGGGTAAATGATCCTTCCAGTGATGACCTGTCTTGGACAGCCGCGTGTTGACGGCTGTCATAACGACGGCCTGTTTCGGCATCGGGGCATTCGCGAATATTTGCACGCAACGCGATGGAAGGCCGCCAGGACCAGCAGGTGAAACCACCCGGAGGAGCCTGCGGTGCTGACTTGCCCACGGAGTGATGCCCGACTAAGGAACGGAGAAAGGGCGGAGCACATGACTGCCATAGATGCGAAGTGGGCTACGATCCCTTGGATCGGGGCTCCGGTGGATGCCGGTGCCGGCGCCAACGAGGGCCCGAATCCGGATGGGCGCGGGCGCTCGCGCGACTTCCAGAACGGCACGATCGAGTGGTCACCACAGACGGGGTCACAAGAAGTGCACGGCGCCATCCGCGACCACTACGCCTCACTCGGGGGTTCCGGGGGGTTCCTGGGATATCCGCTCACGGATGAGACGGGAACTCCGGACGGGATCGGCCGCTTCAATCACTTCGAGAACGGCTCGATCTACTGGACCCCGGAAACCCGGGCGCGGGAAGTCCACGGGGCGATTCGCGACACGTGGGCGAATAAGGGCTGGGAACGCAGCGAGCTCGGCTACCCGGTCTCGGACGAGTCCGGGCCCTCGGACCGTCGGCGGAGCGACTTCCAGGGTGGGATTCTGACCTGGACGCCCACTGGGGGCGTAGTCCTGTCACACCGGATCGACGATGGCTGACGGCACGAGCGGAGTAGCGTGCGAACGGGTCTTGGTGTGGCTGGTGTGATCGCAGCGTCGGAAGCCGGGCAGTACGCACCAGAGCGAGGCTCACGCGTCCCGTGACGGCAACTGCCGGACGGAGGCTGGTCCTTGGTCCAGTCGGAGGCGGGACGGTTCGCAGCTGTCTCGGTCACCACGACCTGGTACCTGCGGTCATCGCGAGGCTCGCGCCGATCGATCTGACACCTATGGGCGCCGACGAGGCCGAGCGGCGTCTGCTGCATGGGCTCGGCCTGCCCAGTTGTCGTTGCGGCGAACCGGACCTCGACTGAGCGGGCTCTGCGCGGGTTAGTGCCAGTAGGAGGGGGGTGAATACGACGATGAGGAGTCGTTCCAGGAGAGGACCACGATGGTGACGACGATCGCCAACGCGACGGCGATGACCAGGGCGCACCCTATGGCACCGGGCAGGTTCTTCCTGCGGAGGTGCTGATCGAGCAGCTTGGCCTCGGGGGTGTCGTTTCGCCAGTGCGGCTGGAGCGCGGCTGTGCCGTCGGCGATCGCCCCGGCGACCCGGGCGACATCCGCCAGGTGGTACGTGTGCCACGTGCTCCCGCCCCAAGTGCTGTGCGATACACGGAAGTCGCTGCGGACTCCGTTGGCGTTCGCGGTGGCGTTCAAGCAGGTCGGCCAGGCTCGGGCCAGCTTCCTCTCGGTCAACCAGGCGACGTGCTCCGGATCGGCTGCTGCCAAGGGCGCACCTTCTCTCTGCTCGCAGGAAGTCTCTCCCCGCTCCAGTGGAGCTCAGACCCTGTAGGTAGGCAAGCGCCGACTCCGCGGCTCAGTCCTGTAGAACCGATGCACCAGCCGCCCTTACAACCGGTCCAACTCATTGGCCCACGACCTGACATCAGCAAGGTCTCCGGTCCACGGACCTGTGTCCTTCGCCCCCTTTTTGGCGCGGACATGAGCCGCGTCGAGGACCACACGGGAGACGTCGACCAGGCCTGCGTCGTCGAGCCGGTGCAGGACCACGACCGCTGCATGCAGCCAGCCCCCCACACCGGCCCGCGACCACATTCATAGCGTGATGCCTGGCGGGAGTGGGTGGTTGTTCGACGTACGGTCGGAGCGGCTGACCGGGTGAGCGACGACCGGTTGCGGTCGGGGCAGCGCCTGCACGCCCTGTAACCAGCAGGGCCGATTGTCAGTCCGCGGGGCCCGGCCCGGGAGGACTGGCGGGCGGCTCCAGTTGTCTGCGAAACCGGTCCACGGCGACGGCGGGGTCGTCGTAGGGGATGCGGGTGAACTTCGAGACCATCGTCCACATGGCCCGTTCGTCGGCGAGGCCCTTGGGGAGAGCGAAGCCGAGGGAGTGGGCGAGGGGGCCGCGGCCGACGTTCACCAGGGCACGGACGGCGGTCGCCCATTCGTCGGTGGCCACGACCGCAGAGCGGTACCAGACCGGGATCAGCACGGTGACGGCCGCCGCCGCCGGCAGGAGCCGGATGGGGGCGGCATCGGGAGCGGTCAGTGCAGCCAACGCGAGGACGACGAGGACCGCGTGCCCGTACAGCAGGGCGACGAAGAAGTCCACGCTGGTGCGGGCGGCATCAACCTGGCGGCAGGCCTGGTCCGGGGCGGTCGCCTGGAGCTCGTTCCACAACAGTTGGGTGTCGAGGCGGTAGCGGTCGTGGCCGTACTCCTCGAACCGGCGGATGGCGTTGCCCAGCCGGGTGGGGGCGATCTGGTCCGTGTCGACGGGATAGCGGGCCAGCTGCTCCTGAAGGAGAGCGCGCTGGGTCAGGCTGCGCCGCCGGTCGGCCTCGCGCCAACGGGTCAGGTGCGGGCTGCCGCTCAGCCGGGCCAGAGTCCGTGCTTCCGGTTCCCGCAACGTTCCGGCACGAGACTGCCGTTCGAGGCGCAGCAGTGTCAGCCGGTCGTCGAGGGCGGTACGGACCTTCTGGTGGTGCCTGCACCGCCGACCGTAAGCCGCAGGGGGCCACAGGAGGTAGCCCTCCAGGATGCGGTAGAGGGGGTTCTGCAGCGCGTACAGGATCAGCCCGAACAGCACGGCCAGGACCAGCAGCAGTGTGGCCCCGTGGGGTGTGGCGGGCCGCAGCCGGGCCACGCCGAACTCGTCGTCGACGCTGGGGAAGACGGTGAAACCCAGGATGGCGAGGTTGATCGTCGTCGGCAGGATCCAGCCGACGAGAAGACCCCATGCCCCTACCAGCACTCCCTTGGCGATGTCTCCCATGGGCTCAGTCGCTCTCCCAGCTGTCGTCGTCGGGATTCGTCGTCGGGCCGGGGGAGCGGGGGCCGGCTGCCAACGGAGTCGCGGTGCTCCCTGCACCGGTGGCCATGGCTTGGCCGGTCATCGGACCGCCGAGGAAGACCGCTCCGTGGGCTAGGTTGCCCAGCCTGTCTTGGAACTCGTCCGTCTCGTAACCCTGTTCACGCAGAGCCTGGGTCACACCGCGCAGCACGCGGTCTCGGATGGCCGCCAGCGAACCCTCGATGTCGATCTCCTGGAACAGCGACGCGCTCTCGCCGCTGCCCAGCTCCCGTACCGAAACGTGCGGTCCGTCAGCCGGCGCCGAACCGTGGCCTGCGGTCCACTCCCGGAACGCGGCCGCGGTCCGGCGGACCAGATAGACCACCGATCGTGCCGCGAAAGCCGGCGTCTGCCCCATCGCCCGGAGCGCCTTGACGACTGCGGCTTCGCCTCGCCGCGTGCTGGTGATCCGGTCCACCTCGCGAAATGCCGACCGGACAGGGGGCAGCACGCACGGCACGCATTCGAGCGTCAGCACACCGCGCTGCGCATACGCGCGGACGAACACGCTGAGGACGCTCTCGCCGCCCCCTGATTCCAGTTGGACACGCAGGTAGTGCCGCCTTCGGGTGCCACTCTCGGCGAGGGCGGCGTCCCGGTGCACGGGGAAGTCCTGCCAGGCGTCCGGTGCCGCGGTGCGGTGCGGCAACCCGGTCACGGGCAGAAACACGCAGTCGTCGACCGCCAGTCTCCCCAAGACGTTCCGTTTCGTTCCCGCACGGCCCCCGTCCGTCCCACGCAGCTGCTCGACCTGCGCGCGGACCTGGTCCATGACCATCCGGTCGTCGAACTCGTCCTCGGCGTACGGCCGGCCCGGACGCCTGCGGACCAGTCCGACTGCCACGACCCAGGGCCGATGGGGGGCGCCGAAGCCGAGGAAGGGAGAATCCGGGTGGTAGACGATCAGCGGCGAGTGCTGTTCACGCCGGATGTCTCGTCCCGGCACCTGGATCCACGGGTGCCCCTCCGGCCCGCCGACACCGACTGGACGAAACGAAGCAGGCCCCAGATCCTCACCGATGATCCGGGACACCTGCGCTTGGTACCCCGCGGTGCAAACGGCCATGGCGATCGGCACGGCGAGGGCAAACCAGGCGGGAACGCCGTTGGCTCCTGGGTCGACGGCAACTTTCGCCAGCGCCACTGCGGCGTAGCCGGCGAACAGCAGGCTCCCGACGACGTTCATCGCCGTGGCGAGGACCCGTCGTATCCGGCCGGTCCGGCGGGCTGGGCTCCCGAGACGGCCACGGTCCGTCCCGGGCGGCGGCCCGGCGAGAGCCGATGCGAGGAGGAGCACTGCGGCGGGGACGGTGAAAAGCGCGAAGAAGGCGCCGCCCAGCAGAAGGCCGGCCACCCACAGGACCGCGGTTGCCGCCGCCCAGAGGGTTTGCAGGCGTCGTGCGCGCAACGCGTGCCACAGGACCGTGACGGCGTCAAAGTCGACGGAGGGGGCGACGACGCGCTCCTGATGTACGTGGAGCTCCTGGACGACCGCGTCCCGGAAGCCGGGATCGACGTACGTGCCCGCGCTCAGCAGCCGGGTGGTGTCGGTGACCTCGTCGGCCACCGCGGACCAGTTGCGGCCGGACGAGTCCGGCGGACGTAACGGTGGCGGAAGCGGACCGGAGAGGCGCTCGTTACGGCCTTGGCCAGGCGGATGGTCATTGCTGCCCGCTGACGTCACTCCACCTCCAGGCTGAGGCCCCCGACGAGGTGGTTGCTCCAGGGCCGCGATCGGATCCCACATCATATTGGGCACCCGGACCGAAACAACCACTAATCCCCTGAGCCGACTTGGGCGCTCCGCGACAGATCGGGCCGAGGAAGGTCCCCGTCCTCGACCGGCTCGAACGCATCCGGCAACGGCCCGGCGCCCTCGGCGGCTTCATGGCGGGCACCGGGCCTGGCCCCCGACAACCCGTGTCGGCAAGGGGACCTTCGGCGCCGCCGAGTCGTGCGCGCAGCCGATACCGCTGCTGCTGAGGTGCGCACCAGGGCGAGTGCCGAGGCCTTTGCGCCCCAGCAAGGAGAGCGGCAGCCGCCCAATGACGTCAGCAGTCGTGCGGTAGTCGGGCGGCGGTGCGGCGGCAGGCATGGGCGTCGCCGTCGTGCTGGACAGGCGGCGTCGGTGTTCGGCAGAGTCCGCGTAGTGCTGCCCGGCCGTCGGCTCCGTCCCCGGTTCTGACGAGCTCCAGGTTCGGTTCCTTGCGGCTACTTCTTCTGCTCTGTGGTGGGCTCCCCGGAGCCCTGGCTCGTCGGCAGCAGGTGCTGCAACTGCGTGTACCGCTGGGCGCAGGCCGTTCGCGCGATGGCCTCGGCGACCGCGTCGGCGAGGGGGCGGGACGATTCGCTCAGCAGAGTGCGGGCCTTGTCGGTGAGTGCCACCTCGACGCCGCGCCGGTCACCGCAGGCGGAGTTCTTGGTGATCAGTCCCGCGTGCTGCAGGCAGGCCACCTGGTAGGTCAGCCGCGTCTTGGGGCGGCCCAGCAGTTCCGCGATCCGTGTCATCCGCAGGCTGGAGCCGGGCTGGTCGGCGAGCAGGCACAGCAGCAGGAACTCGTCGTGCGAGATCCCCGTCGCATCCTTCACCCGTGAGCGGAGCTGCTGCTCGATCGTGCCGGCCGCGGCCAACAGCTGCATCCAGGAGCGCAGTTCGGCGGGCAGGAGCCCGGTGTCGTCCGATGGCTCGCGCTCGAGCTGATCGGCGGGGGCGGAAGAGTCGGCCATGGTGTCACAGTCTAACGGTTGTCCATTTTTGGATAACCGGCTAGCGTGCGTGGAGTCATCCAAATTTGGACTACTGGGCTGCGGTCCCGGCACTCGGGTCGCGGATGCGGCTTCCCCGTTCCCGTCCTCAACTCTTCTGGAGAACCTCCATGACCGTCGTCATCGAAACTGGCCTGTGGCAGCTGGATCCCGCCCGCTCTACTGTGGCCATCGCGCATCGGACGATGTGGGGCCTGGTGACGGTGAAGGGCGCCTTCGGCAGCGTCAAGGGCGAGGGTGAGATCAAGCCCGACGGGACCGCCCACGGTGTGGTCAGCGTGGACGCGACGTCTCTGGACACGAGGAACGCAAAGCGGGATGAACACCTGCGCGGCAGTGACTTCTTCGACACCGAGAACCACCCGACTCTCACTTTTGCCGTCAACGGCGCGGCGGTGCCCCAGGACGACACCGCCGAGATCGCCGGCCAGTTGACCGTCCGGGGAGCAGGCAGCCCGCAGACCGTCACCGCCCACGTCACCGCATCGAGTGACGACGCGATCAGCCTCGCCGTGGAGTTCACCGTGGACCGGGAGCGGTTCGGGATGGTCTGGAATCAGCTGGGTATGATCCGCGGCCTGACCACGGTCACCGCGACGCTCACCTTCGCTCGCGCGGCCGTCTGAAGCCGACGTGCTTGCCCCTGGCCCGGACACCTGAACGGCGCCTGTGCGCAGCCCAGGCCCTGGCCGTCCGAGCGGAGCCGGGCGTGGAATCCGGAGGCCGGGCCGGCACACCCCAGGTGCCCGGCCTCCACCGGCCGCGGGGGAACCGGCGCCGCTGCTCGTGTCCGCAACGGCCGTGTTCCTGCCGGATGCGGATCAGCTGTTGTACGGAGCTGCCACGTCCAGGACCCAGGTCACGGCCCGGCGCCGCGTCCAGCCGCAGCGCACCGTCAGGATGGCCCCGCCTCATCCGCGCCGTTCCCGCACAACATCGTGAACGATCACGAGCTGGTGGGCGGACCATCCGCCGCGGCAGGCATCGCGCACGCACTTTCGCCGGCCGCCGGGCCGATCGCCCCGGGTACGCGCGCTTCCCGGCGTGCCGCAGAAATCACCGGTGCGCATCGATTCCGCCTCCGCTGCGGCGATCACGGCCTGCGGCGTGACGTTGTGGCATCCCTCAGACCCGACCTGGACACTCAGGCACGCCGAGCTTCTCCTTGAGGCCGGTGAGTACGTAGCCGGGGGCAAGGCGCAGTATGCGCCCCCGTGTGTCCGTAACTCGTGTCAACGACTTCAGCGGGCCGGAGAGTTGTTGCGCAGCCCCCTCTCGCCGTACTGGACAAAAGCCGCGCGGCTGCTCAGCTGCTTGCACTGGCCCAGGGTTGAGGCCAAGAGCGCTCGTCATGAGGAGGGGCATGGGCGCTGTTCGCCGCGAGCGCCCATCGCACCAGGGGTGTGACGCACGCCACTGGAACTTCGGGCGGGGCATGGAGAGTACCGAGTGTGAGCCATACAGAACCAGAGGAGTCCATGCGTGCGCGCATACGGGCGGGGGACCGGGCGGCGTTCGCCGAGCTCTACGACCAGTACGCGCGGGCGGTCTACAACCATGCCCTGCGGCTGACCGGCAACTGGTCACAGGCCGAGGAAGCCATGTCCGAGACCTTCCTCGCCGCCTGGCGCGGCCGGGAGCGGGTCGAGTTGGACGGCGGATCGCTGGCGCCCTGGCTGCTCGGCATCGCCACGCACAAGGCGCACAACGCCAACCGGAGTCTGCGTCGGCGGCTCGCCTTCCTCGCCCGCAGCCCGCAGCCGCGTCCCGTGGAGGACTTCGCGGAGGAGGCGGCAGGGCGGATCGACGACGCCCGCCGGCTCGCGCTGGTCCACGAGGCGCTGGGCCGGTTGCGCCGCCAGGAGCGCGAGGTGTTCGCCCTGTGCGTGTCGGCCGGGCTCGACTACCGCCAGGCGGCGGAGACGCTCGGCGTCCCCCTCGGCACCGTGCGGTCGAGGCTGTCGCGCGCCCGGGCCAAGCTCGCCCGGCTCAGCTCCGGGCAGGGCAGCGGAAAGACGGAACTCCCCGGTCCCCGCGGAGAGATGGAGAGTGAGGCCGCGTTCGCGGCCCTGTTCCTGAAGGAGGAGACCCGATGAACGCCGACGGTCGACGGACCGAGGACGCGCTGGAGTTGCTGTCCGCGCCGGCCGAATGGGACCTCCGGCCGGGACGACACCGCCACTACAAGGACGTCCTGATGCAGCAGATCGACCAAGACCTCGACCACGCTCCCGCTCCCGCCGCCGCTCCCGCTTCCGTCGCCTCGGTTCCGGCAGCGCGCCGCCGGCTGACGCGTCCCGCCGTCCTGGTGCCCCTCGCCTCGATGGCGCTGGCCGGAGCACTGGCCGTCACCCTCACCGGCACCGGCGGCGACGACCGGTCCGCGCCGGCGGACCGGGCCGCCACCGGCAACGCACGCGCCCAGAGCGCCCCCGTCACCCTTCACCGGATCGCCGTCGCGGCCATGGCGCGTGACGTCACGCCGGTCAGGGACGACCAGTTCGTGTACGTCAGGAGCCTGACCGTGTCGAACAAGGGAACGTTCGAAGGGCCCGTGAAACTCGGTGCCCCGCATACGGTGGAGACGTGGACGTCGCAGGACCCCAGGCCCCTCAAGACCACGGGCTGGATGCGCGAGTCCGGCAAGGACGCCGTGATGCCCGATGAGACGATCCCCATCGAGTCCACCGACGCGGTCCCGGCGGGCATCGACCACCCCACGTACACGTGGCTGTCCTCGCTGCCGGCCGACCCCGACACCCTGCTCGCCCTGCTGCGCCGCGACGTCCGCGTGTTTGACGGAGAGTCCAGGGAGCAGGCCGTCTTCTCCCTGATCGGCGACCTGCTGAGCCAGACGCTCATGCCGCCGAAGAACACCGCCGCGCTGTACAAGGCGGCTGCGAGGATACCGGGCGTCAAGGAGATCCCGGACGCCGTCGACGTGGCCGGCCGGCACGGGATCGCCATCACACGCGAGGACGCCTCCTCCGCCACGCGTGACGAATGGATCTTCGACAAGCGCAGTCTCGCGTTCCTCGGCGCGCGCGGCTTCATCACCCACGACAAGCAGAAGGGCATCACGTCCGACACGCTGATGGGCAGCACAGCCGTGATGCGGCGCGCCGTCGTCGACCGGCACGGCGAGAAGGCCGCGGGGGCCGACCACTGAGGCAGCAGGGGGTGAGGTGCGGGGGGTCCTGCCGGCCCACCCGAGTTCGCCCCCTGCCTGCTGTGGTTCGCGAGGCGGCGAGCGGGCTGCCGACCGGGTTGCCGGGCATGCTCGCGCAGCCTCGCCGGACATGAACGAAGTGATTGACGACGCAGGGAACCCGGGTCCTGCGGCCGGCCGTGCGTCCACCACGCACGGCCGGTCGCAGGACCCGGGCCGTGAAGTGTCGAACCACGCCGTCCTCTTCGGCCTGATGATGCACGTGTCACAGCGGGTGCACCTCGGAACCCAGGGCTTCCGCTTAGCTGTTCCGGCGTCGGCGGTCGCTCCCTGGGGGGAGTGCACCGGCGTCTCCCACCCGGGAGGCCGGTCCGAGCGTCCCAGGTGGGTGCACAACAGGCAGCAGCCCAGGGTGACTTCCGACGGTGGGATAGGGTCGGCCGAGAAAGATCCGCTCGGTGCGTTTGAGCTGCACCAAGGGGCAGACACGGCGGCCGCCCGCGAGGGGAGCTGGATGCTTCAGGCGTTGGGATTGGGACCGGCCGAAGAGGCTGTCTACACCGCGCTGCTCGCTCGCCCGACAGCCTCCGCGCACGACCTCGCCCGGCAGACCGGATTCGAGGAGCCCGAGACCACCCGCATCCTGCTCGACCTGTCGACACGTGGCCTGGTGGTGATCGCCGCCGAGGCCGGGAGCGGGGCACCTGACGTGGCCGACCGCGGGGCCGGCCGTCCGTCCGCCCGCTACCGGATCACCCCGCCCTCGGTGGCCCTGGCCCCGTTCCTCGTCGAGCAGCGCAACGCGCTTCAGCGGGCCGAGACCGCGTTCGCGATGCTGACCGAGCAGTACCGCAGCACCGCAGCGCATCCTGCGGGCAGCGTCATGGAGGTGGTCGTCGGCGTGGAGCAGGTCGCGCACCGGTTCCATCAACTGCAGCGTGGTGCTCAGCGGGAGTTGCTCGTCTTCCTCGTCGGGGAGCCCATCGCGGTACCGCGCGAGGACACCGACATGTCGGAGAGTTCCGCGTTGGACCGCGGAGTCGCCTTCCGGGTCGTGGCGGCCAAGGACTATCTCGACGGTCCCGACGTGGGCAGGGATGTGAGGGAGGCCATCGCGGCGGGTCTCGAGCTTCGTCTGGCCGACTCGCTGCCGCTGAAGATGGTCGTGTCGGACCGGGAGCGTGCCATGGTCCCGCTGGACATGGCGGACTCCGGCGGCGAGCCGAGCGCCATCGTGGTGCACCGCAGTGGCCTGCTGACGGCCCTGGTCCATCTCTTCGAGAAGGAATGGGCCCAGGCCCGTCCGCTGTACACCACCGCCACGGGTGTGCGCGCGAAGTCGACAGCCGATCAGCAGCCGACCGAGGGGGAGCTGGAGGTCCTCGCCCTGTTGCTGGCGGGGGTCTCCGACCGGCGGGTGGCCTCCCAACTCGGTCTCTCGATACGCACCGTGGAGCGACGGACACGCCGTCTGATGGACCTTGCCGGAGCTGATTCGCGTCTGCAGCTCGGGTGGCACGCCGCACGTGCGGGCTGGTTCTGACCCGCCGGGCCGATGCTCGCCCGGATGATCGCGGCGAAGGACACGCGGGCGTACCTGCACCTGCCAGGCCCCAGGCCCCATCGAGCCGACGTGCCGCCGGACGCGACCGCGTGACGGGAAACCGACATGCGGGAAACCCGTCACGCGCGGCGCCCCTCGCAGGTCCGTATGCATGGCAGGCTCCAGCTACAGCCTGACATGTTCACGGTATCCAGTGGGGAGATCCATGCGCTCCATAACGCGTACAGCCTTGGGCGCGGCGACCGTCGCCGTCCTGACTGTCACCGCGGTCCTGCCCTCCGGGGCGGCGGCGGACACGCCCTCTGACGGTGCCTCGGGGAAGAGGCCCGTCGTCGGCGGTGGGACCACGGCGGCGGGCGGCAAGCAGGTGTCGGTCACGCTCGTCACCGGCGACAAGGTACTGGTGACCACGGACCTGTCGGGTCACAGCTCCGCGGCCGTCCTGCCCCGCGAGGACGGCACACAGCCGATCGTGCAGACCTTTCAGATGGGCAAGGACCTCTACGTCTACCCGGAGGACGCCTCCCGGGCGATCGCCGAGGGCAAGGTCGACAAGCAGCTGTTCAACGTCACCGGGCTCATCCGCCAGGGATACGACGACGCACATACCGACACGCTGCCGCTCATCGCCACGTACCAGAACAGCGTGAACGTCGCCAGCAGCGCGCCGGCGGCCCCCCGCGGGGCCGAGCGGGGCCTGAGCCTCCCGACCGTGGACGGTGTCGCGCTCAAGGCCGGCAAGGACACGGCCGCCACCTTCTGGCAGGACATCACCAACACTCGCTCACGTTCCGCCTCCACACTGAAGAAACTGTGGCTGGACGGCAAGGTCGAGGCCACGCTGGACCGGTCCACCGCGCAGGTGCACGCGCCGGAGGCCTGGGCGGCCGGCTACGACGGCAAGGGCACCAAGGTCGCCGTGCTGGACACGGGCGTGGACGCCGAGCACCCGGACCTGGTGGGCCGGGTCGCCGCATCCGAGAACTTCACGAACTCCAAGACCACCGACGACCAGGTGGGCCACGGCACTCACACCGCTTCCACGGTCGGCGGGTCCGGAGCGGCCAGTGACGGCCGCAAGAAGGGCGTCGCCCCCGGTACCTCCCTGCTCATCGGCAAGGTCCTCAACGACCAGGGCTACGGCCAGGACTCCTGGATCATCGCGGGCATGCAGTGGGCCGTCGACCAGCAGGCGGATGTCGTCTCCATGAGCCTGGGCAGTCCCGCGATCGGCGACTGCGCCGACCCGGTGGCCCAGGCCGCGCAGCAGCTCTCGCAGAACACCCACACCCTGTTCGTCATCGCCGCCGGCAACGCCGGTTCGGGCACTGAGACCGTTTCCTCGCCCGGTTGCGTGCCCGGCGTGCTGACCGTCGGTGCCGTGGACCGCGACGACACCACGGCGCAGTTCTCCAGCCGCGGTCCGGTCGCCGTCACCCACACTCTCAAGCCCGAGATCGCCGCCCCCGGCGTCGACATCTCGGCGGCCAACGCGGGCGGACGGGGCGTCTACGCCTACCGGACGATGTCCGGCACCTCCATGGCCACCCCGCATGTCGCGGGCGCCGCAGCCGTCGTCCGCCAGGCCCACCCGGACTGGACCGCGCAGCAGATCAAGGCCGCCCTGGTCGCCTCCGCCCGCACCGGCGGCAAGGTCGCCGGCGCCGACCAGACCGGCGCCGGTGTCCTCGACGTGTTCGCCGCGGTGAACCAGAAGGTGCTCTCCGCGCCCGCCGTCCAGGCCGGCAGCTACGACTGGCCGCAGGACGCCTCGGACCGCACCACCGTGCGGGTGCCGTTCACCAACACCACCGGCCGCGATCTGACCCTGAGACTGAGGGTCAGCGGTGTGCACGGCAACGACGGCAGCGACGTCGACTCCCGCATCGTCCAGCTGGAGGACGACAAGGTGAGGGTCCCCGCGGGGGCCACCGCCCAGGTGCCGCTGCGGATCGACCCCACCGCCCGCCTGAAGGACGCCCAGTACGGTGCGGTCACCGGCCGGATCCTGGCCACCGGCGAAGGTGTGCACGTCTCCGTGCCCGTCACGCTCTACGTCCAGCCGGAGACGGTCACGCTGCGGGTCAAGGTCATCGACCGCAACGGCAAGCCCGCGGCCGGCTCCTCCTCCCTGGACCTCGTCAAGCTCGACATCGACAAGGGCGAGCGCCGTACCAACGCGGGTGCGACCGACCAGACGTACAGCGTGCGCCCGGGCGACTACGCTCTCAGCAGTTTCGTGATGTCGTACGACGCGAACAACGCGGCCGAGTCGGTCAGTTACCTCGCGCAGCCGCAGCTGCGGATCACCCGTGACACCACCGTCGTCCTCGACGCCCGCAAGGCCCACCAGCTGAGCCTGCACACCGACCAGCCTTCGACGGTGGACAGCACCTCGTTCAGCTACAGCCGCATTTGGGACGACACCTGGCTGATGGCCGGCTCGGTCGTGATCGGCAAGAGCGTCCCGAAGGTCTACGCGGACATCGACGGACGTGCCAGGAACGGCACCTTCGAGTTCCGGCCCACCTGGCGGGCGATCGGCTCCGAGGACGGGGCGTCCTACGTCTACAACCTGTCGTACCCGACCCGGGGTCCGCTGTACTCCGATCAGGTCTACAAGCCCAAGGACTCCAGGCTCGCCCAGGTCACCGAGACGTGGAAGGCCATGGGCAAGGAAAGCGACTACCTCGACGCGCTGTTCGTCCGCCCTTCCGGGGGTGACAGCGACTACATCACCGTCAGCCCGTTCGGCGGGGTCCATGTGCCCGGTACCCGCACCGCCTACTACACGACCGGCGACGACGCCTGGTACCACGGCGCGATGACCAGCTTCCCGTTCGCCGCGTTCATGGGCGACCAGGAACGCACCTACCGGGCCGGACAGCGCAGCGCGGAGGAGTGGTACGGCGGCCCCCTGCGGCCTGCCGCGCCGCGCGACGCCGACGGCAAGTTGATGCTGTCCGCCGAGCGGCAGGGCGACCTGATCGGCTTCCAGAACGCACTCTGGGTCGACGGTTCCGGCGACCACTGGTCCTACGGCGGATCGTTCGGCGACCTCGGCAACCTGGTGCTGAAGCGCAACGGCGAGCAGATCGGCAGCAGTTACGACCCGTACGGCGTGTTCCAGGTGCCGGACGAGGACTCCGCGTACGAGCTCACCCAGAACCTGGAGAAGATCCCCTCCTCGGACCGGAACTGGCTGCGCTCCACCGCCGTCACCACCACATGGAGCTTCCGCTCCCACCGGGAGCCGGACGTCTACTCCCGCGGCCTGCCGATCCTCGCCCCGGCGTACGACCTGCCGGTGGACGGCATGAACACCCTGCCGGCACAGAGCGGCATCAGGGTCGGCCTGTCGGTCGAGGGCCACGCCGGGTACACCCCGGGCGCGATCACGGAGGCCTCGCTGTCCTACTCCTACGACGGCGGAACCACCTGGACCCAGGCGCCGACCCAGCGGCGGGGCGGCAAGTGGACGGCCGTCCTCGACCACACCGGCGCCGCCGGCAAGCAGGTCATGACGAAGGCCACCTTCACCGACGCCAACGGCAACGCGGTCACCCAGACCATCACCCGCGCCTACGACGTCCGGTAGACACCCGGTCCGACCGGGCGGTCCAGCGCAACGGGCAGCCCGGCCGGCCGCCGCTCCCACCTGTGGTCATCAGAGCATGGCCGGCTGCAACTCGCCTGGTGGGATGTGATGTTGGCCTGGTCGGCGGGTGAAGCCTCTGGTGGATGAGTTTTCGATCGAGGGAACCGTCTCCACCAGAGGCTTGGCACGCCGAAGTGACGTTCACCGGCGCGGACCGGGTCCAGGACGTGATCCCCGTGCAGATCGGCAGGACCACGTAGGCCCCCGTAGGCAGGGACTCTCTTGTGTGGGGGGCTCTGGTCGAAGCGGGAGTGCTGGGACTCGCTGTCCTGGCGGAAGCCCTTGAGACGGCGGCCGGCATCGGGGTCCGGCGGTATCTGCCCTCAGGTGCTCGGTGCGGTTGAAGCGCTGCCGCTTGGTCGAGGGGCCGATCTCCCGGTTCTTCGGGGTTTCGTCCCCGGACCGCACCCCCGTCCGGCATCCTCACAGTCAGTCGTGGATGTCAGAAACTGGCGGCTGCGTGGCGTCGCTACGGCGAGGGGATCGGATTCCGGCGCCTGGCGAGGCGGCGCCAGGCCACCCAGGAATTGATCACAAGCAGGACCGCTCCCGCGATGGGCCAGCCCATGGATCCACCGCTGCGGTAGGTCTCAATGCCTACAGCCAGCAGCATGACGCCGATCACTGGGCCCATCATGTCGATGAAGGCGTCCAGGCGGCTTGCGGTCTTCGAAAGGTTGGCCACGGCTTGATCGTGACAGTCAACGCCGTGCCTGCAAAGGAGCAAGGTCAGGACCGCACGGAGCTGCCGCTGTCTGTCTGCGTCAAGGCCGGCCCCGGTGTACCGCCATCAGCTGGGGAAGCTGCGGTCATTGAGGATCGACTCTAGCGCTGACCTGGGCGAACGGTCTGGGCACTGTCCCGCCGGGCTGGATCGCTTTCACCGTGATTCCCCGCTGTTCTCCGGTCGATCTGGTGCGGTTGTGGTGCGGTCGCCTCGTACACGTCAGAACCTTGACCATTCTTCGCCGGGGATGCAGTCCCAACTCGCCACGTCGATCTCCGCTGGGTGATCCTCCACCTCATTGAGGAGACGTCCCGCCACAACGGCCACCTCGACGTCGTGCGTGAGCTCGTCGACGGGCGGACCGGCGCCTGAGACCTGTCGTGCGGGTCACGAGCGGAGCCAGAGCCGGATCGAGGCGAGCTCACGGCGTAGCTCGCCTCTGCCCTGGACGTAGAGGGCCTGGTAGACGGTCTCGTGGACCACGTGCAGCTCCGGCCGTTGGGGGAAGCGGGTGCGCAGGGCCTGGCATATCTGCTCCGGACTCCATCGCAGGTCCAGATGCTCCTGGATGAAGGCGCGCAGGTGCAGGTTCTGGGCGATCTTCCCCGGCTTGGGGCGGGGGCGGGGGCGCCGACTGTCGGCCCGGGTCTGGGCCGCGTGCGGGCGGTAGTGCCGGACTCCGCGCGGGTCGACCGTGCCGTTGCGGCGGATCTCCCGGCTGATCGTGGAGGGGCTGCGGCCCAACTCGGTGGCGATCTGCCGGATCGTGGCCTTCTCCCGCAACCGATCGGCGATATGGATCCGATCGGCTTCACGGAGGTAGCGGGAAGGACCCGAAGGCGCCACCGCAGGGATCGGTGACGCCCCGACCGTCCTGCCGGACGGGGCACGGCCGTTACGCCACCGCTTCCCCGTCCGATAGTTGATCCCGACGATCCGGCACGCTTCCACACTACTCACGCCCTGTTGCACGAGCTGAAGGTAAATGCGCCGTTCCTCGGTCAACCTACGGCGCCCCTGGTTGACCGACCGGTCCCGAATCTCGAAGTCCATCGCACTCCCCAACTGGGGTGTTGCGACGGACTTCGAGAACTCAAGCACTCTGGGGTGGGGCCGGTTGCTGTGGTTGCTGTACTTCGCTGGTGTACCGCGTGGCGCTGCCGGGCCGCCAAGCGCTTGAGTCGGCGGTTCCTCTGCCCCGCTGCTCGCTGCTGAGCTCTTACGATCTTCACGGTCTGCGGGTCGCTGATGAGGTCGTAGTTATAGAGAAGAAGTTCATCGTCGTCTTCGACAATGATCTCTCGCAGGGCAGCGATGTGGCGCTTGGGATTGACCAGGCGGCGCTTCGACTCCATCCAGGCAGCGCGCCCGCCGTCATCTTCGGTCATGTGGGGACCGTAGCTCACCTCTGGAACAAGAGGGAGTGCCTTGCCTGGCCAAACGCGCACGGCTCCGGAGGGCCCTTCGGTCCTTGGCGTGTGCGCAGGTCACAGGCGTCTGATTGATCAGTAACACGTGACTCGTCCACGGATGGTCCACGGACCGCCTCTTCGTCCCAAAGCACTTGAGTGGATGCTCCACCCAGGACGGTGGGTTGCTTGCCTGCCGCGGCTGTCCGCAGGCGTGTGCCGTCATACGTCGGCGTTGTCACGCAGTCAGACCATCAGGCGCCGTTCGTTGATCGCTTGTCGGCGGTCAGGTGGTCCTGGTGTCGTCCACCCGCTCGCCCTCGGCCTGGGACGGCTCGGTCCTGGGGACGTCGGGGTGCTGATCCATGGCTGCGCGCTCGGCCGGTTCGTCACGCTCGCCCTCGGCCTGGGAGGGGGTGTGAGAGTACAGCCAGCGGTCGTAGTCCGAGGCTCTGGTCTTCATGGTGGGCCTCCCTTGCTCACTCAACTCCTATGGTCCTCCCTCGACCGCAGCCAGGGCGAGAGCGCGGTGCAAAGGGGGCGCGAGGGTGTTCCATCATCGATGGATGGCCAGGCTGAACAGGGCCGGCTGACGCCGAGCTGTGGTCGGGTGGCCCGATCACAGCATCACAGGCGAGGTTCTACTCCTCGATGGACTCATAAATCGAACAGGTGGCTGAGTCACCCGGTTGGCTGGCTTGGTCGCCCACTGATCGACGTATAAGGGCAACAGTCCTGTCGCCCCTGACCAGGCGGTCGAGGGCCGTTCTCTTGTGCGCTGTCCGTCAACCACCGTGGCTCCCTGTCAGTTCCCGGTAGATCGAGTACGGCAGGGGCGCGGGCACCTTCTGATCTGTAGCTATACAGAAACCGGGCACTGGCCGTCATTGCGGTCGCGTCATGGTCTCCGAAGGGCGTTGCGGGACGTGATCGGTTGCTGTGGTTGCTGTACTTCGTGGCTGTACCGCACCTCGTGAAGGGGGAGTGCCAAAGGTTGGACACGAAGCCAGTCTGTGCCTCAGCCGACGGCGGGCTCGCCGACTGAGCGGGCGCGCAACGCGCCATGCGCTCATCTCTGCGTCTCGTAGCCACAGCTCACCTCCGTATCGGCCGCTGACGCCGAGGGTGCCACCGTCGAGAGCTGCATCGACCTAGGGTCCGTCTTCAAAGATGATCAGGTGGTGGATCATGGTCGGGTGATACGCCGCCATGAACTCACCGACCTGGAGTGGGAGTTACTTGCTCCGCTCATACCGCGTGCCGCGACGGGACGACCGCGAGTGCCAGACCGGCAGGTCATCAACGGGATGGTCTACAAGATCCGGACCGGGGTCTCCTGGCGTGACCTGCCGGAACGTTACGGGCCGTGGCAGACGGTCTACACCCGTTTTCGCCGCTACGCGTTGGACGGCGTGTTCACCCAGGCACTCCAGCAGATCCAGGCTGGCGCGGACGCTGTCGGCGACATCGACTGGCTCGTCCAGATCGACTCCACCATCGTCCGCGCCCACCAGCACTCGGCCGCCACCGGCCGAAAAGGGGGATCCACCGGCCGGACGAACCGGACGATCACGCCCTCGGCCGATCCCGAGGCGGACTGACCACCAAAATCCACCTCGCCTGCGACGGTCGCGGCAGGCCCCTGGCCGTCCTGCTGACACCCGGCCAACGCCACGACAGCGTCTGCGCGCGTCCCCTCCTGGAACGCATTCGCGTCCCGCGCATCGGACTTGGCCGACCCCGTTGCAGACCCGACCAGGTCGTCGCCGACAAGGCTTACAGCTCTCGCGGTTTCCGCGCCTACCTGCGCAAACGCGGAATTGCCTGCACCGTCCCGGAAAAGACCGACCAGAAGCGTCACCGCCACAACCGCGGCCACCGAGGAGGCCGGCCACCCGCTTTCGACCGTCAGATCTACCGTCGGCGCAACGTCGTCGAGCGCTGCTTCAACCGACTCAAGGGCTTCCGCGGCATCGCCACCAGATACGACAAGACCGCCACCTCCTACGAGGCAGCGGTCAATCTCGCGTCATTCCTGCTCTGGGCAAGATCCGTTTGAAGACGGACCCTAGTTCGGCGATCACGCTCCCTGAGCCAGTCGCGGCCGTGCCGTGATAATGGTCGAGTGAAAGAAGAGTCGCCCGCACCAACGCCCGTCATCCTCGGCATAGACGACCTCCGGCCGCTGCCCTGGACCACGCGGATCGCGCGCAGCAGCGGCGAAGGTATCAAGCTCCTGCAAGAGCACCGCGACAGCTTCATCGACGAACTCTGGCTCGACCACGACCTCGGCGGTGACGACAGCATCTTGCCCGTGGTGACCCTCATGGAAGAAGCCGCTTTCAACGGGCGGCCCTTCCGAATCGGCACGGTCTTCGTACACAGCGCCAACCCCATTGGCGCCGAGACCGTCGTCCGGTCACTCACACGCTGGGACTACCAGGTCCGGCGGGCAACGGTCTAGGAATCTGATTTTGAGGTCTGGCCTCATCTTTATCAGGTCAATGACGGGGTGCTGCCGGTGTTGGTCCACCCACCCGGCGCCTCGACTGGCTGTCCGCTGACGTTCAGCGTTGACCACGGCCGTTCGCCCTTGTTGGTGTCAGTCGCTGATGTCAGGAGAATCATCGGGTTTGACTCCCCGCCGCAAGACCGGTCCGGGGATCCGCCGGTCGTGACGCTGGTGTCCACACTCCAACGGCTCAAGCAGTTCCGCGCGGTAGCGACCCGGTTCGACAAGCTCGCGGATGGCTACCAGGCCGGACTCCGCCTTGCCTCGCTGGTCCTGTGGCTCCGCGAGCCCGCGTCGGCAATGGCCTTTAGCGCCCGGGTGCCAGGACGGTGAGCACACCCGATGGGATCCCCAGCAGACCCAGTCGGGTAATAAGTGCTGCTTCCTGTTCCTGCGTGACCTCGATCCACAGGGCGGTTCCCGTGTCGCTGGCGCTGAAGACCTGCCGACCGTTCCGCCAGCCTTCGGCGTGGATTGTGTAAGGCGCCAAGTCCGACAGCACTTCGAACTGCCCGTCGTCTCGGACATCAATATCGATCCCCATCCCGGGATCGGAGCGCCTGCGGCGATGACCGCGTGCGACCTCCTCACGAGCAAGCTGGAGGGCGCGCTCGTACGAGTGCAGGATCTCAGGCGGCCAGGCGTCACCGCTGTAGGCGTCAATGTGGGCTGCGTCGATGCTCGAACGCAGCACTTGGAGCGCCTCGCGATGAACCCGCACAACGTCCGCAGGGCGAACTCCGTCCACGAGTGCGAGCTCGCGGACCCGGACGCCATCCTGACCCATCACATGCAAGACCTTCCCATAGGCAGCCAGTCACCCACGCTCTGGCCGGCACTCGCGAACGGCGCTCGTCCGTCTCCGACCGCTCATAGTCCTTACGGCTCCCTGCCCCTCGATGCGAACTATGGGCACGGTGGTCTCTGAGGTCTGCCGGGCACGTCAGACAGTCGCCCAGGGCCGGTGATGGTCAGGGCCGGGCGCGATGGTTGCTGTACTTCGATGCTGTGCAGCCACCTGCCTTGCTGGCCAACCACCGCCTTAGAGGCCGTTCTCTTTCCGAACCTCGTGTGCGGATTCTGCTGGTCAGACATGAGATTGCGGCTGCTGCGGAAGCCTCGACTCGTTGCTGATCGAGTTGCCGTGGGGGTGTCGGATGCCGTCGATGCGTGCGGTTCTAGAAGCACGGCGGAAGGCCGCGGTCGTGCGCGTGGAGGAGCTCGAAGCCGAACTCGGTTGGGTTCGGGCGGACTTGGCGGACGCCGAAGAAGTCCTCAGACGCCGGACGATCGGCCTTGAGCAGTATCTGGAGGCGCTGGCCGAGGAGGAACAGCCCGCCGAGACGGCCGTCGGTCCGTCACAGAGGAAGCCGGTGGGACCGCGCCGTGCGGTGCCGCATCGGGAGAACGCGGCCGGACTCGAGGACCTGTCGCCCGACTACCAGGCGGTCATGGCGGCAGCGGCGGAGGCCGGAGACCACGGGCTGGGCGCCCGGCGGGCGGCCGTGGTGCTTGGCTGGGACAGCGCCTTGGCCTCACGCGTCGAGGGTGCGCGAGCACGGCTGAAGAGGCTGGTGGAACGGGGCTGGCTGGTGGAGGCGAAGCCCGGAACGTTCACCCTGCCGGCAGGACAGCGGACTGATGAGGTCGTGCCGTCAGGCGGCGGTTCATCAGGGCGATCATCGACCAGTGGATGACGGCTTCGCTCGTGTCGGTGCGGCGTTCGTAGTCCCGGACCAGGCGTCGGCTGCGCAGGAGCCAGGCGAAGGATCTTTCGACGACCCAGCGGCGAGGAAGCGCCTGGAAGCCCTGGACGCCGTCCGGACGACGGACGACCTCGAGGGCGAGGCCGAGGTGCTGGCTGGTCCAGTCGGTGAGGTGGCCGGTGTAGCCGCCGTCCGCCCAGACCCGCGCCAGCCGCCGGAAGTCCTTCCTTGCCGCGGGCAGAAGCGTTCGGGCGGCGTCCCGGTCGGTCGTGGATGCCGGTGTGACCAGCACGGACAGGAGAAGTCCGAGCGTGTCGGTGAGCAGATGCCGCTTGCGGCCGTTGATCCTCTTGCCCGCGTCGAACCCGCGTGAGGCGTGGGCGACGGTGGCGTCCGCCTTCACCGACTGCGAGTCCACGACCGCGGCACTGGGTTCCGGGCCGCGGCCCTCGCTGGTGCGGACGGCCTCACGGAGCCGTTCGTGCAACTCGGTCACGAGGCTGGCGTCCCGCCAGCGGGTGAAGAAGGCGTAGACGCGCGGCCAGGGCGGGAAGTCGGACGGCATCGCCCGCCACTTGATGCCGTTGTCGACGAGGTAGCGCACCGCGTCGATCATCTGCCGGTGGCAGTAGCCCTCCGGCCGGCCGCCCCGGCCCGCCAGCCAGCCCGGAACCGGCAGCAGATCCTTCACCAGAGCCCACTCGGCATCGCTCATGTCCGAGCCGTACCGGGGCCGGCGATCCGGCCGGTCGGCCGCGTTCCCGAACCTGTGGGCGAGACAGTCACACCCACGAGTGGACGAACTGGACTCGGCAACCGTGACCACGCGACACTTCGACAACAGGGCCTCTTGATTCTCGCTGGACTCGACATCCGCGAGCTACCAAGAGGCCCTTCTTCCATGCCTCCACACCAGACAACTCACCCGAACCAGGCCCCTGTTCGAACCATGCCGATCACACGGCCGGATAGAGAACAGCCAGTTAGAGGTCCTAACAAAGGCGTTGGACGTGTCGGTGGGTGATCAGGCAGGTGGCGAGGCCGAGGAAGGCCTCGTGGATGTCGTCGCGTCGCTCCCAGCGGATCCGCAGTCGTCGGAAGCCGTGCAGCCAGGCGATGGTGCGCTCTACCACCCAGCGGAAGATGCCCAGGCCGGAGCCGTGTTCCACGCCGCGTTCGGCGATGACCGGGCGGATGCCGCGGTCCCAGAGCAGGCGGCGGTACTTGTCGTGGTCGTAGGCGCGGTCGGCGAGCAGGGCATCGGGTCTGCGTCTGGGCCTGCCGACGACGCCTGCTACCGCCGGAATCTTGTCCAGCAGCGGCAGCAACTGTGTGACGTCGTTGCGGTTTCCGCCGGTCAGCGACACCGCAAGGGGGATGCCCTGGGCGTCGGTGACGACGTGGTGCTTGCTGCCCGGCCGCGCGCGGTCGACCGGGCTGGGTCCGCTTTTGGGTCCCGCCGGGCCGCCCGCACATGCGAGGAGTCGATCACCGCCCGCGACCAGTCCAGCTGCTTCGCGGCCCGCAGCTTCCTCAGCAGCACCAGATGCAGTTGATCCCAGACGCCGGCCTCGTTCCACGCGGCCAGGCGCCGCCAGCAGGTCATGCCCGAGCCGAAGCCCAACTCCTGGGGCAGGTACTCCCATTGGATGCCGGTGTGCAGCACGAACAGGATCCCGCACAAGGCCTGCCGGTCCGGGACCCGAGGTCTGCCCTTGACCAGCTTCGGTGCCGGCTCGGGCAGCAACGGCTCGATGAGCGACCACAGTTCATCCGACACGATCCACGGCCGCGACTGACGTGTTTCCCACGCCCGGACCAACGACCATCCAAGCCGAAGGTCACATGATCAACAGCTTCTGTTAGGACCTCTAAGGAGCGAGGTGGGGCGACCATGCCCGTGACCTGCTGATCCCTACCTCGGGCCGAGGCCTGGCGAACTCCCCCTGCGAACCACGGTTCTCCGTGAGTCCCCGTCCGTTCTGGCACGAGAATGGCACGGCCGGGTGACCGTGCCATTGTCATTGTCAACTGACCTCGGACGGCCCAGAGACAGTCCCGCGCCTGCTCGCGCCCAAGACGCGAACCTCTAGGGCTTGCTGCCGTACGTCGTACGGGGCCTCTCGACGCCAGACGCGTCGCCACTCCCGGGCAAGAAATGCGCCGGCCCCGAGAAACAGGAGCGATCCGGGCCAAGTGATGTGGGGCAGCTCGATGAACGTAGAGATTGGGGCGGCTACCCAGCCGCAAGATACCAAGGCGAGCACTACGATGCGGCCGGCCCGCCCAGGGAACCTGGACACATCCGCCATGCCATCCTCCACGGGTTGCTTCTCGGGCTGCGAGCGGCAGTGTACGCGCGGTCGACGGAATCTCGATGGGTGCGTCAAGCTCGTGAAGAGTCTTGAAAACCGTCGTGGCGCGAGTCACCGTGGGTTCAAATCCCACACCCACCGCAGGTGAACGGCCTCTGACCAGGTAGCTCGGTCAGGGGCAGTTCTTGCGGCGTTGCCCGCCAGCGACCGCTGTTCCCCGCTGTTGCCCGACTGAACGGGCACGGGAGGGGCGCGTTGTCTGGCGGCATCGAGGATTTGGACCGATCGCCGGCCCAGCAAGCCCGCGCGTAACGATCAGCCCGTCGTGCTTGGAGACGATCCGTCGGAGCAGTGGTCGTATGCGGACTTCACCGAGGGGTACGACGGGCTCAGAGCTATCCGACTGCCTGATGTGTCGTCGCCGCAGACGTATCCCTCCGGGCCTGATGTGGACGTGATCCGCAGTAGTACCTCGTAGGACGAAATCTGTACGTGGCGCGTGCCGCCCGCTGCGATTGGTCCGAGGCTGTCTTGCTCCGAGCACTCGTTGTCTCCGTCGCCAGCACACCAGAAGACACGCACGGCGCTGGGTGTGTTGTTCATCAGGGTGATCGGGGCGACGTTCTCGGGATCGGTCGGATCCGGGTTACAGCCGACAAGGCAGAGACAGGCCGGACTCAGGATGGTCAGCGTCACGCAACGAGAGACACGGTTAATCAGATACTTCACTGCCCCCCGGAGGTGGCTACGCGAATCCGCACCGTATCGCAAGATCGAGTATGCGGGTGCGGTCTGACCTGGCAAAACACCGACCGGAGCCTTCACGACTGCCCCTACCCACCACCTACCCCAGCTCCCATCCCACTCGGCCGGCACCCGCGAACGACGCCCCCGCCATCTCGGAGCCTGAGCGCCCCCGCCGGAGGCATGCTCTGACCGGGATACTCCGTGTCCGGGTCTCTACTCATGCCGTCGCTTGCTGCGGCCCCAGGGGCCAGCCCGCGCTTGCGCGGGCACTTGAACCAGTAGAGAAATTTTGAATCACGGTCCCGCTGGTGGTCTTGTCTTGTCTCCGTTGAGGCCTTGACGTTGTGGCTTCATCTGGCGGGTGTCGCTGCGGGTGGCTCTGTCCATGAGAACGGGTTCTGGCTCAACTTCTGTGGTGGGAAAAAAGCCGGTTGCCGGCCTCATCGTGGACATCAACCGGGCGGTCTGCTGGGGCTGTGGCTCAGAGCGGATGGAATGCCTGCCCGGTGCCAAATCGGCATGCCGAACGTAGCCGCTCGATGCGATCATGCTGTCCGCCGACAGATCGGGGAGAGCGTATGGCCGGCCTGACAGTGACAGTGTGTCTACCGCGTGGGGCCGCGGACGACATCGACGGGGCCCTCACTGCGGCCCTCGCGCCGTTCGACCAGGACAGTGACAACCCCGTGGACCGCGGCATGTGGGATTCACGCCGCATCCACGGTGGCAGCAACGGTCAGGGGTTCGCGGTCGTTCGCGGATACGAAGACGATCCCAGGCTGGTTCACGACGAGCCTGCGTATGACGGCCTCCCCGCTCCCAGCGCTCCAGGAGCCTGTGCCGGAGGACCGCGTGCCCTGCTCGACTTGTCACGGCCGCAAGCCGCCTCCGAACGCGTGGCAGCCGCGTCCTGGGACCTGTGGCAGCAGATGTCCGCCGTACACCCGCCGGCACTGCCCCTCTCGGTTTTCGAGGACCGTTGTGAAAAAGACCCACACGCGTTCCCGGGCGGCCCCTGGGCCGACGGCATGCTGGCCGCCTACCGGACCCAGCCCCTGATCAAGGCCTATATCCATCACCCCTGGAGCCTCGGCCTGGGCTCGATCCGTGCGGAGCATCCCATCATCGGCTTCCGCGGCAGCCGTGCCGACTTCATCCGTGAGTTCTCCTGGGTTCCGTGGGAGACCGACGTGCTCACCGTGGACGGCTGGTGGCGAGAGAGCGACGGAAGCGCCCTTCACGCGTACTGCGACCCGGTCTCGGCGACGTCTGAATTCTGACCCTCTGACGGCGGATCAAAAGTGACCCTCTGGGTGGTCTTCGCCTGAACCTGATCTTGATCGGAAGGTCAGGAGGGAAGGGTGATCCGCGTGGAGGACTGGGCAGAGATCCGCAGGCTGCACCGGGCCGAGCAGATGCCGATCCGGGCGATCGCCCGGCATCTGGGCATCTCGAAGAACACGGTGAAACGGGCACTGGCCAGTGACCGGCCGCCGAAGTACGAGCGGCCGGCCAAGGGCTCGGTGGTCGACGCGGTCGAGGTGCAGATCCGTGAGCTGCTGCGGGAGACCCCGACGATGCCCGCCACGGTGATCGCGGAGCGGATCGGGTGGGAACGCGGGATGACGGTCCTCAAGGAACGGGTGCGGGAACTGCGTTCCGCCTACGTTCCCCTCGATCCGGTCTCACGCACGACCTATCAGCCGGGCGAGCTGGCCCAGTGTGACCTGTGGTTCCCCGAGGCGGACATCCCGCTCGGCTACGGACAGACGGGACGTCCGCCGGTGCTGGTGATGGTGTCGGGCTACTCGCGGGTGATCGCCGCGCGGATGCTGCCGTCCCGCACGACAGGCGATCTGATCGACGGCCACTGGCGGCTGCTCAACGGATGGGGCGCCGTGCCCAAGATGCTGGTCTGGGACAACGAGGCAGCGGTCGGCCGCGGCAAACTCACCGCGGAGTTCGCCGCGTTCGCGGGCTTGCTCGCCACCAGGATCTACCTCTGCAGGCCACGCGACCCGGAAGCGAAAGGGCTGGTCGAGCGGGCGAACGGCTATCTGGAGACCTCGTTTTTGCCCGGCCGCACGTTCAACGGCCCCGGCGACTTCAACACCCAGCTCACCACCTGGCTAACCGGCGCCTGCACCGCACCCTGCAGGCACGTCCCGTCGAACGCTGGGAAGCCGACCGGGCCGGGATGCTCACCCTGCCACCCGTCGACCCGCCCGCCTGGTGGCGGATGCAGATGCGCATCGGGCGTGACCACTACGTCCGCGTCGACACCAACGACTACTCCGTGCACCCCCAGGCGATCGGACACACGATCACCGTGCTCACCGACAACGACGAAGTCATCGCACTCGCCCCCGGCGGCGTGATCGTCGCCCGCCACCCCCGCTGCTGGGCCCGCCACCAGACCCTCACCGATCCCGACCACGCAGCCGCCGGCCAGACGATGCGCGGGCAGGCCCGTCATCAGCAGGCCACCCAGGCCAAAACCGACTCGCTCGTCGAGGTCGAGCAACGCGAACTCGGCTCCTACGACCGGCTGTTCACCGTTATCGAAGGCGGCGGCGAGCGGGAGGCCGGCTGATGCCCCGCACCACCGCTGCCCCGGCCGAAAACACCGGAGCGGGCCGCCGGACCGGTTCCCAGACCGCCGCGGACCTCGCCTTCCTTGCCCGCGCGATGAAGGCCCCGGCTCTGCTGGACGCCGCCGACCGGCTCGCCGAACGCGCCCGCAAGGAGTCCTGGACCCACGCCGAATACCTCGTCGCCTGCCTCCAGCGCGAAGTCTCCGCCCGTGAATCGCACGGCGGCGAGGCCCGCGTCCGTGCCGCCCGCTTGCCCGCGATCAAGACGATCGAGGAACTCGACGTCACCCATCTGCGCGGCATGACGCGACAACAGCTCGCGCATCTGGGCACGTTGGACTTCATCGCCGGCAAGGAGAACGCCGTCTTCCTGGGGCCGCCGGGCACCGGCAAGACCCACCTGGCGATCGGCCTCGCCGTCCGCGCCTGCCAGGCCGGACACCGCGTCGCCTTCGCCACAGCCGCCGAGTGGGTCGACCGCCTGGCCGCCGCCCACCACACCGGACGCCTCCAGCAAGAACTCACCAAACTGTCCCGTTACCCACTGATCGTGGTCGACGAGGTCGGCTACATCCCCTTCGAGGCCGAGGCCGCGAACCTGTTCTTCCAGCTCGTCTCGAACCGATACGAACGCGCGTCCGTGATCGTCACCAGCAACAAACCCTTCGGACGATGGGGAGAGGTCTTCGGCGACGAGACCGTCGCCGCCGCCATGATCGACCGCCTCGTCCACCACGCCGAGGTCCACTCCCTCAAAGGCGACTCGTTCCGCATGCGAGGACGCGAACTCGGACGCGTCCCCACCACCAACGACTGAAACAACCGACCGAACCGAAGACACCCGGGTCAGATTTCACCTGTCCAGACTGGGTCCAGGTTCAACCGCCGCCGACACCCGGATTCGTGTCCTCACGAACCCCCCGGGCCCCGTGTCTGGCCGGGCAGCGAGGCATACCTGTCGCAGCTGCCCCACGACACGATCCTGGTACGCGTGCACTGCCACTGCTGACGCCCCACAAAAGCTGTGCCAGAGCCCCGTTCTCGCGTACATAGCCAGGAGCTTGCTGCTCTGTGGTGTAGAACGCTGGTATGGGGAGCGAGCGGCAGGAGCGAATGCGGGTGCTGGGGGCACGTCTTCGGGCCTTGCGCGTGGATGCTGGCCTGACTGGTGCTGTGTTGGCGCAGCAGGCTGGGGTTGGGCAGCCGACTGTGTGGAGAACGGGCGGATGGTTCCCAGCCGTGACGTCCTCGACCGCCTGTCCCGAGCTCTCGGCCTGGATGCGTCCGTAATCGCGGAGTTGCGGGTGGCTCTCGCCGAAGTCGAGTCGGCTTCTTCCGCGGGCGCAGATGAGACCCTGTCGGGCTCAAGCTTTTCCACGGATGCCGTTGTCGACCTGGCGGTGCGCGGGGCCCGGCTCGTTCGGTCGTTTCAATGCGTTGTCCTGCCGGCCATGCTTCAGAGCGCGAAGTACGCGCGGCACGTCTTTGGGAGCACGCACGGTGCGGAGGCGGCCGAGGTGGTCCGCAGCCGGACGGTCGCGAAGGTCGACTCGATCGGATTCGTGGTCCGCAAGTGGATCCAGTGCTCGGCCGGGAAGTCGTAGAACGCCAGCAGCTCGGCCTCGTCATCGACGATCTTCTTGACGGCCTTGGGGGACTTCGCCCCGTACTGCTTGGCGAACGCGGCGACGGCCTTGGCCGCATGCTCGCGGTCCTGAGCGTTGTAGATGTCCTGAATGGCCTTCGGCCGAGAGCTGAGGGGGCCCGCCGCGCCTGGTACGGCAGCAGAGCCCCGATACGGCGGCAGGGCCCGGACCGCGCGTCGCGGTCCGGGCCCTGCCCCTTGCGGTGCCGCCCTGCGGCGGCGCATGCGTCAGCTCTGTGCGGTGTCGTGGCCCGCCTGCCCGGCGCCCTCAGCTGCGCCTGCCTTCTCGCGCATCTTGCGCACCAGCTCCGCCTTCTGGTCGGCTGCACTCTGGCGGTCGAGGTTGCGGTGCGGACCGTTGTTCTGCCGTTCGGCGCGGGACAGCTTCTTGCGCTGGCCGCCGCCCATGCCCACGGGGTTGTTGATGTTCTTGCTCACGGTCACGGGTTCTCCCGGTAATGATTTGAATCCTCCCCCAGCTAAAGCAGGGGGATTCCTGGCTCACGCTGCCTGCGGGGCAGCGGCCCAACAGGTCTTCCGCGATCAACACCAGCCGGGTTGGAACCAGCCCGGTTTGATACAGCAAGGCTTGGAGGTGCATGTGCTGTCTTGGCTCTCGATCAGCACGGTGCGCGCGCTTGGTTCTCGCACCGCACGGCGTGCAGCCTACCCAATCAGGTGGACGGCGTTCCGCCCTTGGGGCGAAATCCCGTTTCCTGCCCTGCTCCGCAGGAGTCCGATTCCTCCCGGCCTGAAGGCCAAGGCATCCTCGGAGGACCCCGGTGAAGTGATCTACGGATTCATCGGTGGGCGACGGGCGGCGACGTCTAAGGACGTCAGCGGGGGTCCATCCGCTCTCACTCGTAAATCGGTGTCTGGAAGAACATGACAAAGACGTTACCCAGTTCCGCCGGCCCCGCACACCAACCCTTTCGCGGCCCCGGCGTCGGCCGGGTCTTCGGCGAGCGCCCGGGGTTCATCTGCTTCAGGACGGTCCTGTCGCGCACTGGTTCGCCCTTTTTAGCAGTCGGCCTCGGCTGACCCCGGCAGCGATCAGAAGACCTCGCCTGTTTCCCGGTTGTGCCTACCAATGATCTTGGCTAGTGCCCCCGCCTTCCGGCGGGGGTGTAGGCCATCTCAAGACTGCTCCAACCCGCAGGTCACAACGTCCGACGCTGCTGGTTCTCGATGTACTGACGGACCACCGTTATCGGTGCGCCGCCGCATGACCCGGCGAAGTGGGAGCGAGACCAGAACCGGCCGTGCATGATCGCCCAGTTCACAGCTTTTCGTCCAGTCAGCGGGCGATCGAGATGGCGAAGGGCGCGAATCCGGTGGACCGGATCACGTGAGGCACGAACAGGATTGCGGCCTCGACGGCCTGCGCGGTCTCGATCCCGCCGAGGTCCGTGATCCACTCCCGGTGCCAGCCGAGGTCTTCGAGAAGCCCGCGGACGGCCTGCTTGGCCTCCGGGTCCTCACCGGAGAGGAAGGCGGTGGGCGACTGGACGAGTGCGGTAGGCGCTGTCATCACCGTGTAGAGCATGGTGTTGAGCGTCTTGACGACGTGCGTGCCGGGGAGCGCAACTTGGAGTTGCTCCCCGAGGCTTGAGCCGGTGTAGAGCAGGTTGGCGGGCAGTCCGTCCGGTCCGTCGACGGTGGCGTTGGAGACGTCCACGAGGATCTTGCCCTCCAGCTCCTCGCGCAGAGCGAGGAGCCGTTCCAGCGAGCCGGCGCCCGGCGTGGCGTTGATGACGATCTGCCCTGTCCGGGCAGCGTCGGCGGCAGCGCCTGGCGAGCGGTCCGCCACGGTCACCTCATGCCCGGCCCGGGTGAGGGCTGCGGACAGGCTGCCCCCGACGCGGCCGTTTCCGAGTACGGCGATCATGGTCATGCTGATCTGGTCCTTCCGGTGCTTGTTGTTCTTGGAGGTGGTCAGCGCGAGAGCGTGGCGACGGCGTCGGCGTGCACACCGGGCGCGGCGGCCAGCAAGCTCTCGCTCTCCGGCGTCCAGGGGCGGCCCTCGGCGTCGGAGATGCGTCCGCCGGCTTCGGCGACGAGCAGTGCGCCGGGCAGCAGGTCCGCCCGGGCACCGGCGAACTGCCAGAAGACGTCGATCCGGCCGGCGGCCACGTTCAGCAGATGCAGGGTCGCGGGCACGGACGTCCGTACCACGAGCGCGTCCAGCAGCATCGCGGTGATCGAGGAGCCGACGCGGCGCACGATCGCTTCGTCTTCGTCCGGCCTGGCCTGGCTCGTGGCCACGAGGCTCAGTCCGAGGTCCGTGGTCTCAGAAACGTGCAGCGGCCGGCCGTCGAGGTAGGCGCCGCCGCCCGCGAGCGCGGTGTAGGTCTCGCCGGTCAACGGCAGATGGACCGCGGTGAGCACCGGCCGGTTGTCGCGCACGAGTGTGGCGGTCACCGCCCACTCCGGCAATCCGTGCAGGTGGTTGACATTGCCTTCGGCCGGATCCGCGACCCACCACTCGCCGGACGGCAGTGCCCCGCCTTCGAGCTCTTCCTCCACCCAGCCGGCCTCCGGGCGCAGGAGCGCGAGGCGTGGGCGCAGGACATCGAGGGCCGCCTCGTCGTTGGCGGCGAGCGCGCGCATCAGCTCTTCGCGCGTCCGGTGGCGGACCACGCCGCCGAACCGCTCCCGCAGCACCGAGCCCGCCGCACCTACGGCGATCGCGGTCTGCGCGAGCAGTTCGGCGTCGGACACGGAACCGGTGGCCGCGGCACTTCCGGTGCTCTGGATCGATTCGGGCATGGCGGTACTCCCATCTCAGCAGGGGGATGAAGCCGAGGGCGCGAAACGATCGATCTCTGCGCCCGCACCTCGAAGGTATGAGCAGCGAGCATTAACCTCAAGTGCATGTAAAGCACGGCTAGAGTGACTCGCATGCAATTGGATTTGAACCTGCTCGCCGCGCTCGACGCGCTCCTCGAGGAAGGAAGCGTGACCGGCGCGGCCGAACGCCTGCACGTGACCGCCCCGGCGATGAGCCGAAGCCTCGGCCGGATCCGGAGAACGACGGGGGATCAGATCCTGGTGCGCACCGGACGCACCATGACCCCGACGCCGTACGCGATCGCCGTCCGGGAACAGGTCCACGACCTGCTCCAGCAGGTCCGCAGCGTGCTGGCACCAAGCCGTGAACTCGACCTCACGACACTCGAGCGCACCTTCACTCTCCGCTGGCACGATTCCCTCGTCGCCCTTGGCGGCCCCGCGCTCCTCGCGGAAGTGCGCAGGCAGGCACCAGGCGTACGGTTGCGCTTCATCGCGGAATCGAGCATCGACACCCCCGAGCTGCGGCGCGGCGAAGTCGACCTCGAGGCGAACGCGAACCGCCCGGCCCAGCCCGAAATCCGCGCCGACCAGGTGGCCGAAACCCGCCAGGTCATCGTCATGCGGCGAGGGCACCCGCTCGCCCGTGCCAAAGCCGTCACCGCCGCGCGGTACGCCGAGGCCGAGCACATCACCATCTCGCGGCGCGGAAGGTTCGACAATGCTCTCGACGAGGCTCTGGCGCGGCTCGGCCTTACCCGACGTGTGGTGGCGACCGCGCCCACCGAAGGGGCCGGGCTCGAGTTCGTGCGCGAGTCGGACCTCCTTGTCACGGCCCCCGAATCCACCACACACTCAGCGGCCGCGGATCTCGGTCTGGTCCTCCTCCCGCTGCCCTTCGAATTGCCTTCGGCCCGGGTGTACCTGTCGTGGCATCAGCGCTATGACACCGACCCCGCACATGTGTGGCTACGTGACCTGGCGCGGACTGCGTTGGCCGGTCGGACGAGAGACCGGAATCAGGCAACGCGTTGACAACCCCGACCGCCTGGTCGCGGTTTGCGCCATCCGCGTCGATCTCGTACGTGAGGACTACAAGGCCCGGCATGCGTTCGAGTGCGGGATCAACTGGCTCACCCGGCATCGGCGACCACGGAGAACGCCACCTGATCCAACTCTGGCCCGCACCCCCCACACCCCCCGTCCACCCCGACATCACCGAGGCCGCCCGCCAGGCCCGCGCCGACTGCGCCGCGGACATGGCCACGCCCGTGCAGGGCTACACCACCACCTACACGCACCCCGGCGAACACGACTGACACTCGCTCCCGCACCAGCCCGGGCCGCGCACCAGCACTGCGGGGCGCAATTCCTGTGCTGGTTCGGCTCGCGATGAACGGTCAGCGGTCAGGCGTGACCGCACGAAGGCGGTGAAGGCCCGGGGGGTGGTGGCACCCGGCTAGGGCGCAGTCTGCGTGCCCTCACCGCGGTGCTCCCGTGGGCAGACGGAGATCCGGCGATCTCGTTCTCGGCCTGCCACGGCTGTCGGGTGCCCGTTCGGGCGCCGGTCGTGACCCGCCCGGCTCGGCAGGCGATAGTCGGGGCATGGTTTTCGGCTCCTCTCGTTTCCCGGTGCCGAACGCGTTCGAGGTGCTCCGCGAGCAGTACGCCAAGCGGCTGCCCGCGCGCCTTCAGGATCTGACGGGCCCCACCCATGGCTCGGTCGACCTGCCGCTGCACGTGGCCTGGTCAGGACGCCGCTCCTACGACGTAGAGCAGCCGCGCTCGCGGATGAGCCTCTACCGCACCCGTCCTGGCCGAGGGGCAGCGCCAGGACCTGGTCGCCTTCCTGAACTGGGATCTGCTGCTCGGGCAGTGGCCGGTGCTGCGCACCCTGATCAGCCGGCCGCTGCGGGAGGCCTGGGAAGCCGCCTTTCCCGAGCTGGCCGCCGCCCGGGGCGTGCCGGCCGCGTGAACCTGACCGACCTGCACCGCCGGCCCTATGCCGATGTACTCGCGATCGGCACCCCGTACCCCCTTGGTAATCACAGGCGGTTATGCCGTCCAGGCCCACGGCCTGGTCGACCGTCTCAGTCAGGACCTCGACGTAGCCACCGAGAATCCCGCCTCGATCGCCGAGATCGTCGCCGTGGTCAGCGACGGCCTCGCCACCCGTGGCTGGAGCGTCCGTCAGATCGAGACGGGCGCCCTCTCCAGTCGTCTTATCGCAACCGACCCGCAATCCGGGGAGGAATGCGAGGTGGACGTCCGCAAAGAGGCATTCCGGGGTCCGCCCGCAGAGACCGAGTACGGACCGGTGCTGGCCCTCGACGACGTGATCGGCACCAAGGTCCGCGCGCTCGCGGACCGCGGCGCGGTCCGCGACCTCATCGATGTCCACGCCGCCTCCCAGCAGCGCACCGCCGCCGACCTCGAAACGCTCGGCCGTCGCCACGCACGCTTCGAGTTCAGCCTCCAGGACGTGCGCGACCGCCTCAGCGGTGCCGAATGGTGGGACGACAGGGACTTTACCGACTACGGCCTCAATCCCGGCCAACTGGCCGACCTTCGCGCCTGGGCCCTCGCCTGGGCAGCCGAGCTTGACGCCCGCCTGTACGCCGAGGAGAACCCGGACGAGGTTTGAGAGTCGTGCGCGCGGTTCCATCGATCACCGCGCGTACGGGCTGCCAGCTGCGCGTGGCGCACCTGCTGTCGGTCATGCTGCGCGAGTCGGCCGAGCACAAGCGCGCCGGACCGAGTTGCCGACGCCGTTCATGCGGTCTTCGATAATCGAGCCGAATTCCGACGCGCTGCCCAACTGGCGCGACGGCTCGTTCAGCTTCGAGCAGCGTGGCGTCGAGTTCCCCGGCTTCTGGTTGGTGAACGCGGTGGCGCGCCCTGCGGTGCTTCTCCGCGGTCCGGCGCGTGCAGCACCCCCCCGAGCCGGGCCGGTCGACGCCGTCGATCGGCCGCACATGGTCGGGCGCGGCCGGAGCGTCCCGTTCCCTAGACATCCCGTATATAGGCTATGTAGAGTACGGGTATGGGTAGTCCGCGTATGACCCTGCAGACCCAACTGGTGCTGCGGGCTTTGCTGGAGGATCCCGCCAAGCAGCGGTACGGCCTTGAGCTGTGCGAGCTGGCGGGACTGCCGTCGGGCACGATCTATCCGATCCTGGCCCGGCTGGAACAGGCCGGCTGGGTGGACAGTACCTGGGAGGACCCGGCCGTCCACGAGGTAGCCGGCCGACCGCGCCGCCGCTTTTACCTGATCACCAAGGACGGTGCCGAACAGGCTCGCCTGGCCCTCGCGCGCGCCTACCGCGCCCGCAAGCAGCCGCTGCCTGGCTGGGCGGTCACGCATCCGGTCGGTGAGGGGGGAGTGTCATGAAGGCACGGCGCTGGTTAGCCACCCGGCCGGGTAGGCGTCACGTCAACGGCCCGTCGTCCCTCGAAGGTCTGTTGGGAATCGTGCGTGTGCACCATCCCGATGCCGACGTCGGGCTCATCGAGTTCGCCCATGGCGAGGCCGCCCGCTGGCACGCGGGACAAACCCGCCACAGCGGTGACCCGTACCTGACTCACTGCCTCGCTGTCGCCGCCATCGTTGCCGACATCGGCATGCCGCCGACTGTGGTCTGCGCTGCCCTCCTGCACGACGTCGAGGACACATCCTGCCCGCCGGGCCGCGTGGCCGAGCACTTCGGCCCGGACGTCGCCCAGCTGGTGTCGGACGTCCGCACGGTCAAGCTCCGTGCGATCCCTCCGAGCGGTCTCCACCCTGGCGCCGCGCGGCCGGCCTCGCGGTCGCCGCACGAAGAGGCAGTGCTGGCCATTCGTCTCGCCGATCGGCTCCACAACATGCGCACCATCGAGTTCGTCGCACCCGGCAAGCAGCACGGCAAAGCACGCGAGACCATCAAAGTCTTCGCCCCTCTGGCCCGCGCAGCAGGCTTGGCCGAGGTCAGCCGTGAACTGCACGACCTCTCCGCAGCCGTGCTCCAACCGACACCCACGGCGTACGCCGTCACCACACGCCTGCTGGCCCTGCTCACGATGCTGCTGCCCGGCACACAGCGAGCCCGATGGCGACAGGAATGGCAGGCGGAACTGGCCGTCTTGCCCACCCGCCGCACCCGTACCCGTTTCACCTTCCGGGTGTTGCTCAGCACTCCCCGCCTGTCCCTGACCCTGCGCCGCTCCGTCAGCCAGGAACCACGATGGTGAGCCGGACGGCCCGCATCGGCGGCCTGCTCGGGGCGGCAGCCACCTTCGGGACGGCCATCGTGGGCGTAGGAGTACCTGGCTGGGTGGTCGCAGGACTCACAGCGGGCGCGCTCGTCCTGCTCGTGCTCGTGCTGTTCCTCCCGAGCGAGACACCCGCCCGCCGCCTGGGCCAGCTCATCCAGGCTTGGCGAAACCCCGTCGGAGCCACCGCCGGGTCAAGCCCTGGCCCACCCGCCAGCGCGCCGTCCCCGGCTGCCCGAACTTCCCGCCTGCGAGCGGGAGATACGTGATGTCGCCCATGTATTTGCGCCCCGGCTCCGAGGCGGTGAAGTCCCGCTGGAACAGGTCCGCAACCGGTGAGGTGGCCGGGTCCGGGACGGTGGTACGCACGCGTCTGCGCAGGCGGATTCCGGTGATGGAGAACGTTCGCATGATCCGGGCGACCCGCTTTTTTGTTGACCCGCCGCCCTTTCTCGCGGAGCTCGGCGGTCACTCGCGGGGAGCCGTAGGTTCCGCCGGACTCGCCGTGGACCTTGCGGATCTACTCGGCCAGGATCCGGTCCTCCCGCTGCTGGGCGGCCCGGGCCTCGGCGCCGGCGAGCCACTTGTAGTAGCTGGACCGGTTCACGTCCAGGACGTGGCAGAGCCGCTTCACCTCGTAGGTGTCCCGGCGGTCGTCGACGAACTGGAAGCGGCTCATCACCAGTTCGTCTCCCCGGCGAAGTACTGGGCCGCCTTGCGGAGGATGTCCCGCTCGGTGGCGAGCTTGCGTTCACTCGCCTCGAGTTCTGCCACCCGGGCCTCCAACTGCCGGACCCGCTCGTCCGGGTCAGCGGACGGTACCGTCTCCCGAGGTAGGGCGGCCGGCTTCGCAGCCGTGGTGCTGACGCCACGGCGTTCGCGGGCCCGCAGCACCCACTCGCGCAGGGTGGCCCGGTTGACGCCCAGGTCGGCGGCGATGCTGTTGTAGGTCGCCCGGGGGTGGACTCGTACAGGGCCACGGCATCGGCCTTGAACTCGTCCGCGTAGTCCTTCATCGCCATCGGCGGTCTTCTCGCTTCCTCCGGATCAAGCAGATCCAGTATCAGCGTGTCCACCACTCAGGGGGAGGCCCCCTTTCCTCTGGAGCAGGTGGCGATCGCGCAGGGGCGACTCGCGCGGGGTGTGTACTCACGGCAGGCTCGTGCTCCGTGTCACGCCTGCCGATATGGCCCGAGCCTGAATCCGCCAGGGGCTGTAAGAGATCCGGCCCGGCCGTACATCTCCCGGTTGACAGCCGTTGACGGGCGGAACATGGAGGTGCTGTGAGACGACGACGAACAACCGCCGGGGAGTACGGTGACCCGGCCGGACACCGGGCCCTGGAGGCTCTCTATACGGCTCATGCTGATCGGGTCCTGGCGTATCTGCTGCACCGTACGGACCGGGAGACAGCGCAGGACATCCTGTCGGAGACCTTCGTGCTGGCCTGGCGCAAGTCCGGGTCCGTGCCCGACGATGCCCTGCCGTGGCTGCTCGCCTCGGCCCGGCGGCTGCTCGCCAACCGCGTGCGGTCCGACCAGCGGCACCGTGCGCTGACCGAGCGCTTGGCGGTGATGGCCGACCGGACGGGGGCCGCGGAGATCGGGGACGCGATAGGGACGCGGGTCGAGGTGGCCGCTGCGCTGTCGGCGCTTTCCGAACAGGACCGGGAGGTACTCGTGCTGAGTGCCTGGTACGGACTGACGGCCAAGCAGGCGGCCGTGGTCATGGGCTGCACGGCCACTGCCTTCGCTGTGCGCCTGCACCGGGCACGCAAAAGGTTCAGGGCGGCGCTGCCCCGTGCAGGCCATGCACAGCCGGTCCATGGCGCTCTTGCCCAGGCCCACTTCACCCAACGGGAGTCAGCGTGAAGCAGACCGTCACCAAGCGCAGCCAGGCGTCCGACCTCGACGCCGTCCACGCCCTGCGCCCCACCGGCGACGGCACCGACGGCTGGGCGGCGTCCGAAGACGGCCAGGCCGTCCTGCGGGAGATCCTGCGACGTACCGAGCAGCCGCGTGGCACGGCCGGTTCCGGGAGGCGCCGGCACCTGTTCATGGTGGGTGCGGTCACGGCCGTCCTCCTCGGGGGCGCCACCACGGCTGCCGTAGCCACATTCGGGCCATGGGGCGAGGACGGGCGCAACGTCATGTGCGCTCGCACGCTGTCGCCCGAGGCGGACCTGAGCCAGCTGCCGCTCAAAGCCATGAAGGATTTCGATCCGCAGGACGCGGCGCGTTCCTGCGCGGCGGCCTGGGACCGCATGTGGAACTGGGACCGGCCCGTACAGGGCACAGTGCCACAGACTCCCAAGCCGACCCGGTTCGCGGCCTGCTATTTCCCCAACGCCCAGCCCGACGGCGGCGAGTCCTCCGCCACCGACGGCCATCGGAAACTCGGCGGGCCGGTGATCTACCCGGCGGACGGCTACCCCACAAAGGAGGCAGCCTGCGAAGCCATCGGCTCCAGGCCCGTGGCAGGCGGTTGAGACCGACGGCTGGCGATCCGGGTGGCGGAGCCCGCGAGCCACCGCTCGACCAGGTTCAGCCAGGATGAGCCGGCCGGCGTGAAGTGCAGGTGGAACCGGGGCGTGCCAGACCCTTTGTGCCCGACCCAACTTCGGACCTGCCCGTCTAGGACAAGGCGGTGGGGGCCAGTCGGATCATCTGGGGCTGCACTCGGATGCGTATGGGCTTGGGCTTGCCGGCCGCCTTAACGGGTTCGACGGGGTGTGGGGAGGTGCGCGGTGGTCGGGGCGGGCAGGCGAGTCGGCGGATCATGAGGGTGATGAAGGTCCAGGTGATGTGGTGCTGGCTGTGGGAAATGAGCCGCTTGTAATCGCGCACGTTTCTCGGGCCACGACTGCCTGCCAACACGGTTCCTCGGACCGCCCGCCGGACCGAGGTCGTGCACACGGCAGCGCGGGATGGGCGTCCATGCCCGGCGCTCAACGCTCCCCGATGAAGCAGACCTCTGCTCTTCGTTCAGAACCCTCACCGGCCCGCTGCGCCCCGGATGGCTGACTGCCGACGCGTGACGGGCCACGCTATTGGCATGTATATATGACTATTTGCGCTGAATGAGAAACTAATTTGCATTTCTTAAGAAGCGGATTTCTAGGGCGATTTGGTCATGATTGGGGGTGAGGATCAGTACGTGTCCGGCCGAATGGTCCGGGCAGTGCCGGGGCGTCAGCCCCGGTTCGTACGGAAAGGTCTGAACATGATCAACGGGTTGAAGAGGGCCGCGGCCCTGGGGGCGGCGACGGTGGCCCTGGCCGCGGGTGGGGTCGTCGGTACGGTCGGTACCGCGTCGGCCGCCCCGCAGGACCACTGGCCGTCGGCGGGGTCGCAGGACCATCGGCCGTCGGCGGGGTCGCAGGACCACCGGCCCTCGGCGGGGTCGCACCACTGCGAGAGGGTGGCGGGCCACTGGGCACGGCAGTGGCGCCCGGCGTTCCGGGACCGGCACCACCACTGGCACCCCGGCCAGTGGATCCGCGTCTGGCACCCCGCCCACCAGGAGTGCCACCACTCACCCCGTCGCTGACGCCGGCATCCGCCCGTAAGGGCGGCTGCGATTCACACCGGGACCGGCCCCGGCGCGCCCTTTCGAAGGCGCGCCGGGGCCGGTTCGTGCTGCTGCACGCCACCGGGGACCATTCCCGCGCCGAGGCAGTCGCGCGCGGAGAGACACCCTCGGACGAGGGGCATGCGCGGGGTAGTTGCCGTTCGGACTTCCCGGGCCGGTGCCGACCCAGGTGCCCGCCCAGGAGGCCGGCAGCGCGTTTGGATCAGGGCTCGGGCCGCTGTCCGGCGGGGTGGTCGGCGCGCCGTTGCCACCGGTCGAACCAGTGTGGTCCGAGCCGGAGTCGAGCACGGCGCGCACCAGCAGGCCGGCCAGCGGGAGAACGGCCAGGGTGCCCACCACGGCGACCAGCGGGATCCGGCGTCCCGTGCCTGCCACCGGCGTCCGGCAACCACGACCGCGGCCCTCGTGAACGGGGGGTCAGGACACCACGGGAGCGGCGTCCGTGACCTCGCTCAGCCGGACCGTGCACAGCCCGCGGGCTTCGCTCTTCACCTCCGTCACCTTGAGCTGGGTACCTGGCGTGAGGATGTACTCCTCCTCGCCGGTGAAGGCCGAGAAGCGCTTGATCCCGACCGCCCGGGCCGGCGTCACCTCGAAGAGCGTCCGCTTGCCGCGGCTGCCCAAGAACGCCCTGGCCACCTTCAGCTCGGAGGTACAGGAGGAGACACCCCACCAGGTCACTGTCCGGCCCACCGGGTACTGCGCCCGAAGGTCCAGCGACACCCCGCGCCACAGCGGTTGCGTGTAGGCCGGCAGCTTCGAGACCGCCGAGAACAGCAGCCGCAGATACGGCAGGTAGGGCGTGACCCTGGTGCGGTCGGGGGAGCGCAGAACGCTGTTTATCTCACGGTAGAAGGCCGACTCACAGGTATAGAGGTGGAGCGCGGCGATCGCGTCGGCGGACGGGCCGCCCTCGGCCACCTGGTCCGCACGCCGCTTGCCGAAGTCGCGGGAGCGCTGGATGTGCCCGGCGAGCCCGGACAGCGCCGCGGAGACCGGGGCGACGGCGTCGTGGAAGTCGATCAGCGGGGTGTCGAAGACACCGGTGATCGCGGGCAGGACCAGGCCCTCGTCCTTGACGCTGGTGAGGCGTTCCAGGTACAGCTGGTGCAGGTTCATGGTCGACTCGATGAAAGCGCCCATGCGCGCAGCGGCACCCCCGTCCGCACCGCCCGCGCCGACCGCCGTCTTGTTCCACCCCTTGCTCGGCAGCCAGTCGATGCCGTCGGCGCCCAACGAGGCCAGAGCGTCGTTGACCTGGGCGAAATGGTCGCCCTCGCAGAAGATGTCGCCCTGCGCCGCCGGGTTGGCGTGGTCCAGATGCCGCACCTCGACGTCCGGGTACTTCTGCTGGAGCCGCAGGACAACCCGCTTCAGGCTGCGGGCGTGCGCCCCCCACCACGCGAACACGACCCCGCGGTCCTCCTCGGCCGCCTCCTGCTTGGCCTTGAGGATCTCCTCGACGATCCGCTCGGCGACCGGCCGCCAGAACGCCGTGGGCTGGTCGGCCCCCATCGCCCCGTCCCCGCTCGCGGTCAGCGACGCGTTCAGCAGGAGCACGCCCTGCGTCAGCATCGCCTGGAACCACTCCGGCGGCTGGACCGTGTCCCGCTCCTTCAGCAGCGCCCGCACATCGGCGATCGGGGTCTTCTTGACGATGCCGTACTTCCACATCGCCGCCGCCTTGATGAGGCACCGAATGCTGACGACCCGGCCGAACCGGCTGTCCTTCCAGTCACTGAAGGTGTTGTCGAACATGGCGATGCCGGTGGCGCTCTCCGGCCGCGGATACGGGTTCTGACCGAAGACCACAACCTTCCACTTGTGCGGCGGGTTCGGTTTGAGCGCCTGGAACGTCAGCTCGCGGACCGGGACCACCTCAGGGCTGCGGCCCTTCCCGATGAACCGCGCGGCGTCCGGCTGCGCCTCGATGACCGGCTTCAGCAGCGGGAGCCAGGACTCCCCGCCGCCGTCGAAGAGCTCGCTCAGGGCGAGGGGGTCGCTCGCACCGGGCTGGGACTGCGGCGGCTGGCCCGGAGCCGGGACACCGGGCCCCGATCCGGTCATGGCGGAGGCGCCTTCACTCGTCGTGGCGGAAGGAGAGGAGGGAGCGGGAGCTACGGGCACCGGCACGGCGGCCGCCGGTGGCACGATGCGTACCCGCTGATCGACGGGCGCGTTCTCGATTCCGTGCAACTGGGAGACGATCGTGGAGCGCAGCTCGGCGTCGTCCTCGAACCAGTGGTCGTGAAAGAGCGTGTAGCCGGTCCACATCAGATTGGCGCACACCCGCGCCGGCACCTGGCCGGTCTGCGCCCCCAACCCGACCAGCGCCACGGACCGGATGCTGCCCGGCTTCTTCCGGTTCTGCCGGTGAACGGCCTGGAAAGCGGCCGCGCACGCCAGCGCCACGTTCAGCGTGGCACTCACATTCTGCGAGGACCGCACCATCGTCGGTGTCGATATCAGGTACCGGGGAACGGTCGCGCCGGACGGGACGCAGACCGCGCTGCCCACCGGCATGGGTCCGGCGAACCGGTCACGGATCGCCCGCTGGACGCGCACCTGGATGCCGGACCCCAGGTACCGCTTGATGACGGCGTCGACCCCGCCGTCCATCCGGCCCAGGGAGTTGGTGGGGGTGACCCAGGCGTCGACGTCCTCGTCGAGGATCGAGCCCTTGCGGATCTCGATGCCGGGCGTGTCGGCGAACGCGGCGCGCCACGCCTCCACCACACGCTCGTTGACGTCCGTCAGCACCACCCTGAGCGCGGGCAGCACACTGCTCTCGGTCATCGTCCACTCCTGTCGTGCAACAGCGGTTCCAAGACGCCGAACGTATCGCCCACCACTGACAACGCGGCCCCGGCAAGCGGTCCATGACCTGCCGTCATGCTCTGGTGAACCCACCAACCGGTGGCCGCACACGCTCACGTCCCACCGGCCGTGCACCCGCCGATCGGGGTACACGAGGCGGACGGGGCCTGGCCCCGGTCGGCCGACTCCTCGCCCGGACCGACCCGGCAGAACGCGAAAGGACGAACGGCAAAAGGGGACTTGTGGGACCTGGGACCGCCGACCGCCCCCGACCTTCCTGGACCAGAACGAGACCCCCCGGTCGAAGTCCCGGCGAACCCTCGGCAACTGACCTCGGCCCATGAAGATTCCCGACAGAGTCAAGTCAGAGGTACGACGTGACCACCACGACCGAGACGAGCTCGCCGGCGGCGGAGCGGCCGAGCCATACCGGCCACGTTCCGTCGCCGCCCGTGTAGAACAACACCAGGTCGCCGCCGGTGGCCTCGTCGACGGCGCGCACGTAGCCGTCGCCGACCGACTCGCACGCGTCGTCGTCCCGGTCCTCGTAATAGCGCCTGACTCTGCCGGACAGCGTCTCCCAGGCCGCGGCGTCCGCGAAACCGCCGGCCGCGCCGTCGGTGCCGAAGCCGTAGGCGTGGCCGTCGAGGAGCAGACGGGGGTCCTCGCCCTGGCTCAGCGCCAACTCCCAGGACGCGGCGGGCTCCTCCCGGATCAGCAGGCGTACGGCGGGCTCCTCGGTGACCGGGAACCGGCGCTCCTCGTACTCGCCCTCTCCGGAGATCACGGCGCTCTCCAGCGGGTATTCGCCGGGCGGTATGCGCTCGGCGAGCTCGCGGGGTTCGTCCTGCAGCGGGTCCGAGACGGCCAGGCGCCCGCTCGGGATCCGTACCAGGGCAATGTGCCGCGGTTCGGCAGTCTCCGTCTTGGTCCAGGGTTCCACGGGGAAGGCATTGCCGGGCTGGAAAAGGGCGTTGAGCGACACCTTCAGACGCATGGGCTTCGGCGGGCGCCACAGAGTCGCGGACTCCTCACCGCCCGCGAAAGCCGCCTGCGCCGCCATGACCTCATCCGGCTCGGGCGCCTCCGGCGGCCTGGACGCAGGGTCGACCGCCCCCACCCCGAACCCGGACCGATCGTGCCATCGCAGGTCCTCCGGCACATCGGCCGCGGAGTGGAGCGACCCGCCGCCGTCGCCACGTTCCTCCAGGATCTTCCTGCCCGCTCGCCCCGGGAGGAGTTCCAGCGTGACCCGCCAGGCGTCGGGCGGCAGGTTTGGCTGCTTCGGTGAGGCGTAACGCCGTTCCACGTACTGCCGCAGGAACAGGCGGTCGTCCTCAAGCAGTCGGAGGTCGACGTCACGGACGCGTCGCCCCAGCTCGTCGTATTCCCACTGCCCGACGAAATGGTCACGCCAGGCGACGAGATGCACCTCCGCGGGGACCGCGCGCCCCGGAATCCGGTGCAGCACCACGTAGGGCTCCCCGGCTCCGTCCCGTTCCTCCGCCTTCGCCCGGCTCAGCGGCCCGACCGCACGACGGGAACCAGCGTCCCACCCCTCGGCGTACGAGACCACCACGACCTCCTCGCTCACACCCCGCCCCTTTGCCGCCCCTCAAGATCCACCGATCACCGGCCACGATACGCACGACCCGTGCCGTCGGCGGCGTGGGACCCCTGGGTGAAGGTTCAAGGGCGCGGCGGCAGCCAGCCCTGCTGGACGGCTCGTACGCCGGCCTCGAAGCGGCTGCGGGCGTCGAGGCGGTCCATCAGTTCGGAGGCGATCCGGCGGGCCGTGCGGGGCGACACCCCGAGCCGTTTGGCGATGGCCTCGTCGGTGTGGCCCCCGGCCAGGAGACCGAGGGCGGTCGTCTGCTGGCCGGTGCGCCCGTTCGGGCCGGTGGGGACGATCTCGCCGAGCGGCCGGGCGGCCTCCCAGGTGGTCTCGAAGAGCGCGCACAGGGCGGTGAGGGTGCCCTGGCCGGTCAGCAGGACGGCGCCCGCGGCGGTGTCGTCGCTGCTGACCGAGAGCATGGCGGTCCGCCGGTCCATGAGGATCATCCGGGTCGGCAGGGACGCAACCGTGCGGACCCGGCCGCACAGCCGGGCCAGCCAGGTGGCGTGTTCGACGGTGGGCCGGTTCGTACGGACACTGTCGAGGTAGATCGTGCGCATGCGCACCCCGCGGCAGAGCAGATCCTCGTTGAGCGGCCGCGAGGCGGCATGTTCTCCGCGGTCTGCGGTCCGCCCAGGGCGAAGGTCAGGAACTCCTCGCGCACCTCGCGGGTGAGCACGGCCGGCCGGTCGCGTATCTGGGCGAGGCCGACCAGTTGCTCCACCCCGGGATGGCTGGTGGCGGGGCGGAGCTCGGCGTACTCGGAGATGAGCTGGGCCGTGGCCGCCCGCGAGGCTTCGACACGCTGCTGCTGGGCTGCCAACTGGGCCTGCTGGCGGCCCATCAGGATCTCCATGCCATATCGGGGGAGACGGCCCGGAGCCGACCCGCGTCCCCCGCGGCGGGGCGCCAGGGCCAGCTCGCATTACGTGTCGAGGGCGTCGCGCACCTCTTCCCCCGGGCAGCCCCACGGCGTCGAGACGGAGGATCCACGACAACCCTGTACGGAAGGGCCACCTGCCCCTCTAACGTCACAGCATGTGTCTGCGCTCCCGAACTGCCCGCCTTTTTCGCACCGTTGGCGTGCGGGGGAGTGCAAAGGGGGCGCGCGCTGCGCAAAGGGCAACTCGACGCGCGCCTGGCGCGCACCGCGCCGCGGCGGCCTCGTCCCGAGGCGCGACTGCAAGTCGAGGGCGCGGGCGATACCGAAAGACCGCTCAGGCCTGGGCCGGCATCACCCGGGTCACCTTGCCCTTCAGGTCGGCATCCAGATAGCCGGTGACGTAGTCGTCGGCGAGATAGACAGCCAGTCCCAGCGGAGTGCCGAACGTGTCGTCGGCAGGGCGGACCAGGACGTAACGCATGGTCGGCCGCTGTACGTTCAGGTCCTTCTTCGCCCGCCTCAGCAAGGCGGGAAGGACGTCCCAGTCGAAGCTGCCGAGACTGAAGGGGCGTTCGCCGCCGATGATCGCACTGCTGATGATGCCCTTCTCGACGCCCTGGCCCGGGCGGTAGGTGTAGCTGTCGTACTTGGTGTCGCTGCCCTTGACCATGATGTTGGCGGAGACATACGTCGGATAGACGGTGAGGTCGCATGCGCGATCCGTGCCGGTCGCGGCCTTGATCTCCTTCACCGCCGCCCGGATACCGGCGGGGGTGAGCAGATCCGTCTTCGCGTCGGCCTGAGGCGTCGGGGTCGGGGTCGGGCGGGACGCTGTGCGCGCGGGGTCCGTCGTCCTGGCCGAGGAGGTCGCGCCGGCTGAACCGGCGGCCCCTCCACCGCCCTTGTCGCCTCCGTCCGGCAGCAGGGTCCACACCAGGACTCCCGCCATCACGGTCCCGACGACCGACGATGCGATCGCGATGCGGCTCTTCGCACGGTTGCCCGGCCCCGCCGGCGTCTGCCGTGTCGGGCCCGCCGGGTACGGAGTCGGCGGGCCGAAGCCCGTCGGTCCGAAGCCGGTGGACGGTCCGAAGCCGGCAGGCGGTCCGGACCCAACCGGCGCCGAGGGCACGGGTGTTGCACGCGGCGGAGGGGCCAGCCTGTACGACGTGGCCCCGTCCGCCCCGGCGGGAGCACTCGCAACCGTGCTGCCGCCCTCGACCGCCTCCGCGAGCAGCCGGTCCGCGGTCGTCGCGTCCACCCGGTCGGCCGGGTTCTTGACGAGCGCGGCGTTCAGGAACCCGGTCAGGACTCCGGCTCGGACGGGTGGCGGAAGCTGCTCGCTCAGCAGCGCCGCCAGCGTCGCGAGGGTGGTTCCCCTGCGCAGCGGGTGATGTCCCTCGACGGCGACGTACAGCATCATCGCCAGCGACCACAGGTCGGAACCCGGGCCGCCCTCGCCGCCGGAGATGCGCTCGGGTGCCATGTAGTCAGGCGTGCCGATGATCGACCCGGTCGCCGTCAGGGCGGTCGAGTCCCTGATGGTCGCGATGCCGAAGTCGGTGAGGACGGGACGTCCGTCGGGCCGCATCAGCACGTTGGCGGGTTTCACGTCCCGGTGCTGGATACCGGCATCGTGCGCGGCGCGCAGCGCGGCCAGCACCTCGCGACCCAGCCGGGCGGCGTCAGCGGGCGCCAACGGTCCCTTGTCGAGCCGGTCCTGAAGTGACCCGCCGGTCACCAATTCCATGACGAGCCACGGGTAGACGTACTCCCCGCCGTCCACCACGTGATGAATGGTCACGACATTGGGGTGATCGACGCGAGCCAGCGCCCGTGCCTCGCGCAGCACTCGGGCCCGGAGCATCGCCGCGCCCTGCGGGTCGTACTCGGCAAGACCCGGATCGGGCGGCCGTACCTCCTTGAGCGCCACGGCCCGGTCAAGGACCAGATCGCGTGCACGCCACACCGTGCCCATACCACCGCCACCGAGCCGCGTCTCCAGCTCGAAGCGCCCCTCTATGACCCGTCTGCCGGAATCCCCCTCGCCCATGGCCGCAAGCCTACGAGATACCTGTGGCACGGCCCCACGCAGGTGGCCGCAAACACCCGCAGACCGGTGCGATCAACGCTGGCACGCGTGGTTCGCACCCATGCGACTCGCCTCCCACCGTCGACAGCTTTCTGTGGGCGTGGTGTCGGTTCAGGGTGCGAAATTCCGATTCATGAGCGGGACATGGCCCCTGAATCCCAGGTGAGCCGCAGAGACTAGTCTGGCAGCCGGCCAGGGCCGCTCCGTCGCGGCCGGGTAGCAGGTCGAGAGGCTGGCCAGTCTCGCAGTCAATGAGCACGGTGCCGTAATGCTGTCCGCGACGGGTGGCGAAGTCATCGACGCCCAACACCTTCGGGACGGTCCAGCCTGCGCGGCGGCGATCTCCTCGCTCGTCGAACCGGCGATGTCGGCATCGACGTCGGCCTCCAGCCGACTCAGCAGGTCGACCAGGGCTTGCTTCTGGGCGGGATGGGTGATGGGGACCGCGTCGAGATCGGTACTCATCAACCAGTCGAACAGGACGACAGCATCGGCATGCCAGAGCCGCACGTTCACAGTCGGCAGTTCGGATTCCATGACGCCTATCGTCCTTGTCAGGCGTCGGACGCCCACGCGTCTTGCCCAGGCGGCCGACGGCAACCGACTATTCGGACGTGAAACTTCAAGTCCAGGTATTCGTCGCCGACGGCCCGCTCCCCGACTGGGACGCGAGCGAAGACGAGATCGACCGGCGCGTCCATCAGCTCAACACGATCCTGAAGCCGGTTACCGGAGAAGAAGCGAAGGCGCTGGCCTCATGCTTCGGCCCGGACGACTGCTACGGCGTCGCCTGGACCCTCCTGCACATCATCGAGACCGGCCCGAACCCTGTCCTGACCACCGAGCCCGGACCCGACGCCAACGAGTGGCACCAGCGCCTCTACGACCGCGCCGTGTTCGGAGGGCTCGGCCCGTGAACTTGACGGCATAGCAACGTGAGGTGTCTACAGCGTCTCGGGGGCGACGAGGCTGATACACCGGCTCGGTTTCAGCCGCAGGTTCCCGCGCGGCGGGTTGCCGAACGCTCCGCAACCTATGCGGGTCACGCGGGGCGGGGCGCCGGCACCAAATGCCCCGTCCCGCCCCGAACCGGTTGGCTCACGCTGCGTGCAGAAATCGGGACTGTGAGAGATCGCAGCCGTCGGCGTACCTTCTCCGGGCTGCTGTCAGCTCAGATCGTCGGCGTGTCGTCGATGGTCTCCTGGTGCGGTTCGACGATGAACTTCCAGCCGACGCTGGGCTCCATGAACCGCACTCGGGTGGGGTAGATGTCCAAAGCGCGGCGGTCGCGGTTCTGGCCGCTCGTGCCCTTTCGCCCGCGGGCCGGCTCTTCGAACAGGTCGACCTTGACGTCCGGCACCGCCACGACTTCCTCGTTCCAGCGCTGAACGATTCCCGCGCCGAACGCTTCTCTTGCTGCGGTGTAGAGCGACTCCAGAGATTCCTTGTTCCCGTTGGGAACGAAGAGAGCGAGGTTCAGGAGGACGCCAGCACTCTGGAGAACCTCGATTTCTTCCCCAGCCTCGTCGGCAATCCATATCCCACGCTCTTCAACATTGTTCGGAAGAACATGAATTTCCTTACCGAAAATCGTCCTTGCGATGAAGGATCCTCCATCGAAATACTTTCCCGGCTTCGTGAGGAAGGCCGGAGCGTAGCAGTCGAGAGAAAGATCGTCCAGCTCTGCCGAGACGAAGATATTCTCCTGGAGGCCCAATTCTGAAACTTCCTCGGCTGTAAGACGTCGAGCCGTAACCTTTTCGGTGTTCACGCTATTTCTCCTTCTTCGTATGGCCATGGACAGTCCGAAGATCCGCTGCTCGCCGCTTGGCCGCGGCTCCACCGGTAGGCCTGGGTTGGGGCCGAGGCGAGTGGTGCCGACGGCTGAGCGCGTTGCTTGAGATCGCCGCCCCGGACAAGATCCCAGACACGGGACCCGGGCGGCAAATCTTCATGGGGAAAGGCGAAGGTGACAGCATCGCGTCCGGACACCGTGGGCTTCCCGACCCGCCCCTCCGTTCAGGACACCCGCCCGCGTAGACCTGTTGAGCTGTATCGGTTTGTCGGTATTGATTTTTCGACGTGAATGTGCCAGCGCGTGGGTTTTGATAACGGCCGGTTGGTTTCCGTGAGCAGTCCCAGTGCCGATATCGGGTGATTTCCCTGCCTGGAGTGAAGGAGTACCTGAGTGTGCCAGCGGTGTCATCGAAGGGCAGCATCATCTGCAGCCGGGTGCTGTGGATGTCGGTGTCGATCGACGCCCCCAACCCCCCGGAGCCGATGGTGTTCAGCCGCGGCTGCGCCTTTCAGCGGGGCGTTCGGGCGCTGTGGCGGTCTGATGTGGAAGGGATCCGGTCGGCGCTACGGCAGGTACCACAGCGGGCACGAAGGCGGGCCCCGGCAGGACGGCTCCGGTCGTCCCAGAGCGGACGGCGGATGTCGTTGCGGCCGTCTGCTGGGGTGCCGGTTCGCTTCGGGTCTCGTCTGCTGTGGGCAGTTGCAGTTGCTGGGGTGGGCGGCCGTGGGCGGTGGTGTGCTGTTTGTGGTTGCGGGCGAGGCGGCGGCGGTGGTGTTCGCGTCCTTGTTCGGCGTGTGCGAGGTCGGCCATGACTTGGAACGCGGCCGTCAGGCGCTGTCCGGCGGGGCGGCCGAGGGCGCAGAGCGGTAGGGGGACCAGGCCCCACCAGTCGGCTTCACCGGCTGGGCGGGGCTGGGAGATGCGCCAGTCGTGGTGCCAGGACGCCATGTCGTCGCTCCAGTCCTTTCCTTGCCGGGTGGCGTGCTGGTGGGCGTGGCCGCCGTAGGGGATGAGCAGGGTGTCCTCGGTGGGCCAGCACACTGCGCCGCCCCTGGCGTTGATCTGCCGCTGGGCCAGGGTGGGCTGCACTTTGCGGTGGGTGAGGGCCTGGCCGCGCGGCCGTACGGAGAGGCTGCCGGCACTGGTGTAGTGGACGGGGTCTTCACGGTCGAAGATCCACCAGTGCTGCGTGCCGGCGCCGTGCCGGGCCCGCACCATGTTCAGCTGCCGCTCCACGAGGGCGGGGGAGAGCAGCCGACGCGGGCGTTCGATGACCGCGGTCAGGTCCCCGCGGCGCACGACCAGAGCCGGTGGCAGTTCCCAGCGCTGCCTGGCCTGGCCGGGTTCATGCTGCAGCCACGCTGTGACACCGGGCAGGGCGGAGAGCCGGTCGCGCAGGTCCAGGCGCTGTGGGTGGAACGCGGGAAGGGCACTGGATTGGCCGCCTCGACGTCGCACACTTCCACGTGAGAGCGGTTGACGTACCGCTCGACGTGCGTTGCAGGTCTCGCCGTCGAGGGCCGTGGTCTCTCCTAGCTGGGCCTATCGTTGCCACGTGGAGATACGTGACGGATTTTCCGGTGCCATCCTGGTTACTCGCGGCGGAGCAACTGTCGTGCAGGCTTCCGCCGGCGTGTCGGACGCCAAGGCGGGCGCGAGATGCACGACGGACACCCGGTTCCAGATCGCCTCGGTGAGTAAGCAGTTCACGGCCGCGTCGGCGATGCTCTTGGCTGAGGAAGGAGAGGTCAGTCTCCACGGTCCAATCAATCGTTGGCTGACTGACTGCCCCCAACGCTGGCAGCAGCTGACCCTGCATCAACTCATGTCACACACATCGGGCCTGGGCCACTGGCGGGACCTCCCCGGTTTCGACATCGACCATCCCGGCGATGCCCGCACATTCCTCGAGCGATTCTCGAATGTGCCGCTTCGCAGCACACCTGGCAGTACATGGCACTACAGCTCACCGGGCTACCTCCTGGCGGCGCGGATCATCGAGCGAGTCAGTGGGCAGCGGTAGGCCGACTTCGTTACCGAACATGTTCTGCGGCCCCTCGCTATGGCGTCGACATGCGTCGGGCAGGCTCCACTTGAGATGGCTGCCTGCGGCTACCGGGAGGATAGGCGGGTGGACGTTCCGGAATTCGCCGCCATGCCGGGGACTGGTGACCTCTGGTCGACTGTTGGCGACCTGGCTCTTTACACTGCTGCCTTCAATGCCGGGCATCTGCTCACCGCTCGTTCGCGGGAGGCGATAGTGGCTCCGCATGCGTCCATGGGAGGCGCATGGGGCACCGACGGGCCGGCGGTTGCCGACAGCTACGGGTACGGCTACTCCCTCGGCACTCTGGCCGGGCACGCTGTGCGCTTCCACATCGGTGACAACCCCGGATATCAGAGGGTGTTCTGTGATGGTTCGTCGGGTTTCAGGTTGAGGTGGTGTTCGGTGCGGGCGGAGCCGGTCGAGGCAGGGTGAACAGGCCGGGCTCGGGTTCGGTGAGGACGCCGCGGTTGACCAGTCGTTTCAGCTTCGCGCGGGTGCCTTCGGTGTGCCGTGGCTCGGTTCCGGTGCCGAGCGCCTGGCAGACGTCCTTGGCGCGGAGCCCTTCCCCGGCATGCTCAATGGCGGCGAGGATCTCGTGGTAGCC
>NZ_JBIAIQ010000046.1:0-65445 GCF_042871525.1 Streptomyces sp. NPDC005784
CAGGTCTTCTCCGACTCACACGAGACCTACGGCTACCGGCGTGTCCACGCCGCGCTCCAGCGGATGAACGTGCAGGCCGGAGCGGAACTGGTCCGCGCGCTGATGCGCGAGCTCGGCCTGGTGCCATGCCAGCCGCGGCCCTGGCGGGCGACCACCATCGCCGATGACGCGGCGCCGGCCACACCCGACCTGCTGGCCCGCGACTTCACCGCTGACGCTCCCGGCCGCAAACTGGTCAGCGACATCACCTACGTTCACACCTGGGCCGGGTTCCTCTATCTCGCGACCGTCATCGACTGCCACACCAAAGCGGTAGTCGGCTGGGCAATGGCCGACCACATGAAGACCTCACTCATATCGGATGCACTCGATATGGCCGCCCGGAACATCGACCTCACCGACGGCTGCATTTTTCATTCCGATCGTGGCAGTCAAGGCGGATTCAACTGGTCGTCGCAACACCTTGATCACGGAGGTGTGCGATGGGACGGAGCAAGCGACGAATGCCGAAGTTGCCTGCGGGTGCTCGGCGGCAGTGGGCGGCGGATCGGGCGTTGCGACCGTCGATGCGTTCGCCAGGCCGACCGGAGCCGTCTCGTGCGGTGCAGCGGGACTTCTGGCGGCGGATCGCGTCGGGAGTGACGACGGCAGAGGCCGCGGTGGCTGTTGGCGTTTCATGGCCGGTCGGATCCCGGTGGTTCCGTCACGCTGGCGGCATGCCGCCGATCAGCCTGGATGAGCCCACGGGCCGCTACCTGTCGTTCGCCGAGCGGGAGGAGATCGCGCTGCTGCGCGCCCAGGAGATCGGCGTGCGCGAGATCGCCCGCAGGATCGGACGCGACCCGGGCACGATCTCACGCGAGCTGCGCCGCAACGCGGCGACCCGGAGTGGCAAGTCGGTTTACCGGGCCCTGGTGGCGCAGTGGAAGGCGCAGCAGGCCGCGAAGCGTCCGAAGACCGCGAAACTCGTGGGCAACGACAGGTTGCGTGAGTACGTGCAGGATCGGCTCGCCGGCAGTGTCCGTCGACCCGACGGCACGATCGTCACCGGGCCTGAGACGCGCGCCTGGAAGGGCTTGAACAAGCCGCATCGGCAGGACAGACGATGGGCGATGGCGTGGAGCCCGGAACAGATCTCGCACCGACTTGGTGCCGACTTCCCCGATGATGAGTCCATGCGCATCAGCCACGAAGCGATCTATCAGTCGCTGTTCATTGAGGGCCGTGGCGCGCTCAAGCGGGAACTGGTCGCATGTCTGCGCACTGGCCGGGCGCTGCGGACTCCCCGTTCCCGGGCGCAGAACAAGCCGCAGGGGCATGTCACCGCGGAGGTCGTCCTCAGTGAACGCCCCGCCGAGGCTGCGGACCGTGCGGTCCCCGGGCACTGGGAGGGAGATTTGATCATCGGGACGGGCCGGTCCGCGATCGGCACGCTTGTCGAGCGCAGCAGCCGGTCCACGCTCCTGGTGCACCTGCCTCGGCTGGAGGGCTGGGGCGAGAATCCGCCCGTGAAGAACGGTCCCTCGCTCGGGGGCTATGGCGCCGTCGCGATGAACACGGCGCTTACGGCGTCGATGGCGCAGTTGCCCGAGCAACTGCGCAAAACCCTCACCTGGGACCGCGGGAAGGAACTCTCCGGGCATGCCCAGTTCGCCGTCGAAACCGGGACGAAGGTGTTCTTCGCCGATCCGCACTCGCCCTGGCAACGACCGACGAACGAGAACACGAACGGGCTGCTGCGTCAGTACTTCCCGAAGGGCACCGATCTGTCCCGGTGGTCGTCCGCAGACCTCGAAGCCGTCGCCCTGGCGATCAACAACCGGCCCCGCAAGACCCTCGGTTGGCGGACACCAGCCGAGGTCTTCGAGGAGCAACTACGCTCACTACAACAGCCCGGTGTTGCAACGACCGGTTGAACTCGCCCAATACACGTCTCGCGAACTTCGTTGCAAGCTGCGCTCGTTGGGCCTGCGAGCGTCGGTCGGCCGCACCGGTGTCTGCTGGGACAATGCGATGGCCGAATCATTCTTCGGCGCCCTCAAAAACGAACTCGTGCACCGAACTACGTTCCCGACACGCGCACACGCCCACCGGGCGATCGTCCGCTACATCGAGATGTTCTACAATCGAAAACGCCTCCACTCCGGACTCGGCTACAAGACTCCCGCAGAAGTCCACGCCGAGTACGAGGAGTTGCAGGCAGCGGCATAGGTAGAACCCTCAACGCCGCTGTCCGAGAAGCGCAGGGCCCCTCATTGCAGCCCCCCGCCGAGGGATAGCGGATGAAGTCGGACGCCCTGCTCTGCATCGTCATCACCGTGTTGCTCCGCCAACCGCAGATGTGGCACCACGGAGTCCATACCCGCAACACCGTGCGAATCCTTTCCCCGGCTACAGTCTCACGAACTGCAGCGACCTTGGCGCCGCGGCCCGCTGCGCAACGAGGCGCCGCGCAACAGCATCACCAACGCCCGGCCGCGGGGCGGACCTTCGTGAAGGCTGTGGAGGCACGCACAACCGTTGTTCGGCACACGACCAGATCTGTTCAGCTGGTGGTGAGCAGGTTCAGGCGCTGCGCCGCGGCTTCCGTCCTGTCGTTTTCTTGGCTGCTTTCTTGGCGGGCTGCTTCTTCGCCGTCTTTGCGGTCGTCGTCTTTTTAGCTGCAGTCTTCTTCTTGGGCAGGTCGTGGACGGTGGCGTCTTCGCCTCGGGACTCGCGGGCCTTGGCCACGGACTCCTTGAGCGCGGCCATCAGGTCGACGACTTGTGCCGGCGCCTCAGGCTCCTCGGCCGTGGGGGGTTCGCGGTTCTCCCGTTTGGCATCGATGAGCTGCTCCACCGCTTCCGTGTACCGGTCGGTGAATTCCTCGCCCTGAAGGTCGTCGCGGGTCAGCCGGTCGATGAGCTGCTCCGCCTGGGCGATCTCGTCGTCGGTGAGCTCGACCTCTTCCGGTTTCAGCTGGGACGGGTCGCGGATCTCGTCGGACCAGCGCATCGCATAATGCAGGACGATGACGTTGTCGCGTACCCGGAGCAGGCCCAGCCGCTCACGGCCGCTCCAGGCGTACTTGGCGACGGCCACCTTCGACGAGCGCTCCAGGGCCTGTCTCAGGAGTGTGTAGGGCTTGGCCGCCACCTGGCCGTCGGGTTCCAGGTAGTAGCCCTCGCCGATCTGGATCGGGTCGATGGAGTCCAGGGGCACGAACGCCTCGATCTCGATGGCCTTCGCGGTGGGCAGCGGTATCTCCCGCAGTTCCTCGTCGAGCACCGGGATGATCGTGTCCTTGCCCCACTGGTAGCCCTTGCCGATCTCGGACTGGGCTACCTCGCGGTCCTCGAGCTCGCAGATCTTGCGGCTCCGTACCCGGCCCATGTCCTCCAGGTGGACCTGGTGGAAGTGGATGCTGTGGTCCTCCCGGGCACTGACCACGTGGATCGGCACGGTGACCAGGCCGAATGAGATGGCGCCGGACCAGATGGTTCGGGGCATGGGAGACCTCCGCGACAAGCCCCGAGGCCTTCAGCCTAGGAGCAGGCGCAGGCCCGGGCGCGGCGAGGCCTTGCCTGAGCGGGGGCGTGGTGGCACCGGCCGTGGGCGGTGAGCCGAGGCTGGATGGGCTGCAGGGCCGTGCGGCATCAGGTGCTTTGCGGGCGGGTGCTGGTGAAGCGGACGGTGGAGCCCCAGTTGTCCTGGACGGGGGCCATGCACCACTGGCACAGGGGCAGGCCGCCGTTGCCGTACTTGTGGGTGCGCCGCTGACAGCCGGAACACGGGCCGACCAGACTGCCGGGGCAGCTGAAGGTGGAGGGGTCCGGTTCACTGATCGGCGGCGGGGGAGCGCTGGTCATCAGGGTGTCCTGTTCCGGGTGATGGGTGGATTGATCACCGCGAAGACAGCCTGAGGCCGGAAGGTGCGGGGTGCCGGTCAGTGGATCGCGGGGGAGGGGGCCGGGCCGGCGGATAAGTCGAGGATCTGCAGCGCGGTGTCCGGCTGGCAGTGACCGCAGGCGCGTACACCCGAGGTGAGGAGGCGGCGTGCTTCGTCGCGCGGGACGGGGCGCCGGCGTTTGCCCGCGGCGTAGCAGCCGCCGACATGGACCTCGATGGGCGGGCGGCCGTTGCCGAGTTCGACGACCCAGTCCGGCTCCTCGGGCTGCTTCTGGCGGCCCTGTGCCTGTTCGGCCTCCCGCTCCTGGAGAGCGGCGATCTTGGTGTCGATGCGCTGCAGCCACATGGCGTGCCACACCCGCAGGGTGAGCAGTCGCGCCAGGTCAGGCGGCAAGTCGTCGAACATATTTCCGATTTTAGATCCAGAGTGTGACGGAGTACGACAGTTTGCGAGTGGTCGCGAGGAAGGACATGGTCGGGGGTCCGGTGGTGCACGATGGTTTGCGAGTTTGGCAGGCCGAAGTTTGCAAGCCCAGAGTCGTGTCGGTCACCTGCCGTGACGGCGAGGCGCGGTAGGGTGTTCGGCCAGGGTGCCCTGCAGCGCCAGGCGGAGTTGGGTCGAGCAGCGTTGGACTGTGGTCGTCTCCAAGGCGCCGCCCGCAGACGTCGGATCCAGCTGGAACACTGCGGACGTGAATCACGAGACCCCCACGCGACCTTGGGATGCTTCCGCCGACACCCTGCCGTCCAGAGCACGCGCAGAACTCACCGGTGCCAACGGGGAGGAGCTACCGCACGTCTGTACGGGTCGGCACAGCGTGCCCGACACGTCGGGCGTTCTCGCCGCGATGCTCGCTGCCGACCCAGTAGATCGGGTGAGGGCAGTGGGAAACCTGTACCGGCTGCTTCTCCATCAAGGGCGCGTGTTCCCCGCGACCGCCCCAGCCGCCCTGATCATCGCCACCCTGCTCGACGATCCACGCACCCTCGCCGTGGCCCGGTGGGAGCGCAGGGCGGGCGAGCGACCACTGCGCGCCGAACTGCTGAACTGGGTGGCCGCGTTCGCGGACATCGCCCGTCTGGATGCCGCAGAGCAACTCGGGGCACCGCAGGACCTGGCCGCGGCACGGGCAGCGCGAGCGGCGCTCCACTCCCACGTCGCGCCCTTCTGCCAGGACGACGATCCACGGGTGAGGGCGGCCGCCATCGCCGCCACCGCCCTGCTGCTCGCCGATCCGCTACTCGCTTCATCCATACCGCGCCACACGCGGCTCGTCCGCAACGTCCTGGCCACGAGCGCGGACTCCTACTACCGATGGATCGCCCGGGAGCGCCTGGCGGCATGGGGCGAGGACGTCGAGGGCCTCATCGCGGCAGAGGATGAACGCTGCGCAACCCTGGCCAAGGCAGGCAGGGTGGCCGAGGACCCGTGGGACGAAGGTAATGAGGCGGCGTTCCGCTGGCTAGCCGAGCAGCCAGTCGACACCGCGGCCCAGGAACTGCCCGGACGCTGGCACCCGGATTGGACCGCGACTGAGCCTGCGGCCCCGCCCGAGCCTGCGCCCGAGGACCCCCTCGCGGTCCCGGGAAGCCAACCGGGACATCAGGGGCCGTGGCGGATCGCGCAGGGTGAGGAGCGCGCAGAGTGGACGTTCACGCCCTTCGTCGGAGTCGGCCCGCTGCACTTCGGCATGACGCTGAAGGAGATCACCGACGCCCTGGACGAGCAGCCGACCGTAACGTCCCACTCCCACGACGGTGGGCGGCAACAGCTTGTCTACGCCGACTTCGCCGCCACCGATATCGGAGCCCTTTTCCGAGACGACCGCCTGGGATGCGTGGCGGTGAACGCGCTCGACGGCCCCCAAGTGAGACTCGACGACGTCCCGTTGACCGGCTGCGTGCCGTCCCAGCTGGAGGACTGGCTTCTCCGCCGCACTGCGCGACTGTCCTACAGCGTCGCAGGCGACCCGATCTGCACCGACCTCGGCCTGGCGATCCGTTCCCAACGGGCCGGCGACATCATGCTGACCCGACCACTCTTCCTGCTACGCGAATGGCACGACCTCTGGCACTCACTGCCCCAAGAGGAATGGAACTTCGTGTAGTGCCCGCGCACATCCACTGCCAACGGGCCCCGGCGCCGAAAACCACACGACATAGCGCGCTCGAAACATGACCGTCGTTGACGGCACGCCACGGTCCACACCCACCAGATGTCCGCGAAACTCCGATCACGGGCCTACCTCGACATCTGCTTCCGGTGTGGCGGCAAGCCGACGCACAGCGGCTGCCGTTCCCGGACGGAGGCTTCGACCTGGTGGTCTGCCAGTTCGGCGTGATGTTCTTTCCCGACCGCATCGAGGCCTTCACCGAGGTCCACCGGGTGCTGGCCCCGGGGGGCCGGTTCCTGTTCAACACTTGGGGCCCGATCGGGCCGCACGCCTTCGAAGTCGCGCTGCAGGCCGGGCTGGAGCGGGCCTTTCCGGTCGACCCGCCGCGGTTCTTCCCGACGCTTCCGCACGGCTACGCCGACCCCGATGTTGTGGCCGCTGATCTGGCGGCCGCCGGTTTCGCCGTCGAGGACAAGCAGGAGCTGACGCTTCAGAGCCGGGCCGCGTCGACCGCCGACCTTGCCACCGGGTACCTCACCGGGACACCGGTGCGCGTGGCCGTTGAGGAGCGCGGCGACGGACCGGCCGTCCGGGCCACCGTCATTGAGGAGATGACGGCCCGTCTGGGCCCGGGGCCGGTCACCGCCCCGATGACGGCGTACGTCTTCCGCGCCGTGGCCTGAACGCAGGACGCGCCCGCGGCTGCTGCGGTGCGGGGCCTCGCTGGGGCGCCTCGCACGGGCGCTTAGTGCTCATCAGGCAACGTTCGCCCTGGTGACGAGCTTGCGTAGCTGCTCGTCGGCCGGCGTGCTTGTTCTGCCAGATGATGTAGCGGCGGATTATGCTGCCCTGCGATTTGTGGCTGGCCTGGTCGGACGCCCGGAACGGGAGGGGGCAACCCTTAGGGCACGGTGAGCTCCACCAATCAGCCTTCGTCGTACCGGTCGTCGTTGACGTCCCGGGACTGTCGTTCAGGTTGGAGTTCACGTTTGGCGACCGAGCCGGTCAACGGCGTGGAGACCTCGCTCACCCAGAGGCCGGCGACTACGCAGGCGTTGGACTGCGTAGTGGCGCCCCCGCATCGTGTCGTGCTGCATTGCGCGGGCCCCGGCCGGTGTGCTGCTGTGCTGACCGTGCAGTATGTGCCCAGCTATTTCCTGCTCGTGAGGGGTCGTCATGCGCTCGAACCGCCGCGCTGCATCGTCCGTACTGCTTGTCGCAGTATTCCTGGCAGGCTGTTCATCTGTCCCGACCGTGTCCCCCTCCATAACTGGGCCATCGAGTACGGGCGCGCGGGGCGGCGAAGGTCCTGCGCGGGCGATCGCGGTCGGCGCCGGCCCGCAGGGCAAGTACACCGTCCAGCAGCAGCCCCCGGCGGGCAGTTGCCATTTCCGGTACGAGAAGGGGGAGCCGCTGGAGGACCCGGCGTGCACGCCGGGTGCGATCTCTCCGGCGGTCACGCAGTCAAACCTGAAGTCCACGATCTGCCGTAAGGGCGGCTACACCTCCGGCATCCGGCCCTCCACATCCGTCACCAGCAAGGAGAAGGCCCTGAACGCGGCCTCGTACGGCTACACAGGCTCCATGCACGATGCCGAGTACGACCACCTCATCAGCCTGCAACTCGGCGGCGACCCCAACGATCCCCGGAACCTGTGGGTCGAGCCGCCGGACCCGGGCCACAAGGCGGGCGGCGGGGTCAACAACCGGAAGGACCCGGTGGAGACGAAACTGCACACCGCGGTCTGCGCCAACAAGATCACCCTCGCCGCCGCTCAGCGCGCGATCGTCACCGACTGGACGACTGCGCTCAGCACGCTCGGCCTCGGCTGAGGCACGGCGCACGGCAGCCGAGCAGGCAATCGCCTGGGCTGGGGCGACTTCAGCGGCGGGCAGCCCGCCGGGGTGCGGCTTCGAGGGAACCGAACTCGTTGTCGGCGTCCTCAACCTCCACAGCAGAGTGGCCTTCGCCACCATCAGGCGCGACTACTGCCGGTTCTGGAGGCTCTGCTTGGTGGACGTCGTCCTGTTCGCCCGAGCATGACTGCCGTGAGGTTGCTTGCCGAACGCTTGGCGGGGACTTCTGCCACCCCACGGTGCGGGTGAGCGTGGAACGTCACGTGAAGAACTTGATCTTCGACACACCCCGGGCGTGCGGAACTCCCGGTATCCCCCTTCGGGGGCTGCGCCATTGTCATGGGGAAGGCACTGCGCGTGCGCACGCCGGTGTTGGCGCAGGCAGGGTAAGAGGGTGTTCTGCCATCCCAGTTCACCGGGTACTACCACGAGCTAGGGGGGCCTTCCCGGCCAGCGGGTCAACGTCGGCCTACTCGATTTCAGCCAATCGATCACCCGGAAGGTGCACCCTTCGCGTGCAACCTGGGGCCGATCCACAGGCCTTGAGCATCGCTCGCCGTCCGTGAGCGCCAGTTGACGGAACGGTGGTACAGCTGCACGGGGAGGGCGGTTGAGGTGCTCAGGGGCTTCTTCACATCCCGTCGCAGCATGAATTCAAGCCAATGTGATGCGCGCCACCGTTGACCTAAATGATCAACGACCACATGATCCCCGCAGTTTCTTGTAAGAAAAATTAAGAAAACGGGTGGGGTGTGCTTTCACAAGAACGTCGGCACCGCTGGCGTCAGGCGATGCGGAGCGGGGCGATAGCCGTCACGCTCCTAGGATGTGCGGTCCCGGTGGCCGGGGCCGGAGCGACTCCGGCACTCGCCGATGACAGGGCGGCCACGACTACGGCTGACAGGACTCCGGAGTCAGAGGCAAGCACTCGTGCGGCCACGACCGGTGAGCGGGTGACCGTGGACGCGGCGACCACCGAGTCGTCCCAGGTCTTCGCCAACCCGGACGGCACCTTCACGCAGGAGATGAACGCAGCCCCGGTCCGTGCCCGCAAGGACGACGGCACTTGGGGCCCCATCGACACCACCCTTGTGCACGAAGCCAGCGGCACTGTACAGGCGGAGAACACCACAGCCGGCCTCACCTTCTCGGGTGGCGGCACCGGCGACGCTCTGGTCACGCTGAAGGACAAAGAGCACTCGCTGGAACTGGGCTGGCCCACCGCGCTCCCCAAGCCCCAGCTCGACGGCGACACCGCCACCTATGCCGAAGTCCTTCCGGACGTGGACCTGAAACTGACCGCGCTCAGCTCCGGCTACACCTCGGTGCTCGTGGTCAAGACCGCTGAGGCGGCAAAGGACCCGGCGCTCGCGACGATCAGGATGACGGTGTCAGGTCACGGCCTGGACATCGCCCCGACAGCTGACGGCGGTTTCGTCGCGCGCGATGGCGACGGCACCCCGGTCTTCGAGAGCCCGACAGGGCGGATGTGGGACTCGGCCGGTGACGCTCCGACCACTGGCACAGCCACGACTGGCGTGACCACGCAATTTATCCGCACAACTTCTTCGGCAGCGGCGGAGACTGAGGGCGAGCCGACGACGGAGACGACCCCACTGCCTGCCGCCGGCGGTGATCCGACCCCGTTGGAGGGCCCCGGCAGCGGTGACGCTGCAGCCGAGCTCCCGCTCAAGGTCAACGGGACCACTCTTGAGATCACGCCCGATCCGGCCCTGCTTCACGGAGAGGACACTGTCTTCCCTCTCTACATCGACCCGCCGACCAAGGGCATAACTCTGGGCGACTGGACGGCTCTGGCTTCCAACGGCACCAAGTACTGGAAATTCGACGGGGACAAGGGTGTGGGGCGCTGCTCCAACTACGCCGGCTACCTCTGTTCGAACAGCCCGTACACCCAGCGCATGTACTTCGAGTACCCGCTGTCGTCGATCCACGGCAAGAAGGTCCTGGACGCGACGATGGAGGTGTACCAGGAGTGGACGTTCTCCTGTGATCCGCACTGGTACGACCTGAGCCGCGTGGACAAGGGCATCTCCTCCAGCACCACGTGGTCGTCCCGCCCCGCCGGGGTGGACCTGATGGGCGACCGGAACGTGGCCTACGGGCGGGGCTCCCTGTGCAGCCCGTCCCAGCCGGCGAACTGGGTGCGCTTCAGTGACAACCTCGACGAGACGAACGAGAACCTGACGACGACGCTCGCGTCCTACGCCGCGGACAAGGCGCCGCAGATCACCTTCTCGCTGACCGCGCACGACGAGTCGGACGCCGGGGCCTGGGCGCGGTTCCGCAACGACGCCAAGCTGTCGGTGACGTACATTTCCTACCCGGACAAGCCGACCTCGTACGGCGTGCAGCAGGGCACCACCGGGCGTGCCTGCAATGCCTCCACGCTGCCGTTCGCGACCAGTGCCACCACGCCGAAGATGCTGGCCACGGTTCAGTCGGCCGACGGCTCCAACGCCCAGTTGCGCGCCCTGTTCGAGGTGTGGAAGGCCGACGGCTCCAGTCGCGCCTGGTACGCGGCTTCGCCGGACAGCGCCTGGGTGGCCGACAATGCGGCCCGTGACGCGTCCTCCAGCGCGCTGCCAGCGCAGACGGACTACCGGATGCGGGTCAAGACGCAGGCGTACTACAAGACGGACCGGGGCGTCACGGGCGTGCTCGACTCCTCCTGGTCGTCGTGGTGCTACTTCCGGGTCGACACCGACTGGCCGCCGCCTCCGGTGGTGACCAGCGCGGACGGCATCTACAAGCCGGCCGAGACCGACCCGGCCGCAGGTGGAGTGGGCACGCCGGGCAAGTTCACCTTCACCCCCGGAGACACCAACCCCACCACTGCAGGCATCCAGTCCGACGTAGTCAGCTACAAATGGAAGCTGAACAGCGGCGCAATTTCGCCCCCGGTCACCGTCGCCAAGGGTGCGGCCACGACCCAGACGATCACGCCGAACCAGGCCGGCGAGAACACCATCCAGGTCTGGGGCTACGACGCGGCCGGACACAGCTCACTCACCGGCTACTACAGCTTCCTGGTGAAGGGCGCCGAGGCCCCCTCGGGGATCTGGCACCTGGACAACTCTCTCACCGATTCCACCACCGCGACCCAGCACCCGCTGACCTCCTCCGGGGCCACCTGGGACACCCTGGCGCGCAGCGGCTCCGGCGCGGCGAAGTTCAACGGCACGACCGCCTATCTGTCCACCTCCGGCGCGGTGCTCGACACCACCAAGTCCTTCACCGTCTCGGCCTGGGCGCGCCTGGAGAAAAAGGACGTCAACTACACCGTCCTGTCGCAGGCGGGCACGAACGCCTCCGGCTTCCAGCTCTACTTCTCCAGTACCTACAACGCCTGGATCTTCAACCGCCATCAGACGGATGTCGCCGATCCAGCGATCACCCGCTCGATCGGCACCAAGCCCCCGGTCCTGAAGGCCTGGACTCACCTGGCGGGCGTCTACGACGCCGCGGCGCAGACGATCCAGCTGTACGTCAACGGCGTCCCGCAGGGCAGTCCGGTGCCGTTCACGGTCACCCCGTGGAAGGCGTCCGGAGGTCTGCAGGTCGGCCGGCTGTGGCACGCGGCGACCGGTAAGGAGAACTTCGCCGGAACCATCGACGAGGTCAAGGTCTGGTCCCGTGCGCTCGCAGACACCGAGGTCACCCACGACGCCTGGCTGGAGGACGAGGACCTCAGCGACGGCACCGCCGGCGACCCGGTCCCGGCGCTCGTCGCCAAGTGGGACGCCACGGACATGGCCAACGCGACCGGCACCACGATCACAGACATCAGCGGCTTCAGCCGGAACCTGACCCTCAACGGAGCTGCGCTCACCCAGTTCACCACCGGCGACCCGGATATCGGCGAAGAGGTCACGACCACGCAGGCGATGACCCTGAACGGCACCAGCGCCTATGCCACGGCCACCGGTCCGGTCGTCGACGACTCCGGTTCGTTCACCGCGACCGCCTGGGTGACGCTGGACCCCGCCAAGCTCGCCGACACCAGCAAGTCGTACGCGGTGCAGGTGTTCGGCCAGTCGGGCACAAGCCAGTCCGCCTGGGGGGTCTGGTACGACCAGCCGGCCGGCAGCACCCAGGGACGGTGGATGTTCGGCCGCCCCGACAAGGACGGCACCGGGGCGGTCTGGACCGAGAGCGAGTCCACCGCGCTCACCACGGCCAGGCTGGGCGTCCCGGTCATGCTGACGGTCGTCTACGACGCCCAGGCGGCAGCCGACCCCGACGACACCTCCAAGCTCGGCGCGCTGAAGCTCTACGTCGACAGCGCCCTGATGGGCGACGAGGACGGCGTGCCGTACTCAGCGCCCTGGCAGGGCGGCGGAGCGTTCGAGATCGGCCGGGCAAAGATCAACGGCGCCGCCGCGCGCTACTTCCCCGGAACGATCGACAGCGTCCGTGTGTGGGCCGGAGCCACCTCCACCGACACGATCGCCAACCGGCGCAACACCGAGCAGCGGTAGGAGCGGGGCGGGACAGGGCGGGCCTTCTTGCCCGCCCTGTCCCGCCCTCTTCTGCTCTGTTTCGTTCCGCTCGCATCGCCCGCGTACCTGCGCGGATGTGCTGTCGAGCTCCGGCGTTCTCGGGCGCGGACACCGCCGCCCGAGCGCTTCCTGCCCCTTTCCATTTCTGAAAACGGGAAAGAACCGTGTCTCCAACACCCTTCCGCACACGTTTGCCAGGGGCGGTCATACGCCGCTGGCTTGGCCGTGGCGCACTCGTCGCCTCCCTCTCCCTCCTGCCACAAGTCATAGCTCCCGCGGGTTATGACTTCGCTGCGCAGGCTCAGTCCCAGGCTGCCCGCAAGCCGCTTGAGCATCAGCCCAAGGCGAAGACCGACAAGGTGGGCGTGCTTAAGCCCGGCATGTCCAAGGCCCCGAAGGACAAAGCCGCACCGGCAACCCGCGAGACCCGAGAGCGGCTGAAGAAAGCCGTCTGGCCGAAGGCCGGGAAAGCCACCACCGAGGTTGCAGCGACCGGCAAGGCCGCTCTCACCATCGGCGGGCTCGGCATGACACTGGCCCAGGAACCCGCCGCCGCGGTAGCCAAGTCGGCGAAGACCAGGAAGAGGGCGAAGGCCACCGGCCCGGCCGAGAAAGTGGCGCTCAGCATCCACTCCCAGTCGGCCGCGAAGAAGGCGGGCGTCAACGGCATCCTGCTCACCGTCGACCCGGCGGGAGCCGCATCCGGAAACCCCGCCGGTGACACCGACAAACTTCGTCTCTCTCTGGACTACTCCTCCTTCAACGATGTCTACGGCGGCAACTTCGGCCCCCGTCTGCGCTTGGTGACACTCCCGGCGTGTGCGCTGACCACCCCGGAGAAGAAGTCCTGCCGCACCCAGAGCCCAGTGTCGAGCGCGGACAACGATGCGGAGTCCCAGACCCTGACGGGCACCGTCTCCGCCCGCGCACTCGCAGCCGGCACCCCGATGCTGCTGGCGGCGGCGGCCGACAGTTCGGGCGGCGGAAGCGACTACAGCGCCACCTCGCTGTCTCCGACCGCGACCTGGGAGGCTGGCGGCAGCACGGGTGACTTCACCTGGAACTACCCGCTGCGGGTTCCCCCAGCGACGGCCGGCCCGGCCCCGAACCTGTCGATCTCCTACAATTCCGCCTCGGTGGACGGCCGCACGTCCGGGGAGAACAACCAGACCTCGGTGATCGGCGAAGGCTTCTCGATGACCGAGTCCTACATCGAGCGCAAGTACGGCTCCTGCAAGGACGACGGTCAGTCCGGCAAGGGCGACCAGTGCTGGAAGTACGCCAACGCCACCCTGGTCCTCAACGGTAAAGCGGTGGAGCTGGTCAACACCTGCGCCGACAAGGCGGCATGTGATATCGCGGCCCTGTCACAAGCGTCCGGCGGCTCGTGGAAGCTGAAGAACGAGGACGGCAGCCGCGTCGAGCATCTGACCGGCGCGACCGGCAACGGCGACGACAATACCGAGTACTGGAAGGTCACGGACGCGTCCGGCATCCAGTACTTCTTCGGCAAGCACCGACTGCCCGGCTGGAGCGACAAGGGCACCACCGACACCTCCGACGACGACCCGGTCACCAACTCCGTATGGACGGCCCCCGTCTTCGGTGACGACTCCGGGGAACCCTGCAACAAGTCGACTGGTTTCGCCGACTCTTCCTGTAACCAGGCCTGGCGCTGGAACCTGGACTACGTCGTAGACAGCCACGGCAACGCCTCCACCTACTGGTACACCCCAGAGACGAACTACTACTCCAAGAACGCCGACACCACCGTCAACGGCACCAGCTACACTCGCGGCGGCTACCTCAACCGCATCGACTACGGCCTGCGCAGCGACCTGATCTACACCAAACCCGCCGCCCAGCAGGTCAGTTTCACCTACGCCGAACGCTGCGTCTCCTCCGGCGGCTGTGACAACCTCACCAAGGACACCAAGGCCAACTGGCCGGACGTGCCCTTCGACATGATCTGCGCGGCCAACACCAAGTGCACAACCCAGATCGGCCCGTCCTTCTTCACCCGCAAACGACTCACCGACATCACCACCTCCGTCTGGACCGGCACCGGCACCACCCGCAGGGACGTGGACACCTGGCACCTGGACCAGAGCTTCCCCGACACCGGTGACGCCTCCTCGGCAAGCCTGTGGCTGAACTCCATCCAGAACACCGGCAAGGCCAACAGCACCACCGCCGCGATGCCGCCGGTGGTCTTCGGCGGAATCCAGCTGTCCAACCACGTGGAAGGCAGCGGCCCGGACACCCTGCGCTACATCAAGTGGCGGGTGCGCACCATCAAGTCCGAGACCGGCTCCACCCTCACCGCCAACTACTCGGACCCCGACTGCATCTGGGGCTCGAGCATGCCCGCGGACATCGACAAGAACACCCGCCGCTGCTTCCCGGTCAAGTGGTCCCAGTCCGGCGCGGCCCCGGTCACCGACTGGTTCCACAAGTACGTGGTCACTTCCATCCTCCAGGACGACCCCTACGGACACGGCGACACCGGCGAGACGTACTACGACTACCAGGGCGGCGCCGGCTGGGCCTACGCCGACGACGAGGGCCTGACCAAGACCTCCAACCGCACCTGGTCGCAGTGGCGCGGTTACGGCAAGGTCGTTCAGATCTCCGGCGACTCCGAGGGCCCGCGCTCCAAGAAGTCCACCCTCTACATGCGCGGCCTCAACGGCGAGAAGGAACTCGACGGCACCGCCCGGGTAGAGAAAGTCACCGACTCCACCGACACCGCGATCGACGACTCCCGCCAGTACACCGGCTTCGTCCGCGAGACCATCGTCTACAACGACGCCGACGAAGTCAGCGGCACCATCAACACCCCCTGGTCCCACAAGACCGGCAGTCACACCTACAGCTGGGGTACCACCGACTCCTGGATCGTCCAGGCCGACGAGACCGCCACCCGCACCAAGACCTCCACCGTCACCCGCACCGTCACCCAGAAGACCACGTACGACACCACATATGGCATGCCGATCACCGTGGAAGACAGCGGCGACACCGCCAAAACCGGTGACGAGTCGTGCGTGCGGACCAGCTATGCCCGCAACACCTCGGCCTGGATTGTGAACGCGGTCTCGCGCACCGAGACCTACAGCGTCCAGTGCGCGACCACCCCCGTGATCCCCGACGACGTCGTCTCCGACATCACCACGGCCTACGACGGCCAAGCGGTCGGCGCGGCGCCCACCAAGGGCGAAATCACCGCCTCCTACCGGGTCGCAAGCTACGGCGAGCTCGACAAGAAGCCCGTCTACCAGCAGGTCTCCAGCTCCACTTACGACAAGCTGGGCCGCCCGGCCACCGCGACCAACGCCCTCAACCGCACGATCAAGACCACCTACGTCCCCGACGACACCGGCTACGGACCGCTGACGTCCAAGACCACCACCGACCCCAAGCTCTACACCTCAACCACCGAGGTGGACCCGGCCTGGGGCACGGCCACCAAAACCACCGACGCCAACAGCAACATCACCGAGTGGTCCTTCGACGCGCTCGGCCGCCTGCGGTCGGTCTGGAATCCTGAACGCTCCCGCACGCTCGGTGACGCCGCCAGCATCGGCTACGCCTACAGCATCAACAACGACAAGGAAACCTGGGTCCGCACCGACGCTCTCAAGGCCGACGGGAAGACCTACAACAGCTCCTACGAGATCTTCGACGGCCTGCTGCGGTCCCGCCAGAAACAGGTCCCCTCGCCAAACGGCGGCCGCGTGATCTCCGAAACCCTCTACGACGACCGCGGCCTGGCCTACGTCTCCAACAGCCAGGTCCATGACAGCAACGCTCCCTCAGGCACCCTGGCCAACACCTACCCCGGCTCCGTCCCAGCCTCCACCGAGACCATCTTCGACGCCGCTGGCCGTGCCACCGAATCGATCTTCCGGGTCTACGACCAAGAGAAATGGCGCACCAAGACCGAAGCGGAGGGCGACCGCACCGCTGTGACCGCCGCAGCAGGCGGCACCGGCACTTTGACGATCGTCGATGCCCGCGGCCGAATGACAGAACGGCGTGAGTACGGCGGCCCCGTCCCGACCGGCAGTGACTACACCAGCACCTTCTACGAGTACACCGCCGGCGGCCAGCTCAAGAAGATGACCGGTCCGGACGGGGCGGTGTGGACATACGGCTACGACCTGCGCGGCCGCAAGATCATGTCCACCGACCCCGACAAGGGCCGGGTCGACACCACCTACAACGACGCCGACCAGCCGCTGACGGCCACCACCGCCCTCGATGCGGTCTCTCGCACCCTGATCACCGACTACGACGAGCTGGGCCGCACGATCGGCACCTGGGACGGGGTGAAGGACAACACCCACCAGCTGACCAAGTTCACGTACGACTCCCTGGCCAAGGGCAAGCCGACCGCCTCGATCCGGTACGTCGGCGGCACGACTGGCAAGATCTACTCCCAGGTCGTCACCGGCTACGACGCCCTCGGCCGTTCCAAGGGCATCAAGACCGTCATCGCCGCCACCGACCCCCTGGTCACCGCTGGCGCACCGCAGACCTTCACCACCTCCATCACCTACAACATCGACGGCACCGTCCAGTCCACCTCGATGCCCGCAGCAGCCGGTCTGCCCGCAGAGGCCGTCACCAACAGCTACAACAGCCTCGGCATGCTTACCGGCAGTGACGGCATGACCGACTACATCCAGAACATCGGCTACTCCCCGTACGGCGAGATCGAGGAGACCCGCCTGGGCACCTCCACCGGCGCCAAGCAGCTCCAGCTCCTCAACCGCTACGAGGACGGCACCCGCCGCCTGACCAACACCCACACCGTCGACCAGACCAACACCGGCTACACCAGCGACGTCGACTACGCCTACGACACCACCGGCAACGTCAAGTCGCTCACCGACAATGCCAACGGCAAGGACACCCAGTGCTTCGCCTATGACGGCTACCGCCGTCTGACCGAAGCCTGGACTCCGACCTCCAACGACTGCGCCACAGCCCGCTCGGCGTCCTCCCTCGGCGGACCGGCACCGTACTGGACCAGTTGGACCTACAAGCCCGGCGGCCTGCGCGACACCCAGACCGAACACAACGCCACCAGCGACACCAAAACCGAGTACGGCTACCCCGCTGTCAATGCCACCGGCGCCGGCCAACCCCACACTCTGACCTCCGTCACCGTTAACAGCGGCACCGCCAAGACCTACACCTACGACGAGCAGGGCAACACCACCAAGCGCTATGGCCCCACCGGGACCGCGCAGAGCCTCATCTGGGACATCGAGGGAGAACTTTCCCGCCTCACCGAGGGCTCCAAGACAACCGACTACCTCTACGACGCCAACGGTGAACTCCTGATCCGGCGTGGCCCCGTCAACACCGTTCTCTACCTGGCCGGTCAGGAGCTCCACTACGACACGTCCGCCAAGAAGTTCACCGTCCAGCGCTACTACCAAGCCGGCGACGCCACCGCCGTCCGCACCGAAACAGGCCTGTCCTGGATGGTCGACGACCACCACGGCACCACCTCGATGACGGTGGACGCCACCACCCAGGCCGTCACCCGCCGCTACACCAAGCCCTTCGGCGAGACTCGCGGTGCGACACCGTCGACCTGGCCCGATGACAAGGGCTTCCTCGGTAAGCCCGCTGACGCCGACACCGGACTGACCCACATCGGCGCCCGCGAGTACGACTCGGCCAGCGGACGCTTCCTCTCCGTCGACCCTGTTCTCGCCCCCGGGGACCATGAGTCCCTCAACGGTTACGCCTACGCCGACAACACCCCGGTCACTATGTCCGACCCCACCGGCCTGCGGCCTGTCACGCCCTGCGAGCACGGGTGCAGTGACGGCCACGGCGGAAGCACTGTCGACCGTTTGGAGCGGGACGGCCAGGGCGGATGGACAAACGTCGTCTCCACCCAGACCTACACCCAGTCCTTCCAGTACCAGAAGGCGGGCGGCGGCACCGGCAGCGGCACCATGACCGTCACCATCCACACGGAAGCTGGCCACAAATCGGCGCAGATCGTGTTCAAGAAGGGACCCGACCCGAAGCCCAAGAAGGATGACGGCTACTGCAACTCCTGCTGGGCCATGGGAACGAATGTGGCATACGACCCCAAGGCCAATGACCTGCCAGACACCCCGAAGCTCGCAACCTGGCAGAAGGTTGTGCTGGGCGCCATCACCGTCGTGGCGTCGGCCGTAGTCCTTGCCCCGGTCGCCGTCGCCGTGGGCGATGGATGCCTGGCCGCGGCCCCGGTATGCGCCGCGGAGATCATGGAAATGGTGACCGGCGGAGCATCCGGCGGTAGCGCGGTAGTGGGGAGTGGCATCGCTGCGGCCGGTGCCAAGGCACTGATCGCTGGAGAGGACCTGCCGAAGGGGCCGGTGACCCTGTACGGCCCGTTCCACCGGCTCGCCAACCCGAAAACCCAGTCGGCGGAGGTCGCACGGAGCATGGTCCAGTCCGGCGAGCTTTGGGGCAGGGCGCCGAAGCAGGGAGGCAACGCCACCGCACAGGCGTGGCGGGGTCCGATTCCGAAAGACGCCAAGCCCGGAAGCTTGGAGTTTTACACCACCGTGCAGCCCAAGTCCTATGGCCGAAGTCTGCCTGGACAGGCTGCGTGGGAGGCTGAGAGAGAGGCTGGCGTCAACTTCTTCGTCAAGGATGGTGACGAATGGGCTTCTATTCCGATCATCGTTACGGAGGTGAGGTAGATATGGATCTGCGGGAGCTGGACCCGGCAGGTCTGAAGCGGATCCCCGAACAGGATGTCAACCCGCGCGACATCAGGTGGCTCGTCCAGGTCGATGTCGAGCGCGCGGCGCTCGAGGAACGTTGGGGCGCGCCAGAGATCGCCCGAGACGACTTTGCGGAGTGGTTCTGCTTCGCCTTCTCCCCGGCGGATGGGGAGGCATTCATCCTGCTGCGGCAGGTGCACCATCCTCCCGTGGCTGGATTCGTCCTCAGCGTGACCAAGGGGCTCTTCTCCCCAGAGGCCGCCGACCGGATTGTTCAGACGTTGGGTACTCCTGGTGCGCGGATCACTCATATGAACGACGAGGCCGCCCCGTAGCATCCGGTGCGCCCGGTGCGGAAACCCCCTTCCTGGGAGTGTCCGCGCCGGGCGCACAGCTGATTTGCCGCTCGCCGTCGCCCAACTCCCGTTCGACCGAGCCGACTTCGACCTACTCCGCAAGCGGGTCCTCTCCAGCGCGCGAGGCCGTTCATGATCGCGGTTTCGGTGCCCCTCGGTGGCCCCGGGCACTGAAAGCGGTCCAGAACCCGGGTTCAGCCGACGCCGACACCGGATGGCGCACCCGGGTTCTGGGCAGGGGCCCACGCGGACGGTCCTCGCCAGTCGCCGATGATCCACCAGGGCGGCCGGCGCCGCTTGTGGGACCTGCTGGAGGAGATTCGCGACCATCTCAACACGGTTGGTGAACTGCCCGTCTACGGCGCCGCAGTCACGATCACCCCGACGGCGCGACCACCCTCTCCCGCGGCCTGTAGTGATGGTCGGGCGCGTTCGCGCCCCTTGCAGAGGCTTCGCGCGCCGGCAGGGGTGTGTCAATTTAACGGCTGATCTTGGTGGTTGAGGTTCAGTTGTTGGCCGGGGTGAGCCGGCCCTCGAAGGCGATCTGGAAGGCGTTGAGGGGGGCCTTCCAGCGCATGGTCCAGCGCTTGCGGCCCTTGCCGGTCGGGTCGAGGCTCATCAGTGCCAGGTAGATGCACTTCAGGGCGGCGGCCTCGGTGGGGAAGTGTCCGCGGGCCCGGACGGCCTTGCGTATCCGCGCGTTGACGGACTCGATGGCGTTCGTCGAGCAGATGACGGTGCGGATCTCGACGTCGAAGGAGAGGAAGGGCACGAACTCGGCCCAGGCGTTCTCCCAGAGGACACAGCGCAGTACCCCTGATCGCGGCGTTTCTGTGGATTCGTTGATCGTCACCCACCCGTTCCATCCGTGGTCGGGGCGCCGGGTGCAGGTGTGCCGGACGGTGCGCCGCTCGGGCAATCTGGTCTTCGTCTGCACGGCCGGTGACGGCATGACGGTGACATTGCCGCAGGCGTGGACGGATCGTGCTCCGGTCGCGGGTGAGAACCGGCTCGCGATGGAGGGCCTCTGTGCGCTGTCCGCCCTGGTGAATGCCCTGGTGAGCCGTTGCGGCGAACCGAGCCGTGGAGGAACGTCATGAGGGGCGGCCCGCCTGCCGCCGCCTGGGCGGAGGTGACTGGTTGTGACGGATGCCCAGGACTGGAACCGGACTGCTGTGCTTCTGATCGCGAACATGATCGAGTCTGCTCTGCGCGGGGAGGCAAGCAAGGATGAGCGGGAGTCAGAAGATCACTGCCTCGCACCGGTCGAGGCTGGCGTTGATCTATGTACGGCAGTCGACGCTGCTGCAGGTCCGGGAGAACACCGAGTCGACGGCCCGTCAGTACGCGCTGGCCGACCGGGCTCGCGAGCTGGGTTGGGCCTCATGCGATATCACCGTCGTGGATGCGGACTTGGGGACCTCGGGCCGGTTTTCCGGCACCCGGGTCGGCTTCCAGCAGCTGGTGGCCCGGGTCTGCCTCGGCGAGGTCGGGGCCGTGCTCGGCCTGGAGGTGTCCCGGCTGGCCCGGTCCTCGGCCGAGTTCGGCCGGCTTCTGGAGTTCGCCCGGCTCACCGACACCCTCCTGATCGACAGCGATGGCGTCTATGACCTGGGGGACTTCAACGATCGTCTGGTGCTCGGCCTGAAGTCCACGATGAGTGAGGCCGAACTGCACATCCTGGCCGGGCGCTTGCACGGCGCCCGCAAGGCCGCCGCCGAGCGCGGCGAACTGCGTCTGCCGCTGCCCGTCGGCTGACGTCGCGTCATGTCCGGTTCTGGGGCCGGGAAGCAGTGCAGGCACGGTGCCGGTGATCATGTGGTTGTCGAGACCCATGAGAACCGAGCGAGACCGTGCCTGCCCCTTCATCTCCCCCCATGCCCATCGCACTGGATCACCTGGCCCGCGCCGAAGTCACATCTCCCCTGGCCACTGCGACCGGCCTACGTCCCTTCCTGACGGCGGTGCCCGATCCACGCGACCGGCGGGGCCGTCGGCATCCGCTGCCCGCGCTGCTGTCTGCGGCAGCGGCGAGCGTCCTGGCCGGCGCCCGCTCCCTGGCCGCGATCGGTGAGTGGATCGCGGACGCACCGCGCTGGGCCGTGCGCGCGCTGGGCTTCGCCCCGGATCCGCTGACCGGGCAGGTGGTGGTGCCGCACCCGGCCACCGTGCGTCGCCTGCTCGCCCGCCTGGACGGCGACGCGCTGGACGCCGCGATCGGCGCGTTCCTGTCCGCGCGGGCAGCCTCCGCCGGCGAACACAACGGACTGCGGCCGATTGCCGTGGACGGCAAAACCGTCCGCGGCTCACGCACCCAGACCGCTGCGGCGACCGCGCTCCTGGCCGCGATGGCGCACAGCGGCGAGGTCCTTGCCCAGCGCCGGGTCGCCGACAAGAGCAACGAAATCCCCGCCTTCGCACCGCTGTTGGAGAGCATCGACCTCGCCCAGGCCGTGATCACGGCGGGCGCCTGCCCTGCACACCCAGCACGGCCATGGCGCCTACCTGCGCTCCCGAGGGGCCCACTACATCGCCGTCGTGAAGAAGAACCAGCCCGGCCTGTTCGACCGTGTCCGCGCGCTGCCCTGGCACGAGATCGCACTCGACCACTACGAGCGCACCCGGGCCCACCACCGTATGGAGATCCGCCGTCTCAAGACCGCCGCGTTCGCACACCTCAGCTACCCCGACGCCCGACAGGCCCTTCAAGTCGTGCGATGGCGACGCGACCTCGGCTCGGGAAAACTCACCATCGAGCGCGTCTACCTGATCACCAGCCTGCCGCCCGGCACGGCCACCGGCACACAACTCGCCTCATGGATCCGCGGCCACTGGGGCATCGAGAACCTCCTCCACCACGTCCGCGACCGCACGTTCCGCGAGGACGACTCCAAGGTTCGCAGCGCCCAGCTGCCCCGCACCATGGCCAGCCTCCGCAACCTCGCCATCGGTCTCCACCGGCAAGACGGCCAGAAAAGCATCGCAGCGGCCCTGAGGCAGGCGGCCCGCAGCTACCACCGACCCCTGACCCTCCTCGGCCTCACCGGATGAACCCGGACAAGATCACTTCATGCAAAGACCCTGCTCGCAGGCCCAACGAGGGGAGCTTGCAACGAAGTTCTCGAGACGTGTATTGGGCGATCGGAATGAAATATGCAGCCTTCGGCCAGGTCGATGTTGCGGGCCGCCATATCGAGTGCATCCGATATGAGTGAGGTCTTCATGTGGTCGGCAATCGCCCAGCCGACCACCGCTTTGGTGTGGCAGTCGATGACGGTCGCGAGATAGAGGAACCCGGCCCAGGTGTGAACGTAGCTGATATCGCTGACCAGGCCCCGGGTGAAGGCGTGTAGGTGAGGCAGGTCGGCTGCGCTGACCTGGGATCCAGTGCGAGAGCCTGTCGGCGTTTCCTGTGCGGGGTGTCAGGATCTCGGCGAAGTCTCCTACGCAGGAGGCCAGTTGGGTTATTTCGGGGCATGCTGCGGTGAGCCTGGCCAGCAGTGCGCGATTCGAGGCCTTGAGGTTGTCGGGCTTGGTGAGGAGCATCCGGGCCAGCCGGCGCGGGGAGATGTGGCTGCGATCGGCGTCCGCACGGCCTTGGTTGATGTACTTGTGCAGCAGGTTCAGACAGCCGGTGAATCCGAGGGCTTTGATCTCCTCGAAGAGGTCGGCCGTCCCGCTGCAGCGCGGTCACCAGCCGCGGATCCGTGAGGCTCAGTACGGAATCCGCCGATACGCGCGCCATGAAAGCAAGTTTCGCCCATTCCGTCGCCGTGTGGAGCCCATCTCGAGGACCTCGCCCCCAGCATGAATGGCATCCACTTCGCCTCTTCGCTGACGGGCGTCAGCGTCGGCGGACCCGCGCCATGGAAGGAGCACCCGATGACCCTCGGCCCGCGCATCTGGATCCCCGGCCTGATCGACTGACCGTCGGCACCTCCAGAGCCGCCACGAGCGGCTCGAGGCTTGATCGACATGTGCACCAGGCAGTCGGCCGAGTACCGCGGTGTTTGCCCGGGTCCCCTAACGCTCCGTCCAAACCAGCCAGCGCCTGTCCGGATCAGGACTGGGGGCGATCTACGTCAACTATGCAGGTTATCAACGGGGTTGTAGCCACCGGGTCGGGATGAATCACCCCCGGTCGGAAATTCAACCCACACATACCCTAAAGGGTGCAAAAGAGAGGAACGCTATGAAAACCGCGCTACGCCATGGGGTAACAGCCGCCCTAGCTGCTTCTTTCCTCGTGGCAGGGGTGGCGATCGCTAGTCCCGCCTCAGCGGACTCAGGCACAGGCTGGAGTTGCACCAACTACAAATATACGAGCACGTCCTGGAAGGCATACTGCATCGTATCCGCCGGCTATCAAGCGCGGGCTTTTACTATGTGTAGCAACAGTGGCGGCGCGGAGGCCTATCTCTACGGTGGATGGGCGGCCGCTGGAACGTGGACCTTTGGTGCCACTTGTCCTCCTGGATACAGGCTGGCCGGCGGTGATACTCAGTCTCGGCGCGTGTAACACGGCCTCGGTGTTGGTGGGCTCGCCTATTCAACTGTCGCCAGTTGCCCATGGGGTCCAGCCCGCCGGTGACCGTTCGCGGTCGTCGGGGCGTGGACTTCTGTGCTGAGGCGGCCATCGGCTCGACCGATTTGCGCTGCCCGTCGGTCAGCAGCCCTCGCAGGTAGACCTGCCCCCACCGGCGCTGACCCTTGCGCGCGAACGGCTCGAACACCTCCGCCGCGAACGCCTCCAACTCACCACGCACCACAGCAATCTCATCCGGAGTCACACGCCCTCAACGCCACAACCGGCCCGCAGGACATGCGCCACCACAACCGACCTGACCAAGCCCTACTAGTCAGTAAGTTCGCCGAGAATCTGACCGATCGCCAGGCCGTGCACGCGGTGCGGGCCAGGATCGACCTGAAGTACCTGCTCGGCCTGGAGCTGACCGACCCCGGCTTTGATCACACAGTGCTGACCGGGTTCAGGGGCCGACTGCGGGCGCACGGTCTGGAGGAGAAGTTCCCCGTAATCACCCCTGCAGGCCGCGAGGGCCGACACATCCTGTGTCGGCCCTCGCGCACGACCGGTTCCGGCAGGCCAAACTGTGGGCCGGTGCGGCGGAGCCCGTCGCTGCGGTTGAGAGCGGCATTTGTCGGGCCGGTGGCCGTCACTTTCGCCGAGGAGGCGGTAGCTGGGATTCCAGTTCGCTGCACGCGCATCCACCCGCCACCCATCTCCACGGAATGGCTATAGTGGGACTATGGCTACGACGACGATCCAGGTGTCCCGCGAGGTCCGAGACCATCTGGCTGAACTCGCCAAAGAGCGGGGACTGAGCCTGGGCCAACTGGTCGAGGCACTGGCGGCTAAGCAGCCCACCGCGGCACAGCGCGCTGAACGCTTGGCGGCCGACCGGGATGTCGTACGGCGACTCATGGGTATTGAGCTGACCGACGAAGACTTCGAGCAGGCCCCAGACGTTCTCGGCAACATCTACAAGATCGCCGCCGAGAAGGCTCGTTCGGCCCGGGGCACGGCCGCGTGATCATCCTTGATACGAGTGCCGTACGGGCTCTGGCGGACGGGCACAAAGCGTTGAACCTGCTCGCCGGCAACATGGCCCACACTCCCATCGAACAGCTCCGCGTCCCCGCCCTGTGCCTCATGCAGGCCGAGGCCGAGGAGGAACACCTGCACCGCCGCGTGCTGGCATTCTCCTCCGTTCTCGTCGACCCTCTCGATACCATGGCCGCCACCACCGTCGGCACCATGATCCGTGACGGTTACGGCGGCCCCGACACATGCCATGCGCTGTACTGCGCCCTGCCCCGAGCGGAGTTCACCGGCATGTCGATCCTGCTCACCGAGTACGAGGATCGCTACCCTCCGGGCGTGGTCACCGTCGACATCAACTCACCTGGCATGCTCGGCTTCCACTGAGGCCGGTGGAACGGCTCTGTTTCGGGGTGAGTGCGCGTCGAAGGCCTCGCCGGGGCGGCCTCGCCGCGCGTGCTACGCCCAGACCGCCCCACTTCCCCTACGGTGAGACCGAGTTCGGCAAGGAGCTCTTGCTGGCTGCGGTAAACCTTGTCCCGCAGGATGCCGCAGGGCTGCTTCCCCGCACGCTTCCACAGCCCTGGTGCACCCTGTGCGGCTCTTGGTGAGTCCTCGCTGGCCAGGGCACGCTCTGCCACGCCTGAGTGGTGTAGTCCACCGCGTGCGACCTTCCCGCCTGGGTGAGGCTGACCCCATGACCACGCTGCCGATCATCGTGTACCCGCCTGACGAGCAGGGCGGCCGGCGGGTGCGGATGGACGGGGAGATCCTCGGGCTCGCGTACACCTTCCGGGACATCGCCGAGTTCTTGCGGCGGGCAGGTTGGATGATCCGGATCCGGCATGGGTGGAGGCATCGACACTGATCGAGTGGCAGGGCGGCGGCCCGGACGTGTGGGAACACTGAAGGCCGAATCTCCGGTTCAGGTGTGGGTCTCGGATTGGTGTTTCCAGATGGCTTGCCAGCGGCGTTCGTAGTCAAGGGCATGGTTGAGGATGTCGTCGGTGGTGATGGCCCGCTTGTACTGGGCGGTGATTCCACGCTGCGCACAGACCTGAGCGACGGTGCGCGCGGAGGGGACAGTGCTCTCGAGCCGGTGGTCTGCCCAGATTTGGAAGATGCGGAAGTGGAGGAAGTACCGGCGCAGCGTGGAAGGACTGACGGCGCTGCCGCCGCGCCCGGTTATGCCTCTGTGGGCGAGATATGCGGAGAGTTCCTCGCCCGAGGGCTGTTCGCCGCGCAGGCCCAGGTAGTCGATCCAGGCGAGATAGTACCGATCGACCACGGAGAGACCGCTGTCGCGCCTCACCTCTGGCTGCGGCTTTTCAACATCCACGTTCACTCGCGTGGTGCGCGTCCCCTTGGCGGGGTGCGCTCTTACGTCCGTCGGCGGTACCGGGGCTCGGCTGTGAGCCAAGGCGACTCCAGGATCGGTTGGATCTGCCCCAGCGGCTTCGGTGAGCGGTTCCCCATTGCTGAAGTCATCCGCCTGCGCACTCACAGCAGAGACCTGCACGTCTTCAGCGGCGGGGAGTTCAGCTGCTGCGGTGGTGACGTCGGCGCGTGCGAAGACGTAGTCGGGCGGGACGGTTTCGTCCGGGTGCCTGTCATCCGTGAGTTGGTCGATGCCGGCGGCGGCGAGACCCGCCGGGGCCGTCTTTGCGAGGGGCACGCCGTAGCGGGCCAGGCGCAGCGGCATCAGCGACTCCACGGGGGCCTTGCGGCGCCAGGCGCGGCCGAAGCGGGAGTGCAGACGGGCCTGGTAGACCAGACGGTCCTGCTCCAGCTTGATGACCTGCTCGTAGGACCGCAGCTCCCACAGCTTCATGCGCCGCCACAGCAGGAAGGTGGGGATCGGGGAGAGCAGCCAGCGGGTGATGCGGACGCCCTCCATGTGCTTGTCGGCCGTGATGTCGGCTATGCGGCCGATCGCGTGCCGCGCCGCCTCGACCGAGACCACGAACAGCACCGGGATGACCGCGTGCATGCCCACGCCCAGCGGGTCCGGCCAGGCCGCCGCGCCGTTGAACGCGATCGTCGCCATCGTCAGCAGCCAGGCCGTCTGGCGCAGCATCGGGAACGGGATGCGGATCCAGGTCAGCAGCAGGTCGAGGGCGAGCAGGACGCCGATACCCGCGTCGATGCCGATCGGGAAGACGTACGAGAAGTTCCCGAACCCCTTCTGGAGCGCCAGCTCACGGACCGCCGCGTAGGAACCGGCGAAGCCGATTCCGGCGATGACGAGTGCACCGGCAACGACCACACCGATGAGGAATTTGTGCGGGCGGCCGAGCCTGCCGGGTGGCATCGTTCCCGCGGTGTCGTGCTGCCGGCTCTTCCGGGTGGCTGTGCTCATAAGGCCGGCCCCCGTTTGCTTCTGCTGTGCAGGAGTTCGTTGATGAGCTGTTCCGTCTCAATCTCGAGGGAGCAGTCGAGGACGGCGTTGACCTGTTGGATGCGGGAAATGGCGGTGTCCAGGCCGACCCGGTTCCCGGCCGTCGATTCGAGGACGAGCAGATCCCGGTAGAGCAGCTCTGCCGCCTCGTCGACGTCGAGCCCCGTCGCAATGGCCGCCCGTGCGGCACCGAGATCCTGGTGCGGGCCCTTTGAGGTGCGCAGGATTGCCACGGTGTGGGCGACATCCACGATCCGGGTGATCATCTCCTGCTGGTGCGGCTCTGCCCAGGCCGGAGGCCGTGTGCCGAAGGGCCGGCCGCGCACCAGGGATAAGGCCTCCTCCAGCTCGGGCAGCCCGTCAGGGCCGTGGGGGAGTGCGTGTTCGGCGAGCTGGACAAAGTGCGTCCAGTCGCAGCGCACACCGCTGGCCAGCCGGTAGGGGGTGTCACCGTCGCGGCGGCGCGGCACATACGGATTGCCGTCCGGGTCGTTGCCCAGGGCGCGGCGCAGGCCTTGGAGGCGGGCGTTGAGGGTGGCGGGTGACCAGGGGCTGATGGGGTCCATGGCGGCGCAGAGCACGTCGGCTGTGCGGGCGGGGCGGAAGTGGAGCAGCGCGGCGAGCTGGCCGGAGCGTGGTCCGTGGCCGGTATGGGCGACCCCGTCCACCTCCACCGGCCCCAGCACCCGGATCTCCGGCCCGAGCCGGCTCTGCACGGCCTCTTCGCCCTCGGCGTCCTTAACAGGCCCTGATACGTGCGGAGTTGCAGCGGACCCGGCGGTGTCTGACCTGCCCGTATGCCCACCGTCGGCCTGCGGGGCGCCGGCGCTGGCAGACGAGGACGACCGCGTGGACAGCAGTGGCAGTGCGGCGGGATCCGCGGAGGCCTGCAGCAGCGCCGGGAACACGGCATCGTCCCTGTCCGCGTCCGAGCCGTCCGGTGCCGAGCTGTTCCGGCTGGGCGCGGGAGCCGTGCTGTCGTCGACGGCCGGTTCCGGGTGCCCGCCGGGCGCGGCCTGCTCCTTGGGGTCGGGCTCGCCGGGAACGTGCTGCCAGGCCCCCTGCGCAGGGTGGGCGGGCTGGCCGGAGACGGCGAGGGCGGTGACGATCTGCTGGTAGGCGGCGTGTTCCAGGCGCTGTACCAGGACGTCGGTGCCGAGCGGGTCGAAGCGCTGCGGCGCTTGCGCGGAGACGGCGAGGATGTCCGCCTCGGGAAAGTGACCCGCGGCGGTGCTGGTGGCCGGGGCGATCAGTGAGACCGGGATCGGCAGGTTCTTGCCGAGGACGTCGGCGAACTGCCAGGCGGTGTCGTCGTCCAGCGCGCTCGCGCACAGCACCACATACGGGTGGTGGGCAGTCTCGGGCATCTGGTGCACCTCCAGCAGCCGCTCGGTCAGATCGCGCAGGGCATGCGAGGGCTGGCGCATGTGCACGATCCGGGAGTTCGGCAGCAGGGCCGGCAGCTCCTCACCGAACCCGACGGCGACGATCTCGACGTCCTGGGCCCACGGACTCATTCCCAGCTCCAGGGCCAGCGACGTGCACACCTCGCTGATATGCACCGGGTTTCCGTCCAGCAGCACGGCGGGCAGCCCGGCCAGATCGGCGAGAACGAGGTCACCGGACTCGGTGCTGCCCACCGTGACCAGAGCCGGACACGGAGGGGGAACCGCGTGAGCCTCATCCTCGGCCAGAAGCTCGGCGCCGGCATCGAGCTGCCACCACCCGCCTGCTCCCGCCATGAACGGGGCCTGCGGCGGTAAGGCGAGGTCATCGGGCAGCACGTGCACCGTGCTGGCATCGAGCCGCGCTCCCCGCACCGCAGGCACCTCACGGCCGTCCCCGTCCGCCCGGTGGGCCATCGTGCGCAGCGCCACATCCAGGCACGCCGCACCAGAAGGTTCTGCGGCCGCCGCGAGCTGCGCTTCGGCGGGCGCGGTCTGCGGCGCGATGGATATCGTCTCGCCCGGTGCGCGGCGCCTGCGCTGCAGCGTCCTGCGCAGGGCGAGGGCCGTGGTGACGGCTGCTGCCAGCAGCGCACCGGCCCCGAGAACGGTGCGCAGAGTCAACAGGCCATGAGCCGGAGCTGGTTCGGCGGTGTCGGGCGACGCGGGGGAGGGCGCCGGCTGCTCAGGGGCGGCGCTGCTGGCCGACGGCGTGCCCGGAGAAGACGACGCGGGTGCAGGCGTGCTGTGGCCGGGTGTCGCGGGCGGAGTGGCGCCGGTGTCCTGGCCTGTCTCGGGGGGCCGTTTGCTGCCGGTGTTACCGCTGCTCGGACGGTCCGAGGCTGGGTCGCTCGGGCGAGGGCGGGTGGCGGTCACGGTGACCTGCTGTCCTGGATAGATCATGTCGGGATCGGTGATGGCGGGCAGCTTGTTCGGCTGCGGCTTGCCGCGGCTGGCCTCGAACAGGCGGGGCCATGCGTTGCCGTCGCCGAGTTCGTCCTCGGCGATCGCCGAGAGGGAGTCACCGGAGTGGACCGTGACGACGTGTTCGCCCGTCTCGCCGATCGCGGCCTCACGTCCCTCGGTCTGCGTCCGCAGGCTGTCGTGCCCCGGCCTTTCGGGCATGACCAGTTGCCAGCCCGGCTGCAGGAAGCTGTTGGACCTGAAGACATGCCCGCCGGCCATGGTGTGTCCCTCGTTGAGGTCGGCGATCTGTCTCCACCGTTCGCCGTCGCCCAACTCCCTTTCTGCGATGCTCCACAGGCTTTCCGCGGGCCGGCTTTCGCGCACCGTGTATGACGGACTCGCGTCTGCGGCAGCAACCTGTACGTCCGGGCCGGCATGCGAAGCCTGTGGGCTTGTGGAGGCCTGGCCAGGAGTGCGGGCGGCGGTGGCGGTCGTCGCGGCCTGCGCATCGGAGGCCAGGGCCGACCCCGTGGGCAGCAGGACCAGGATGCTGCCGACCAGGAGCGCCGCAGCACGCTGCGAGATGCCCAGCCCGCGCGGGGCGTGCCACCGGCGTCCCCGCAGCTGCGCGATCAGCTCCCGCATGGCGCAGAACGTGAACTGTGCCCACCCGATCCAGCCGACCGCGACCAGTACGAGCAGGAACACGGATCCGGTGTCCTGCCGGTTAAGCAGGTGCGCCAGATCGTCGTGGCTGTCCGCCCAGATGACGGGGGTGGCCCAGGCCAGCAGCAGCGGCAGCCCACCGACCGCGGCGGTCAGAACGAGCAGGCTGAGCACAGCCCTGCAGAGATGGACCAGGACGCCGCCGGCCGACCGGGCGGGAGTGGGGGTGGCGTGCATCAGTTGCCTTCCGGGGCGGTGACGCCGTGCAGGAGAGTGGCGGTGGCGTGGCCGGTCACCGGCAGCGAGGCGATCCCGACAGCCGACAGGAAGGCCGTGTCGCTGGAGCCGTTCACGGTGACGGTGAGGCTCTTGCCGTCACCGGACACGTGGACGGTGCCGGTGGCGCCAGCGGAGTGCAGGTAGGCCTGGGCGGCAGCGATAGCGTCCTGAGGGTCGACGACGATGGCCCGCCCGGTGACGGCCTGGGCCGGGTCGATGGCCTGCCCTCCGGCTCGGGCGGCCTCGCCCGCGATGTAGTCGGCGCGCTCGGTGGCGGCCATCTTTCCTCCGCCGTCGACAGCGATGCCGATGATGCCGATCAGCGCGATCACGCACACCGCAACGAACACGGTGACACCACCGCGGTCATCAGCACGCGCCCGCCGCAAGACGCCATCCCATCGGCGTGGCCAGAAGCCTGCCCGCCGAGTTTGAGGCCAACACGCCCCCGTAACCTCACGGCTATGCCCACCGGTCACACCGCCTGCCACTGCGTCATCTGCGCGGACATCAGCGAACTGGACACTCGCACTCAGTCGAGCGTCGACACCATTCATCGGCACGGCTGGCAGGTGATGATGATCCCCGCCGATGACGCGGGACCGGGCTGGGCTTACACCATCGGCCTGTGGCACCAGCACCGGATACCCGAACTGGCGATGTTCGGCCTGGACGTCTCGCTGATGCACACACTCCTCAACGACCTCGCCCGGCGATCTGTCGAGGGGCAGGTTCCGGAAGCCGACCAGGAGCGCCACGACGTCGCGAACGTCCCGGTTGTTCTCAAGCCCGTCGACTACCGCTGGTACAAGGCGTTCTTCGGCACCGCGATCGGCTACTACCACAAACCGCCGTTCCCGTTCCTGCAGGTCACCTGGCCCAACCGCGACGGGGCCTTCCCCTGGCAGCCCGGTGGAGAAGACCTCCTGGACCACCAGCCCCGGCTGTGGCTGCACCCTGATGAACACCCCGCCGGGGTCTGGACGCAGGACCTGTGAAGAGGCGACTGCCACGAAGCCGCGGACAATGACGTCATGACGCGCTGGTTCCGCAGCTACTGGGCCGAGGAAGACACATGGTTCTACTTCGAGGTCGACGCCGAAGGCTGGGTCACCCGCCAGGCTGAACTCCAAGGACCGCTTGAGAAGCCCATCGCCGCAGCCTCCTCGGCCGAATGGGAAGCAGCCCAGCAGGCCGGAACCCTCACCGACTACGAAGCGGTGTTCGGCGCCACGGCAGAAGTCCCTGTGCAGGAGTGGGAAGCACACGAGCCGCAGGACCTGACCGCTGCAGCATTCGAGACCGTCTGGCTCACCGCCCGCGCGACCTGCCAGGCACGAGCCCGAGCACGCTCGACGCACGAAGCGTGAAACCGGGCATCCCCGCGCGCTCACAGCCCACCGCCCATACTTCGGCTCGAACCCCACGGCACGTCAGACGCCGCGGCCCCAAGATCCCTCTGCCGGTACATGTCGACGACGGACGTCGCCGTGGATGTCAGCGTCCGGACCCCAGGAGCCGGTAGCAAGAGATCGGACAGCCTGACGGTGCAGGTCACGGTCACGCTCACGGTCCCGACCTGGCCGACCGGCACGCTGAGACCGCCCGTGTTCACGTGGACGGTGGTGGAAGCGCAGGCGATGCCCTGGTCGGCCAGGGATTCGGCGGCCGCCGCCCGTGCCGCGCTTTGAGCTGAGGCCGCCGTGCGGTGGATGGACGCCTCCCGCGCCGCGTCCTCGGCAGCAGCATCGATCTTCGCCCCGGAGATGACGATCCGCCCGCCGGCGATCGCCAGACACAAGAACATGATCAGCGACGGGAGAACGATCGCAGCCTCGATGGCGACACTGCCCGCATCACGCGCCTTTCGCATGCTGCTCATCGCCCTGGGACCGTCCAGCTCTCCACCACGCCAGACGCCGACTGCCGCACCTGCAGGCCGGACACACCGGGAATCATCGACAAGGCGGTACCGGCCACCTCGACCCGCACCCGCTGCCCGTCGCTGCCGGCACTCACGCTGTAGCCGCTGAGGCTGTCACCCGCCGTGCGCTCCAGGACCTCCCGGGCGCGGGCGGCGCCGTCGCCGGGACCGGCCTGGTAGGCGCGGGCCGCGGCGGCACCCTCGCGGGCGGCGGTCAAGGCGATCTGCCGCGCGTAGTACCACATGGATGCCTGGATGACCGCGATCGTGGCGAGCAGTACGAGGGGGAAGACGATCGCCATCTGGATCGACGCATCACCCCGGTCCTCGCGCCAACGCCGCCCCAGCCACCAGCCTTTCAGCCTCCGGGCAGAGACCATCACAGGCCGGAGAGCTTGCCGTCGTACTTCGCGATCACGACGGCGATGGTTCCGGCGATCAGCACGGCGCCGGTGACCGCGGCCACCCAGATGATGACGGTCGTGGTGCTGATGTCGCCGCGGTCCGGCCGGCGCCTGGCATCGTCCAGGCCCTCCTGCAGGCGCGTGGTCAGCCAGCCGACTGCACGATAGGCGCGGGCTGCGGTATGCCTCATGGTCTGTGCCTCCCTTGAACGTTGAGCAAGTCGGAATGGTCTTTCAGACGGTCAACATGCGGATCACCGCAGGGAAAGCCATCAGCAGCATCACCAGAACGGCGAGCAGGGCGCCCGGGGCGGTCATCTTCTCGCTGGCAGCGTTCGCCTCCGCGGCCTGACCGGCGAGCAGTTCGGCGTTGAGCGCGGCAGTGCGGGCGCGCAGGGCCTTGTAGACGGCGGCACCGTCGGTCGCCGACCCGCGCATGATGTCGGCGACATCGCCCAGGATCGGCAGGTCGTACTCGGCGGCGAGCTCCGTGAGCGCCTGATACGGCGGGATCTTCTCCAGCCGGGCCCGGCGCAGTGCGCCCTGCAGGAACAGGAAGGGCCAGCCGCGGCCGACCGCGGCGGCCTTCTCCAGGGCCTCGGCCGGGCCTGCGTCGGCGGCCCGCTTGAGTGCGACCAGATCCAGGTAGGCGGACAGGGCGTGCGCGAACTCCTCGCGTGCACGCCGGGCCTGGTCCCGCACCGCAAGGTCCGGAGTGATGAACAGCAGCCCCGCAACCAGCAGTCCGACCCCGGCGGGCACATAGAACGGCAGGCCCACCCCGGCGATGATCCACGGAATCGTCGCGATCACCGGGCACAGCAGTCCCAGCGCGGCGAACGCCACCTTCTTGAGCATGAACTGGCCCGGGCCCTGCCCCAGCAGCGCCAGGTTCTTTGCCGGGATCCGCACGCCGGGCAGGCGCTCCATGCGGGCCAGCAGCCACCGCCCCCACACCTCGTCACGGTCCAGCTCCCCTTCGGGCATGGTCAACGCGGCCGGAGCACTGCGGGCGAGCGCGGCCGCCAGGGAAGGTTGAGGGCGCAGCAGTTCGCGCACCATCAGGGCCAGGCCGGCGCCGACCGTGCCACCGGACGCCACCACGGGAAACAGGTTCACGGCGTGGCTCCTTCAGGCAGCCGGCTTGCGTCCAGCAGGTGGTCCGGCTCCAGGACGGGGGCCGGCAGCCGGACGGTGCTGGACGGGTCGGTGACCAGGAAGCGAGGGATGCGGCGAAAGTGGCCCAGCTGCCGCATCAGCGCGAGGACACCCACGAAGCCGGCGGTCAGGAACGCGAGCACCAGCTGTCCGAGAAGGGTCGAGTACGGCCGGGTGTAGGACGGGACGAAGAACCCGGCGACCACCACCCCGACCGTGATGATCGTCATCCAACGCACCGTGGTCCGCGGCTTGGCCCGATCCGCCTCGATGGCCCGCTTCTTGGCGACCTCCTCACGGACGGTGCCGGCCAAGTCCTCCAGGGCCTGTGCCAGACCCGGGCCACGGTCGTCGACGGAGAGGATGAGCGCGGCGACCACCTTGTCCGCAGTGACGTCATCGAGCTCATCGGCGAACACGCGGAGCGCCTCCTGCGGCCGCCACCCCAGCCGAAGCCGGTCGGACAAATTGGTGATCTGCCCGGCGAGTTCCTCCGGCGCCCCCTGACGGCTCGTAATCATGGCCTGCTCCAGGCCCATCCCCAGACGAAGCAGACCGGCCAGCCGCTGCGTCCACTCGGACAATCCCTCCAACTGCCCGATCCGCTCCTTCTCGAGCTGCGCCGGGCTGATCAGCCAGGGCACCCCGAACACGGCCCCACCGAGCAGCACGGCGCCCACGAAGTTGCCGGACACCAACCAGACCGCGACGAAGACCACGGCTGCCGCAGCTGCCAGCGTTTGCCGGCGCAGCCGGGCGTCCTCGCTCTGCGCCCCTTGGCGCCAGGCCTGCCGTCGGCGGCGCAGCGACGAGCGGCGCGGAGCAGTTGTGCCCACCACGCCAACGACCACGCCGATCAGCCCGGCGACCAGGGTCATGCCACTGAGCAGCCCGAACAGCAGCGTCATCGACTCGCCCCCACCTTCAGCGACAAGGGCGCCGCCCACGCCCCATACGGCTGTTGCAGCAGGCCAGAGTCGAAGCCGACACGGCGCAGGTCATCGATGCAGCCCGGATCCATCCGCGGCACCGCCCGCAGCTCACCGAACTCCTGGCCGGGGGAGAAGACCTCGTTCGTCGCTGGCCGGCCGTTCTCACCGATCCCGGTCAACTCCAGGACATGGGAGACATAGCGGTGGCGGCGGCCGCCGATCTGCGTCTCGTCCGTCATGTCGACGTACACGATGAAGTCCAGACCGTTCGCGGTCTGCCGGTAGGCGAGAGCCTCGGACAAGTTCTCCTGAGCGAGCGCATACAGCTCGGCGATCCGGTCGAACACGATGTCCGCACGCCGCGCATGGATCGTGCACAGATTCCCGCCCGACCCGTTCGTCAGCGCCTGCATCATCGCCACGACTTCCGGCCCACGGACCTCACCGACCACGATCCGCTCCAACGACATCCGCAACGCCGGATGCATCAAATCCAGGAGAGTCACCTCCCCGGCACTGCGCCCGCTGGCGTCACGTTCTCCGTTGGACTCCCGGCCGACCAGGGAAACGACCTGGCGGTGGTAGCCGTTGGCGTGAGCGAACAGCTCGTCCTCGGTCTGGATGGTCGCGAACCGGCACTGCGGATCGAACTCGCGCAACATCGCCCGCAGCAGCGTCGTCTTGCCCGCCTTCTGCTTCCCCGCAATCATGACGTTCTTCTCCGCGCGCACGCACGCACCGAGGAACTCCCGCAGCACCGGATCGATCGTGCCCAGGCGAACCAGGTCGTCGAGGCCGGCCTGGGAAACCCGGTGCCGGCGGATCACCGCATACGTCATCGGCCCCAGCCCCGTGATCGCCTGCAGCCGGGACCCGTCCTGCAGAGACAAGGCCAGCGTCGGGCTCGCCGTGGAGATGGTGCGCTCGCTGTGCCCAGACCCCCGGGCCAACTCCCGCAGCAGCTCCAGAAGCTCTTCCTCCGAGTCGGCGACCGGCCCGACCCGGCGGCGCTCACCCTCGCCGTAGTCCAGCCACACCTCGCCCGGCCCCTGAATGATGATGTCCTCGACCCGCTCGTCATCCAGGTACGGCTGCAACCGTCCCGCACGGAAAAGCAGGTCATAGACCCCGCGCCGCAGCGCCTCGTCCTGCTGCGGTGTCATTGCCTGCGCGTCCGACCACAAGGCGACCGCCTCGTTGATCCAGTCCAGGCAACGCTGTTCCTCGCTGGCGCGGTCCATGTTCTGCGTGGTCTTCAGCAGTTCCTCGCGCTGCTTGGCCACTTGGGCAGCGATGTGCCGGGCAACCCGGTAATCGACAGTGACCTGCGGCGTTGAACGGCCAAGCCCCTGCGGAGCTGAAGCAGCACCGGCAGTCGCCACCCTGCCCGGGCGGGGACCCGGCGGCGGGGACACCGTCGGATCGGCATGCAGAGGCCTACCGCGCACGGTGCACCCCCGTGGCCAGTGCTGCACGCGGATCGAGACGGGCACGCCGGACAGCAGCACGCTGCACCAGCAGTACACCGGCGGTCCGTGCCGTCTTCATCAGCTTCGACTTGGTGAAGTGGCGCGGCTGCTCGTCACCGTCGGACAACACGCGGGCGTCCTTCGGCGCATAGGGCAGGGTCGCCACCACCGGCACCTGGAGCACCCGCTGGACCTCGCCCGCGGGGTAGGGGCCTTCGTCGATCACCAGCAGACCGACCTCCCCGACCCGCTCCTGCATCTGGCGCACCCTTGCCTGCGCCGCCTGCAGACAGCGCAGGGTGTTGCGGACCACCACGATCACAGCGTCGGCCTGATCGGCCAGGACGGCGGAAGGACCGAACGCGCCGCGGCGGCCGAGATCGAGAAGGACATCGTGACCGTGATCGGCCTCGATTCCGCGGAACATCTGCGACAGGGCCTTCCACACCGAACCAAGACTCGCAGCCTGCCCGGGATCGGTGATGCCCGGCAGCAGCAGCCGATCCGGCGCCGAGTCGCCTGGTCCGTCATCGCCGTTCAGGTCGATCAGCTGCCGCCAGAACGCCTCACCGAACTCGCCCTTCCGCGCGGCAACCGACAAATTGGGCAGCCCGTACCGGTCACCGAGAGTGCCCTGCAGCAGCCCGTGCAGCACAGCCCCGCCGTCCGGATCGCACTCGGCGAGGATCATCCGCCGCCCCGGCTCCAACGGCCAGCCCAGCAGCAGAGCCAATGCGCTCGTGGTCACCCCGGGCGAACCGCTGCATCCGGCTAACGCGATCACAGCCATCAACGGCCGTCCGGGGCAGCGAGAACCATGCGCAAGGTGCCGGCCGACACCCACGCCGCGGCGATCGGACCGTCCCGCTCCGAGGTGGCGACATCGACGACGACCACACCGGTACCCGGGGCCGCGCCGGACGCCTTCACCACGCGACCGGCAACCGTCTCGGGCGGAGCGCTCGAAGCCTTGCCCGTATCCGCTTCCCCCTGAGCAGGCACATGGACCAGCCGGACCTTCTGCCCCGGCACCAGCGCAGTGGCAGGAACCTGCTCAGGCTTGAGCCCGATCGGCACCAACTGCTCACCAGCCCTGACGAGACTGTCCCGGGTTACCTGGGAGGGGGCCAGCAACGAACCCGGCCGCAGCTCCACGGCCGCCCGCTCGCCCACCACCTGGTCCAGATCGTCGGCGCGTACCGCCTTCACCGCCGGGTCCAGGGAGATGGACGCCTTGCCCAGGTCCTGCGCGGTGAGGACCTGGCCGACTTGCACGTCACGGACCACAGTGACAACCTGCGTGCGGTCTCCGACCTGGAGCAGCAGGACTGCCACACCGGCGCCACCGGCCGCTATCAGCCCCAGCGACAGGGCGATCACGCCCGGACGACGCCGCCGGGCCGACACCCGCGGCGGAGTGACGGGGCCGGCCACGCCGGTCTGCCGCGGCAACCTGCGCATGGCGGCTGATGTTGATTCCTTGGTCTTGCTCAACGTCGTCATCCTTCCGGCAGCGTCAACTGACGACCTGCACTTCGCCGATCGCGACCTGCACGTTGGTCTGCCGGACTTCGGTGAGTTGGCCGGCCGCTCCGCCGCCCTGCCAGTTGATCGTCCACGTCGAGGTCGCAGTGAGCCGGTACTTGCCGCTCGGAGCGCCAGCCGAAGTCTTTGAGTAGACGTGTCCGCAGGTTGGTGACTGGGTCATGCCCTCAGCCGATGTGTAAGGCGTACCGGGGCCGTTGCAGGTCACGGAGGCGCCGTCGCCCATCGTCCACACGATCTTCGAGACCTTCGCGGTCGCGGTGACGGTGACCCCGCCAGCTGAAGCCGACGCGGCGTTCGGTCCGTACGTCGTGGCGCTCTGGTTGACCCACATCCACATCGGGACACCCACGGTGTACCTTCCAGCGGCGCGCGGGCTGGCGATGTTGGGACCGAGCAGCGTCATGGAATCCACCGCGCGCTGCGCCAGCTCCTGCGGGTCGACCTGGGGCACAGGATTCTGATCCGTCGGCACGACGACGAAGCTGGCCGGGTTGATCTGTCCGCCGTCCGTGCACTCCATCAGGTACAGGTTGTTCTTCTTGCGGTCTTTGCCCTTCCAGGCCGGGTGGTTGGCCGGAGGCTTTGGCTCGACCTTGGTGTACTTGCACTGCAACTTGCTATTGCTGTCGTCCTGCGAGCCGCCCGCCTGCCCGCCACCACCGTCGGATTTGCCACCGATACCGACACTGACGCAGAACTCGGTGATGTGGCAGTTGCCCGCTCCGACATCGGGGTCATCGCCCGCGTGTGCGATGCCCGCCGAGGCCAGAACGAGAGTGCCGACGAGTACAGCGAGACGACGGGCTAACAGGCCTGATCTAGAGCGGTCAGCTTCGTGACCATCCACTGCGTCCCCCACTTTTCAAGCGTTGCGGTGCTGACGTATTTGATGAGCCGCGTCGTTGGCAGCGGGACCTTCTTCATCGAGGCCTTGTCGATCAGCGTCCAGTGCGTGGTGTCGACACAGTCTGTGACCGTGGCAGTGGGGATCTTGGCGTCGGTCACCTTGACGACCTTGGGGTGGAGAACCGGCTTCCCGATGGCCACCTGTCCGGCCTTGCGCATGGCCGCAAGGTTGTTCTCGATGTCGGCCAAGGCTTCGAAGGTGGTGTTCTTTTTCAGGTCGGTGTCTGCGGAGGAGGCCTTGCTGTAGGCCTCGGTGTGCGCGTTCCAGGAGCTTGTGTACGCCGCGAGGACACCAGGGGCATTGGCTTCCACGGTGGAACTGGGGGACGGCGAGACAGCCGTGGGCGTGGTGCTGGGCTTGGACGATGTATCCGAGTGGCTGTCGCTACATCCAGTCAGTGCCAGCAGGCTTCCAGCCATGACCAGGGCCATGGCTGGCTTCCAGTGGTGAAGGGCAGTGTGCCCGAGCGGGCGTGGTGCTCGTGTCACGGTGTCTCCCCGTACGGCATGGTGCGAGCTGGTGCGCTGTCGATGCCGCCGTCCGCAGAGTGCAGTGCGGTGCAGTCGGCCGGACTGTGTTGCTCTGTTTGCGGAGTTGAAAGACTACGCATATGCAGGTCCCTTTTCGGCTTGGCTGGGTTGCCACAGGGGCTACTTGGCTTGAATGCAGTCACACTTTGGCTTTGCGTAAGCGAACTCATGGGTGGAGGGTGTGCCAGGGGCGGGGTTCGGGGCTGCCGGCGAGCGGGATCCATACGGGTGCGCTGGGGGAGTGGGCTTCGAGGTCGTCGAGGGTGGCCGCGCCGAGGGGGACTTCGCGGGCGAGGGCGGCGACGTGGGGGTGCTGGGCGGTCATGTCCTGCAGGTCTCCGATCCGGCGGGCGAGCCGCTGGGGGGAGGCGCCGGTGAGGATGAACAGGATGCGGGGGTAGATCGGATACCAGCGCTGCCACAGCGGGCCGGCCTCGGTGCGCGGGCCGGGGTGTCGGCGGTTGGCGGCCGGGGGGTGGTGGGACCAGAGTCGGGCGTAGTCGATCAGCTTTGCTGCGAGGCGTTCGCTGCTCATGGTGGTGCGGTCGATTTCGATGAATGCGCGTAGTTTTCGGCGCTGTCGGCTGTCGTTGAGGGTGTAGTGCAGGACGGCGTCGGCGATGACGCGTTCACGGTCACCGAGAGGGTGGGCCACCTCGGGGGTCCAGTCGAGAGGGCCGTGTTCATCACCGCGGCGGCGGGCGTCGGCCGCGAAGGCGAGGTGGGCGCGGAGCGTTGTCAGAGTGTGGGGGGTCTTCATCGAGGCTGCGGTGGCCGAGGTGATCGGGTAGGGCGGGCGTCCGCGCAGGCCGGGCCAATCCCGGGTGAGGCGGGCCCCATCGGGCGTGAGGTACCAGGCACGGGTGCGGTTGGAGTTGGGCAGCACGACGTGGTCGAGCAGGCCGCGGCCTCGGAGCTGGTTCAGGGGGCGGGAGATGGTCTGGCGACTCGCGTCGGGGCGCAGGAGCTGATGAAGCTGGCTGGTGGTGGCCATGCGGTGCTGGGCGACGGCGGCCAGCAGCTGGTGGGGGAGCGGCTCGAGGGGACTGGGCGTGAACCGGGACGGCCCGGCGGCAGCTGGCGCGCTGGTCACTGGTATCCCTTCTGGGCGTTGGGACGCGCGGACGATCTCGTGGCCTGCTGGGCGAGGAAGGCGCTGACGCGGTCGAGATGGCCGGCCGTGCGGCGGGTGAGCTGATCGAGCGGCAGAGCGTGGGCAGCCGTGCGGGCGGCGTGCTCGAGGGCTGGGACGTTGCGGTGGCGGGCCTGGTCGGTGAATACGTCGTCGAGGTGGGGGCCACGCAGTTGAAGGGGGCCGATACGCCGGCCGTGGACGGTGAGCGTCGTGTAGTGCTCGTAGCGGTCCAGAGCGGCAACCTGCTCGGGACTGGGGTGGTCGCCCCACTCGGCGGTGATCGCCGCGACCGCGGTCCGTGATCCAGCGGTGGTCGCCAGACTTGAAGCGTTCTGTGTCAGCGACATCCGCACCGGGCCGGGTAGCCGGGCCAGGAGCTGGGTCATGCCGTGGACGTGCACCTTGTATTTGCGGAAGTCCTCGAACATGGCGGCGATCGTCTCGGGCGCGGCGCCGGTCAGGGTGATCAGCTCGTCGAAGTAGGCGCGGAACGGCACCCGCCGGGCTGCGGGGGTGTCCCGGCGGGAGCGCACGGCACGCAGCAGATCGTGGGCGAGCAGCGCGGTCAGGAGCCGGTCGGTGGGCCCGTTGCCGCCGGGGCACACCCACACGATCATGTGCTGGTCCATGGCGGTGCGGATGTCGTAGACGCCGGCCGGCTGGCCGAGGAAGGCGCGGGTGACCGGGTTGGCGGCCAGGCGGCCCAGCGGATTGAGAACGACGGCGAACGCGTCGGCGGGAAAGGTCGGAAAGACGCTCTGCCACCAGGAGCGGATCTCCTCATCGAGCCGGTCCCCTACAGCGGCCAGTGCCGCGGACCGAAAGGCGGGGTCGGTGAGCAGGGACCGCACCTGGAAGAGCGTGGCCTGGTCCTCGGGCCGGCCGGCCTGACAGGCAGCCTGGTTGACGGCCACAAGGACGGACAGCGCAGCGGTCAGGATGGTCAGCGCGCGCGGGGCTGCGGCATCGTCCCAGCCCAGCGCCGCGGCGAAACCGTCGGCGACCGCCTCCACGACCTCATGCGCAGCCGGGCCCTGTCCCTGGTGCAAGCCGAGCGGATTCCACGAGCCGACCCGGGGCGTGGAGCCGACCGCGTTGAGATCGACCAAGGCAATGCGATCCATCAGCGCAGCGTGCGCGAGAAACGGTGCAGCACGCGGCCAGGAGTCACGATGCGGATCCAGGAACATCAGCCCGCCGCCGGCATGCGCCCAGCCGATCGCCTGGGCCAGGGCACGCTCGGTCTTCCCGCCGCCCGCCTTGCCGACCGCACACTCGAACAAGGTCTCTTCCGCATAGGTGGCCACCAGCCGACGGCGCCCGTCGGGCGCCCGGTGAATGCCCTGCAGCAGCAGAGCAGGATTACCGAACTCGAACGACGGCAACTCCGGCGCCAGCAGCGGCAGACGGCAGTGCACGGTCGGCGGCTTGAGCAGACCCGTGACCTCCTCCAGCCGCACCCAGTTCGCCCGAGGCGGCTGACAGTGCCCGTACCTCCACCGCCGCTCGAAAGCACGACGGCTGGGCCACCGGTCGGCACCCACCCGCCACGGCCCGAGTCGCAGACCACGCATCGCCCAACGCGACTGCGCACCGAACACGTCGAAGGCGGCCTGGAGCTGCCCCAGCCGCGCCTCGGACCGCCCCTCGATGTCGGAGGCGCAGGTGACCAGCAGCTGCACCCGCACCAGCTGATCGTCATGCGCGAGCTTGCCCAGCGCCTCATCGGGATCGATACGACGCGGCACCGGCGGCATCACCAGCCGCCGCCCAACCCCCGCCGACCCGCCCCGTGAACCCACCAGCTGCCAGAACTGACGGCCCAGCGAGTCCTCGATCCCCGCAGCATCCCGGCGCATCCAGTGAACAGAACGCCGGACCTCACGGCGCTCAGCGCGGCGCGCGGCCTGCATCAGATGCAACCGCCGCGCCCGCAACGCCCATTTCGGAGCCCGCTGGATGTCCAGGCGGATCTCGGCGAGGTCGCCGAGGTCCGCACGCAGATCACAGACCGCGTCGACGAGAGGCTGGAGCGGGTCGGGCTGAAGCGGCACCTCCCGCAACGGGGCGATCGGCTTGCCCCGCAACACGAACTCGGCCCGCACCGTGTGCTTGCGCGGCTTGTCGGTGATCGGCCGGGCCCGGGTGACGGTGACCGCGGGGCCGAACGGCGTGATGGACAGCAGCCGTTCACCACCGACCGGCCCCTCGATGCGGTAGCGCAACGGGCGTGAGCCATCGGCCCGCAGCCGGATCTGCACCGCCTTGGTACGGCGCGGCGCCCACCAGGGCATGCTGGTGGAGGCGCGGGCGAGCTGCACGCCGCGACGGAAAATCTCCTCCAGCCCCGGGTCGAAGTGCCGGGCCGCCTCCAGCTCGAGCGCCATCCGCTCCGCCGAAGCCTTCAACGCAAGGCGCCGCACGACGACTTCACCCACGCCCCAGGCCGCCGCGGCGGCCAGCAGAGGCAGATACCAGTGATGGCACAGCCAGCCGACTGTCTCGGCCAGGCCGGCCCACAGGCCAACAAGCCGGCCGCCGGCCATCACGCCGGCCGGCCCGTTGCTCAGATGCGGGGCTGAGGCGTCCACACGGACACTCCTCTCGTCGACGTACGCACGAAATGCCAGTCGGCAAGACGCCGGTCGGTGTAGGTGCCGCCGCGGTCCATGCCCGCCCACACCAGATGCACCACCGCCCGCTCCGCGCTGCCATCGCGGCGGGCCACAGCAGCCTGGATACGAAAGCGAACAGTGGCGAACGCCGGAGCGACCGCCCGGCCCGGGATACCGAAGATCGCGGGCCACCGGGCGCGGCCGACTCCCGTGACATCCGCCCGCAGCAGCCCACGACCTGCCGCAAGTAGCCGACGCTCCTCGGCGGCGCCAAGGTCGGCGGCCCAGGCATCGTCCAACGACTGCTGGATGAGAGCATCACCGGCCACACCCTCGCCGTGCGGCGCCAACCCCGACAGCCCCCACCTGCCGGCCGGCTGCGTCGAAGCGGTGGCCGCAGCGCTCGATGCCACGGCCTGCGCGAGCGTGCCGGTCCGCGGCGTGCGGGCGCCTGAAGCGGCTGCTGGGTGCTGGGACGGGGGAGTGGCCGCGCGCGGTGATGCCGGGGCCGCAGGTGTGCTCGGTGCATGCGGCACCGCCAGCAGAACCACTCCGGCCGCGGCCAGGGCCACGGCGATCAGCAGCAGGCGCAGCGAACGCGCCGGGGGACAGGGGCCGTTGCCACATGTCATCGGCTTGCCTCGTGACCTGCGACCATGGGCAGTCTTCCAGGGGACGTCAGTGGATTTGTCCATGTGAACTGTCACCTTCTGCGGTGCACGTGGAGGAAGAGCCGCGACTTCACCTCGGGCAGCTGGTAGCCCTCGGTGGCGATCCGCCTGGCCGACGGCAGTGACACCGGGCGCCCGCCAACGGCTGTCAGTGGCGGCAATTAGCCTGTCGGCGTGCCATCTACCGATGATCGACAGATTCCCGCCGCGCTCGCCGCCGCCCTTGCCCTTCCCTTCGAATACAACGACGGCGACGGGGTCGACTTCGAGCCCTTCCCGGCCTTCTTGACCGGCGAGGACACCACCGACTGGTTCCGGGCCTGGACCGGCAACTCGGAACTCAGCGGCGACGCCTTCCGCGTATTCGGCATGGACGGCTCGGGCGGCTACGCAGCTTTCTGGCTGATACGCCCTGACCAGCCGCTCGCCGACCAGCCCGTCGTGTTTCTCGGTTCCGAGGGTGAGACGGGTGTCGTGGCCCGCAGCCTTGGCGACTTTCTGTGGCTGCTCGCGGGCGGCTTCGGCCCCTGGGAGGCTGCCACCGACTACGAGCCGGACTGGACTGCGCAGCCCAATGAGGCGTTCACTGCTGTGGCGAAGCGCTTTGCCCCGGAACGAGAACAGCGGGCCGCAGCGGTGATCGAGCAGGCAGCCCAGGAGTTCCCGGACTTCGACGACTCGATCATGGAACTCTGCCGCTGAGCGAGCCTGGACCTTGAACTCCGCCGGCGACCGCGATCCGGCACGGACCGCAACCGTCAGGGAAGCCGGTCGACTGACATGGTGGCGACACCTCACGTGGACACCGCCATCTTCAGCCGGAAACTACACGGGGAGGGGGTCACAGCAATCGTGCCCCTCCCGCATACCCGGGCATTGCATCGACCGCGTCCAGGCGGACTACGGTCCCCGGCCGGGCGGCGTTGACCATCTGCCCGCCGCCCAGGTAGATCCCGACGTGATAGATCGTCGCGTCGCGGCCGGGAGCGTCGGCATAGAAGACGAGATCACCGGGCAGGAGCGCGCCGGCGCCGAGACCGGCCGGGATACGCCGCCCGAGGGCAGCCTGCGTGGCTGCGGTGCGCGGCAGCCGCAGTCCGGCCTGGGCGTAGGCGAACACGGTCAGCCCCGAGCAGTCGAAGCCCTTGATACCCGCGCCGCTCTTGCCGCTCGGCGAGCAGCACACCCCGTACGACGCCCCCTGCGCGTTGCCGCCGCCCCACGCGTAGGGAACACCGCGCTGGGAGAGCGCCGCCTCGATCACCTGGCGGGCCTTCCCCGACACCTTCGTCAGATCCGGGTCCTTGGCGGCCGCCGTGTACTGATCGATCCAGCCCAGCACGTTCGCGACGTACGCACTCGAGTGGTTGTACTGCCAGAGGGCCGCCTCGAGCTGCGAACGCTGCGCCAGGTCACGGCCGTTACCGCACAGACAGAGGGCCGCGCCCAGGGCAGCGTCGTCGGCGTTGTGCGGATCGGCCGTCCCGTCGCCGTTCGCGTCCTTCCCGATGTGCTCCCAGGTGGAGGGCAGGAACTGGAACGGCCCGACAGCCCGCTCCCCGCCGGCGGTGCCGTCCCACCGTCCGCCGTCGCTGTCCGGGACCACGGTGGTGTTCCCACCGGCCCCGGAGCCGTTGAGAAGCACCCCGTAGATCTTCGGGCGGATGTCGCCGTTGCCCGCCACGTTGCGGCCGATGGCATGGTTCGACTCGACCTTGGCGATCCCGGCCAGGACCGGCCAGCGCATCCCCCGGCAGCCGGGCCTGTACTTTCCGACCTGCTGGACAGCCCGTTTGTAGGCGCTCAGCATCCGGGCGGGAATGTCCGCAGCGCTGCCGCCCACAGCGATCCCGCCCTCGTCCTGAAGCCCGGTCCGCAGCGCCACATACGCGCTGATCGCGTTCGACACCGGAGCCGCGCAACACACGCCAGTGAACCCCAGCAACACCACCACGCATCCCCATCGCCCCAGACGACGCCGCGACGGCCGCCTCACCCGCCCTCACCGTCCTCGGCCCGCCACCGCGCCCGCATCTCACGCAGCCGATCAGCCTGACGCCCGGGCTCCGCCTCAGGCGCGTTGTGCCGCATCAGCTCCCGCATCCGGGCACGCGCCTCATCCCGCGGCGTGCTGCGCGTACTTCCCGCGCCGGAGGCACCCGGGTCCGCGCCCGCCGTGGCCGGTGCGGGGCGCGCCGAAGACGCGGCGCTGCCGCCCGCGCGACGGTTCGGGGCATTCGGCGTGCTTGCCGGCCTGCTGCTGCCCCCGGCCGAAGACGCCTGCGCGCCCGGCCGGGCGGTGGCCGGTCCGGGACGGCCGGAAACTGCCGGGCGCGCAGGCGGGGCCGGTGTGGCTGCGGCCGGCAGGCGGCGGCCGGTGAAGGGGCCTGGGCCTCCGCTGTCGCTGTTCTCCCGCACGGCACGGGCCACATGACGCCCCGTCTCTGCCCAGGCCTGGCCGTCCTCGCGGACGGTGTTGCCCCACACCCGCACCTGCTGGCGCGCATCCTGCGCATACCGCGATCCGCCCGAGCGCGCCCGGCCGGCATTCGCCGGCAGGCCGGCCGTCGCCCCATACGCGACACGTCCGCCCCGGTGCAGGATGCGATATCCGCGAAAGCGCACCAGCCGGTTGTGCGCCCGCGTGGAGAGCAGCGTGCGGTCGGCACTCTGGTCGTGCAGCACCCGCCCCGAGCGCCGGTCCACAATCAGACCGTCCTCATCGCGGTAGCGGTCAGGGGGCCCGCCCGGCCGCTGCGGCCCCGCACCGCCCGGACCACCACCCGGTCCGCCAGACGCTGTCCCCGGCGGACTGCCGGCCTGGGGGTCGCCGTCGGCGGTGGGCTTGCGCCACTTGGCCAGCTGCTCCCGGTCCGGGCGGCGGCCGATCAGCAGCCAGTGCCCGCCCCTCACCCCCAGCCGTACTCCCAGCCCGCCCACGGCGGCCGCCGCGGTGAGCGGGGCAAGCCCGCGCCGTGCCTCGGCCGTCGCATCGGCCAGCATCCCTCCGGTGTCGACGGGCATGCCCGCGCCGTCGGTGAGGGAGGTGAGGGCGCCCATCAGACGCTGGCGGGTCCCCAGCAGCCCGAACCGGCCGCCACCCCCGCCGCCGGTGAAAGTCCGCAGGCCCCCGCCGTAACCGCCGAACACGGCGGGGGAGTTCATGGCCAGCGCGGCACCGAGTTCGCTGGTGTCGCCGGGCAGGTGGGTGCCGCCGACCTTGGCGTAGCGCATCCGCATCGCCATGCGCCGGCCGAACGAGGTGACACCCGACAGAAGGCGGCGATGTCCGGCAGCACCGGCGATGGCCAGCACGTCGATCAAGAGGATCCGCTCGACCATCAGGTCGGGCCCGTTGGTGACGGTGGCATCGACAGCGATGCCGAAGAACGGCACGAACGCGCAGATCGCGACCACGGCCAGGACGGAGATGCCCCACAGCGACAGCCACTTCCACACGCTCTGCCGTGCGGGCCCGGGCAGCATGCCCGCGATGAAGGTGACGGCGCCGGCGGCCGCAGCGGCTGCGCAGACGCCCTGAGTACCCAGCAGCACGATCGCCGACGAGAGCAGCATGCCGCAGATGAACAGGGCGGCGACCAGCAGCAGGGCGGCGCCGCCGACTCGCCACCAGGTGGGCTTTTCGGCGTAAGCGGCACAGGACTTGCCGACGGCGCCGGACCTCTTCATGTCCTGCAGGAAGCTGTAGAACTCGCGGTCCTCGTCGGTGACGATCGCGCTGGAGGCGTCCAGGAGCTGGCCGCCGGGAGTGAACGCCGGCAGGCCTTCGTTCCGGTCGTCCGCTTTCTGGGTGCCTTCGGTGTAGCCGCTTTCGCAGTACTTCTTGGCCGGACCGTGGATCTTCCTGCAGGCGCTCCTTCCCTCGTCGGTGACGTGCGCGCCGACCTTGTACCCTCCGGTGATCCACTTCAGGTGGACGGCGTAGGCCTTACGGTCGGCGGGCTTCGCGGGATCAAGGATGCGCCCGTACTGCAGCAGCATGTACGGCTTGACGATCAGCGCGTTCGTGATCGAGTCCTGCAGGGGCCGGGCCACCTCCGCCGCGGATACGGGCCCCTCACCCTCGAGCCGCAGGCACCTGATCTCGGCGTTGCCGGCCAGATCGTCGCACGGGTCTGTGCTGGCCAGCTTGCCGCCCCAGTCGTAGGAATTCACGGACTCCTGCGCCACCTGGGCGGCCACCTGTTGGGACTGCCCCAGTGGCCCGTCCTGGGCCAGCAGAGTGTCGGGGCGCACGAACGCCGAGGCGGCGAACGCCCCGATCAACAAGGTCAGGAAGATCTCGCCGAGACCACGGCCCACCCGGCCACGCACGATCATGAAACCGGCGAACACAAACGCCCACGCCAGCAGCAGACCCTTCAGCCCGAGCGAGTCAACGACCACCCCGGTGTAGGTGTCGGCGACCTTCTGCGCCGGATGGACCAGGATCTTCAGCAGAGGGAAGCGGAAAGCAACCTCGACGGCCCATCCCGCCAGGCCGACGAGCAGCCGGATCAAGGTGAACAGCCCGGACAGCGCGAACGCGAGCGCCTGGGTCTTGAAGGCGACGATGGATCCGCCCTCGGCGTTCAGGTCGTATCCGTCGATCGGCACGCCCTCAGAGGACGCGATGTTCAAAGGGGCGAGCAGGTCGCCGCTCCCACTGGTACTGCCGGCCGCGTACACGACCTGGCTGTTGACCATGACGAACACAGCGGTGAGCAGCAAGACAAAGCCGGCCGAGCGCAGCGTTCCGCGGTCTGGACGGAGCATCTCAAGCCCGTCCCTGTCGCGTAGGCGTGCAGCGTCGCCAGATCACGAGTGCCCCGATCGCGGTCGCGGCGGGCAGGAGCCTCCATGCGGCGGCGTCACCGTCGGCCGGGGCGGATCCGGCACCGGTGGAGAGCCGGCCGCGCCGGCAGTACACCTTGGCCGGACCGGGTATTCGACCGCACGTGTCTGCGGGCGTAGGGGTGGCGTCGGTGGCGAAGGCCCGGCCGGTGCGCGGCCACCAGCTCTCCGGCAGACTCGCCCCGCACGCCAGGACGAGCACACCAACAGCGACAGTGAGCGCCGTGAGAGCCCTTGCGGCTGCGGCGAGGCGCCGCGAGCGGCCCCCACAAGACGTGATCATCTGACGTGCTCCTCCGGACGGGGATCCAGGGCCTCACCGGGTACAGGCACGGTGGGCGGGGCAGCGCCCGGGCGACGTCCTGGAGTGGTGGTGATGGAGGCGCTGATCCGCTCGATCCGAGGGATGACGACCTTGATGCGGCCGGTGTTCTGCCGCGGGCCGGTCAGCAGGAATTCGCCCTCCCTGCCCCTGCGCCCGACAGGGGACAAGCCGGTGGTCACCAGCCGCAGCATTTCGCCGTCGTCGGGATCGAGCCCGACGAACTCCAGGCCGCGCCGCGCACGCTCGCGATCGGCCGTGCGGGCGAGCGCCCGGTAGGCCATCAATCCGCGGTCGGGGCCGAGTTCGGCGGCGTCGTGCGAGCCCGCCAAGAGCCCGGCACCGTGCTTGCGGCCGTCGTGGAGGATCTCGTGGACCAGAGCGGTGCCCTCGGCCGAGGAGGTCAGCCAGTACAGCTCGTCCAGGACCACGGCGGTGAACCGCTCCGGATCCTCGAACGCGGTCTGCCGGGCGATCGCCGCGATCAGATAGAGCACCGCACGGCCGATCAACGCCTCCAGCGGCTGCTGGCGCAGGACTTCGGGCTTGTCGAACGCGGCCATAGGCGGAAGCGTCAGCCCTGCCGTGGTGATGACGATCATGTCGGTAGTGCTGGAGGCGTCCAGCCGTACCGGCGCCAGCGTCGGATCGAACACCAACCGCGCCAAAGAGCTGTTGGCGACGACACGGATGAGGCCGGCGAGAGTTGAAGCCGCGTCCTTCCGCTGACCCGACTCGTTCGCGGCCATCTCCTCGAGGACCTCAAGGACGCGGTGCATCGACGGAACGCTGCCCGCGGCAGCCTGCCCGACGGCGTGGTGGAGGACCTCCCCACTGGTGCTCATCGGGCCGATGCCGAGCTGCAGGGTGAGATAGGACAAGGCGTAGTGGCGGGCTTCGGGCCCGTCGAACACGCGCAGCGGATCGATGGACACCTCGGCTTGGGCGGCGTCGATGATCTGGACGCGGCCTGCGGCTGCGGTGCGGGCGAACGCGGCCCACTCGCGGACCGGGGTGCGGTCGATGCAGATCGCGCAGCCGCCGCGCGCCCAGACCGCCTCCGCGATCAGTTTCTGCAGCACGCTCTTGCCCGCGCCGAGATCCCCGACGACGCCCATGGAAGCCGAGGCATCGACCTTGGGCGCGTCCGCCACGTTGATCATCACGGGGCGGGTCGTGCCGCTGTCCAGGTCGATGCCGAGGAACATGCCGGCCGGGTCGCCGACCTCCGAAACGGTGAAGGCACCGCTCAGCGCCCAGTCCTCGCTGACTTGGTGCTGGGTGAACTCCCGCACCACGCCTGGTCGTACAGCGCCGGGCAGGCCCAGGGTGAACAGGGCCTCCTGCAGGCCGGCCGGGCGCACTGCCCGGTAGTCGGCGCCGCCGAGCAGCGCGGTCAGGGCGCGGGCCCGGGCGTCGCAGACGGCAGCGGTCGGTCCCCACACGGTCAGTACGGTCACCGACTGCACCTCGACCTCCACGCTGGTGCGCGACAGACGGGCGTCGAGCTCGCCCAGGTCGCGAGCAGCCTCGGTGAGCGAGGCGGGCATGCCGGTCGGGCGGGCGTCGTACTGGTCGGCCTGGTCGATCAGTTCGGTCTTCTTGCGCCGCACCTGAGCGCGTGCCTTCTCCGCAGACACGAGGGTGAGGTCCACCGTGTAGTCGACGGGGAAGTCCAGGCTCTCCAGCTGGGCGAACAAATCCGCGGCATCCTGGCTCACAGCGGGCGGGCACTCGGCCAGCACCAGGTGTGTCTGGTAGCCGATTCCGCTGTCGGACTCGACCTGGAGCCAGCGCCGCCCCAGCGGCGAGCTCGTGTTCAGCCGCCACCAGGCTTTGCGGCCCGACCTGGTGATACGGCCCGCGCTCTTGAGCTCCTCGACGTCGTCCAGGCTGGGGTTGAGGCCGCCCTCTTGGAGGCGGGCCTGGCCGAGGTCGGCGTAGCTGGGGGAGCGCAGCACACCGTCACGGACCTGCCCGTCGTACAGATCAGAGGCTTCTGCCTCAGTCAGCAAAGGCTCCGCGAGACCGCGGTGCAGGGCGTGCTGGACCATCCACACGATCTCTGCCGGGCGGGCCGGACGGAAGACGACACCGCCGGTGAGCGCGGCCTCCACCCTGGACGCCTGCTCACGGCAGGCGCTCACCTCACGCCGTGCCACAGGGGCTGGCCGGACGCCCAGCAGCGGCGCGATCTCGGCCCACGCTGCGCCGAGCGACGCCGAGACCCGCACACCCGCGGTCTCGGTCTGCAGGGGCACGGCCAGCCACAGGGTGCGGCGATGCATCTCCTGGCCGTCCAGCAGATCCAAAGTGGCCTCGACGTTCTCCACCCACGGGTGCCGGCCCGCCCCGGGCGCCTGCTCGGCTGGCTCGATGCCCTCGATCATCCGCAGCGCGACCTCACCCGGGTCGACCTGCGCGCACAGACCGAACAGCCGCGCCCCGGGCAGCGACCGCACCAAGTGAGTGATCTTTGCCAGCTGCTCATCCCGGACAGCTGCAGGCACATAGGTGCCCTGGATGGTCTCCTCACGCTGTCCCTGGGCATCCGGGCCCGGATGCAGGCGGTAGAGGGCCCACACGCTGCCCTGCATCGACCACACCAGGTGCCCGGCGATGTGACGGATCGGAACCCTCACCGCACACCTCCTTGCTGGGCGAGCGCGACCAGCTGCTGCACGCCCGACACCGGCCCCGCCCGTACGACGGGAGCAGGCGGTTGCGGGCGGTGGCGCGCTGATGAGCGGTCGGCGGCCGGTTGGGGGAGTGGTGTCTGAAGGGCGTTGCGCCGAGCCGCTGAGTCCGAGGCCGCTATGGCGAGGTCGGGCGGGGGCGCATCCTCGATGGTGAATGCCCCGAGCAGCGGCCGCGGCGTACGGTCGCGGGCTGCTCGTCCGCCGATCCGCCCTCCCCGCGGCTGCCAGCCGAGCAGCACCCAGCCCACAGCAGCCTGCACCGGCGCCCGGCCGGCGATTCTCGGCTGGCGTACCGCCCAGATCGCCAGCACCCACGCGACTATCGGTACCGGCCCCATCCACGACCACCAGCTGATGCTCTTCACCAACAGGAAGCCGCCCCCGACCGCAACCGCGATCTGCGCAGGCGTGTAGGGGCCAAGCGGGATCCTCCAGTCGGCGACCTTGCCCAGCACCCAAGGGTGGCGTCGAGCAGCGGTGTAAAAGCGCCCCACTCGCCCCGCTGATCCGGCGCTCACAGCCGGCCCCCGCCGCCCGGCGAATCGCCACGGGACAAGAGGAGTTCGGACTGGACGATGCCAGGGACGGCGCCCGCGCTCTTCGACGGGTTCTTCACCTCGTCCTCGAACATGCTCGCGAGGCTGTCCCGCGAGTTGTACAGCCCGAGCGCGACGATCATCAAGAGCAGGGCACCGATACCAGCCTTGAGGCTGAACTTCTGGATCATGATCGTGACGACGAGACAGACGAGGCCGGCCTGCAGGCCCTTGGTAGCCCACTGCCTGAACATGTTGATCCACGAGTCACCGAGGTCGTTGAGCTGCCCGGCGATCAGCAAACTGTGCACCGTGGTCACCGGGCACCCCCGCCCTGAGCGGTGCCGGACTCAAGCGCGGCAACTTCCCAACGGCCCGAGCGGGCCTTGAGCGTGAGCTCGTACGCCAGCGGCCACCGACCTGCGGTGTCCCGGGCTTCCACCTGGGCGAGGACTCGCGCCTTCGCGCCGTCGGCTGGCACCTTCTCGTTGGCCGTAGTCGCCTCGGTGCCCGAGACCTCCTGAACGGTGACCGCGGTGTACGGGGCGGGGGAGATGGGCGACAGCTGCACCCCAGGCGCGAGATAGCGGTCCACCTCCCCGGCCCCGGTCAGATATGCCCCCAAGAACTCGTCGATGGCTGAGGCCAGATCACCCTCGGGCAACACACTCACCCGATACGGCGACCGGCTCACCGCCGCGTGCGCCGGGCCGGCCACGACACCGGGGGCGCCGGTCACGGCGAACGAGGCGCCGCTCACATCGGTGGTCACAGGGACGACGAAGTAGCGCGGCCGTCCACCCGCGTACTGCGCAGCCACCGTCACTGCCCACACACCGACACGGCGCCGAACGCTGCGCACCGCAGTCACCGACGCCGGTTCCGATTGCACACCGGCGATGCGGTCCGGCAGGTCGACACCAGGCGCGAGGGACTGCGCAAGCCGTGCCTGCGCAGTGCTCGCATTGTCGGCGCTGCTGCGCAGCCAGACGTCGACGAACAGCTGCGCATAGCCCGCAGGGTCGGCCCCGGTGGCCGCAGTGCGCACAGAGACCGAGGCCGTCTCATCCGATGGGGCGGCGGCAACGGTGGCCTGCCGGGACATCACTGCGACACCCAAGGCGACGGGACCGGCCGTGATCGCCGTGAACAGGATCAAGCGCGACACCCGCGCACGGCGCCTCATCTTCTCCAGCTCTACGCCTGCGGCCCTTGAAGGGGCACTGCCGCGCCGTAGTGCCTGCTTGCCAGGAGACATAGTCAAACTCCCAGGTCAGATCACGTACTTAATGACCTCGAGGAAACCCGCAGACCCCGACCCGACCGCCGACCAAGGGGCCCCGACCACGGACACGATGGAGATACAAAACCCATGGTTGGCCTCTTGGTTGGGCCGACCACAGACCCGATCAGGGACGTCACCCCGCTAGGAAGCGCTGGCTCCGGGACGGTCTAAACGCTCGCCTCCGGGACGCAGCCGGAGAGCCTGCCCGGCAGGTCGGGTGCGTGCCGCCTCTGGAAGGAAGCAGGGATGGTCCTGCTTTGTACGGCCGGGTTGAATGTGCAGCCTGAAGACCGACGGCTTCTCAACGTGCGCAGCGGCCTCATACATCAGCTGCGTTGGACCTGGATTGATGCGCAAGGACACACGCATTGAGGTGGTACTCGACGCTGCGCAACCCGTGATTGCACATTGCTTGCCGAGCACTTGGGACGCCCGCGGTCAGCTCAACCACGAGTCCGACCATGGCAGCCCGGCGCGCAGGCCGCTGAAGTATCACCGGCAGTAAGGCGCTACCTCATAGACTCGGTAATGGACGTAGATCTGCAGGCCAGACCACACGAGGAGATATTTTGCCCGATTTGCCGGGATCGGTGAAAGTCATTGGAAACGCTCTGTCAGCCCGGTAGCGTCGCAGGTCAGGCAGCCTGCTCCCCGCCCGCGCGGGGATGGTCCCGCCTGGGCGGCGATGCCGTGCTTCGTGTCCGACTGCTCCCCGCCCGCGCGGGGATGGTCCCGATCCGGTGAGCTCCATCGTGATCCCCCAAGCCTGCTCCCCGCCCGCGCGGGGATGGTCCCGTCTTCACCAACCTCGCCGTGAAGCAGCCCAACTGCTCCCCGCCCGCGCGGGGATGGTCCCCCCAACTCGCGGACCCCAGCGCGCCTCTGGCCCTGCTCCCCGCCCGCGCGGGGATGGTCCCACCGTGCACGCCACGATGCCGCGCCCCCGGCACTGCTCCCCGCCCGCGCGGGGATGGTCCCAGCCCGGACGTGGCGAGCACTTCGGCCGGGAGCTGCTCCCCGCCCGCGCGGGGATGGTCCCGCCAACACCAACAACGCGCTGCGGGTGGAGTCCTGCTCCCCGCCCGCGCGGGGATGGTCCCCGTCGGCCGCCTAGGAACTGGCGACTGTTCAACTGCTCCCCGCCCGCGCGGGGATGGTCCCTCCCCGAGGAGGCACCCGTGGCGCTCCGCCCCCTGCTCCCCGCCCGCGCGGGGATGGTCCCCCGAGCGTCTGCGTCTGCGGCCTCGGCCCCGACTGCTCCCCGCCCGCGCGGGGATGGTCCCCGGCCGCACCCAGGGAACTGATCGGCATCACGCTGCTCCCCGCCCGCGCGGGGATGGTCCCGGCATGTTCCTCGGCATCGACCTGGACAGCGGCTGCTCCCCGCCCGCGCGGGGATGGTCCCGAAGTCGACAACGACCTCGCCCTCGCCCTCGCCTGCTCCCCGCCCGCGCGGGGATGGTCCCGCGACGCCATCCCCGAGCCGGAGCCGGATGAGCTGCTCCCCGCCCGCGCGGGGATGGTCCCAGCCTGCGCTCCGCAAAGGTGATCGCCCACACCTGCTCCCCGCCCGCGCGGGGATGGTCCCATGCTCGCCAGGTCGTTGCGCGAGTTGTAAAGCTGCTCCCCGCGCCCGCGGGGATCGTCCCTACCCGACAGTCGGGGACCTGGCGCGCGAAGCCTGCTCCCTGCACACGGTCCCGGGGTACTGCCCGACCGCGATCCAGGCTACTGCTCGCTGATTATCGGCCTCCGCCGAAGCGTCGGCGCTTCGCGGCCCTGCTCCAGCCGGAGGGCGGCCCGCTTTCGGAAGCCGGGTCGGTGGCTCTTGTGGCGGGATCTGGCCGACGGATCAGGGTGACGCCTTCATGGTCTGTCGGGTGCCAACTGTGGTCGTGGGTACGGAAGGTGAAGCCCTGTTCGGAGTTGTTGGTGTGGGCGAGGAGGGCGCGGCCCTGGCCTGCGTACTGCTGGACTTCGTCCCAGAGCACGTCGCGGATCCGGGCTGAGGGGTTGCCTACGAACACGCCTGCGGAGATTTCCAGCAGCCAGCGGGTGAGGAAGCCGCGCAGTCCGGCGGGGCAGTTGGTGAGGACGATGACGGTCACCAGCTGACGTCCTCGTAGTCGTCCGGCCCGTCGTAGTTGACGCCGGAGGGGACTTCGTGGCCGCCGTCGCTCTGGAGGGTGACAACGTCCCGGTCGACGTTGGCGGTGGTGGATTCGGGTGCTCCTGAAAGGAGTAGGCGTTTGATGTCGTCGATGCAGCGGTTGAGGAGGGAGGACTCGTTGATGCGGTCTCGTAGGGCGCGGCGGGTTCGGGAGCCGATGTCCTCCTCTCCTTCTGCTGCTGTGTCGAATGCCAGTGGGATGCCGATCTCTGTCTTGTAGAGGTCGGCGATGTCCAGGACGAAGGAGAGTTCGTGGCCGGAGTGGACGAAGCCCAGTGCTGGGCTGCAGCCCAGTGAGGTGACGACGGCGTGTGCGATGCCGTACATGCACTGGGCTGAGGCGGTGATGGCCTGGTTGACGGCATCGGCGTCGGCGAAGTTCCCGGGAATGTAGCGGCGGCCTCTCCAGGGGACGCCGGTTCGGGCGGCTTCGGCGCGGTAGCAGTCCTTGACGCGGCGTCCCTCGCTGCCGAGGAGTTGTTGTCGGGTCAGGCTGGAGGGATCTTCGTCGGGGAAGCGCAGCCGGTACATGTCGCGGGCCACTGCGAGGCGGTTGCGTGGGTTGGCCCATTGCCGGGCCTGGGCTTCCATTAGCGTGGAGGAGCGGCTCAGGGCGCGGCCGGAGGCGTAGTAGCGCACCCCTCGCTCGCCGACCCAGCAGACGGCCGCTCCCGTCTCGCCCAGCACGCTCATGGCCTGGTGGGTGACGCGTGTTCCGGGTCCGAGCAGAAGGGTGCCGATGGTTGCGGAGGGGATGTGGGTCGTTCCTTCGGCGTCCTGTGCCGTGATGGCGTTGGCATCGCGGTGCACTGTGCAGCGTTCCAGGTAGATGAAGGAGAGGCGCTCGCCGGTGCGGGTGAGTTGCCGGGGTGTCAACGCCGCGCGTTGGGAGACCGTCGTCATGCAACGGCCCGGGAGTCCGTGGCGATGGGAGCAAGGGTGAGGAGGCCGCAGCCGTATGCTCTGGCCCGGCCGATGCCCTGGGTGAGGGAGCGGCGCAGGGCTTCGGGGTCGGTGATCTCCAGTTGGCCGTTGAAGGTGACCGTGAGGACGGTGACGGGTTTGCCGCCGCGTTTGCCGTCGGCTGCCCGGGATTTGTCGAAGGACAGAGGCCGTGTGTCGCTGACGGTCAGTGCGTAGCGGTCGCCGTGGTGGGATGCCCCGGCGTGGGTGGTGCCGTCGGGCAGGAGCCGCCTGCTGGTGGGCTTTTCGAGGATGCGGAAGCCGCAGCGTTCCTGGCGTCGTGGGTCGAGCAGCCAGCTCATTTGGTGGGTGGGTGTGACGTGGGCGGTGATCTTCGTGGGCTCGCCGTCCTTGCGGCGGATGGAGTGGACCGGATTCGCGGTGAGCCGGAACGCCCAGTGGTCGCCTGTGCTGAGACGGTCGAGGAACGGCTTGTAGGGGCGGGTGCGCCATCCGGGGTTCTCCGGGTCGGCTGCGGCGGGCCATCCGGCCTGTTCGACCAGGTGGGTCATGTCGGGTCGGTCGGGGCTGGCGACGTAGAGCATGAGCTCGGCGCGGGCCGGCTGGTCCAGGCGCCACAGCACGCGGGGAGTGTCGGGGGCCGGCGTATCGGTGGGCAGCAGGTTGGGGAACGAGGACATGACGGCGGCATGCAGGGCCTGCGGCGACGACAGGAGGCGGCGGGCTCCGGGGCGCGCGGTGTTGATGCGGAAGCGGGAGAGGAACATCAGGCGCCTTCTTCATCCAGGACATCGGTGAGGTCGTCGGCCAGGGCCTCGAAGGGGTCGTGCCGCCGGTCGTTGCCCGACGGGTCCAGAGGGCGGGGCACCTGCTCGGTGACGACGCTGCGCAGGGCGTGGCGCCGGTGTGCGGGGGAGAAGCTGAGCGGCTGGTCGCGAAGGGCGTCGGCGGGTGCCGGGTCGTCTGCTGTCTTTTCGCGGAGGACGGTCAGCTGCTGCGGCTGGTGGTGGCGTCTGCGGTACCAGGCAGATGCTTGCCAGGGGATGTCTCGCACGGTGTCCTCGAGGCGGGCGTCGTCGTGGAGGGCGAGGTCGACGGGACCGGAGGGTGGGCAGGAGCGGCGGCCGAGAAAGGGCGGGTAGACGGGGAAGCGTAGGGCGCTGTGCAGGCGGGTGAGCAGTGTGGGGTCGCCTTCGACGGCGGCGACGAAGACGGCGTCGGCGAGGTAGAAGCGCTCCGAGAGGGGCATCGACTTGCCGGTGACCGCGTGGTGCGCGGTGTGGAAGTCCCGTATGCGGGTGCCGGGTTGGTCGATGCGGACGCCGAACCGCAGGGCTGTCAGGGGGGCGAGGCCTTCGTCGTCGTCGCGTTCGATGCCGGCTGCGGCGGCGAGGAGGCCGATGACGCCGCTCTTGGTGGGAGCGGACTCGGTGGTGCGGCGGGTGAAACGGGAGGAGGCCCCCCAGGACTGCAGCGGGCCTGCCAGGCGCAGCACCAGCACGCTGGTACGGGTCATGCGGGCTGATCCAGGTGTTGGGCGACGGCTTGGCCGACGGCGGCAACGAGGTCGCGCAAGGTCTCGGACTCGGTGCCGAGATCGGCGAGTTTTTGGGTGTTCGGACCGACGCGCAGTACCCAGGTGAGCGTGGTTGCCTGGTCTCCGTAGGTGCGTTCGATGTCCGGCGCGTAGGTGGCGAGCCGGTCGCATGCTTCGCGGACGTGGCCGCCTTGGTCACCACGGATGGGGTCTTCGAAGGCGGCGACGAAGCTGACGGGCCGGGTGGTGCGGAGCTTGACGATGACGGCGTCGGGCAGGGTGTGGTGACCGAACGTGTTGATCTTGCCGGTGGGCAGTGAGGCGACGAAGCCGTGCACGAATGCCTCGATGGCCCGTCGTACAGGCTCGGTTCGGGGTTCGTCGTCCCGCAGGCCCTGGCCCAGGTTGGCGGCAAGCTGGTGCACGCCGAGGGCGGCGTAGCGGTAGAGGGTGGCGGAGTTGAATTCGACGGTGCCGATCATTCCGGCGCCGGTCTCCTCGTCGCTGTTTTCGTCGTCGACGGCCGTGAAGTAGTCGGATTCGTTCTCCACACGGTGGACGCCGATGGCGTGGGCGACCTGGACCGCGGCGTCGACGTTGATGTCGGCGGCGTCGGCGACCATCCGGCCGAAGAGCGAGATGTCCACGGAGTGGCGGGTGTCCGCGATTTCCCGGGCGCGGTCCTTGTTCTTCTTGTCTTTCAGGAACGCCGTGATGTCGGTGGCGCCGTCGAGTGCGAGGCCGGCCAGGCCGTCGAGTTGGCGGGCGCTGAGGAAGACCAGGTACTTGGCTTCAGGAGCGGGCGCTGCCGCTCCTTCCTTGGCCTGGTCCGCTTTCCGTTTGGGGATCTCGGTCTTCAGCCCGGTCGCTTTGATGGTCTCGTCGGCGAGCCGCAGCGCGTCGTCCCGCGTGAGGGCGGGGCTGCTTTCCTGGATCCGGTCGGCGAGGAGTTCCACGATCTTCTTCGTGCGTACGCCGAGTTCGCTGGGGTCCAGGAGGCGTTCGTCGGCGAAGTAGGTGCGAATGGCTCGCTTCCACGCCTGGCTGGAGACACGGGCGCGCGGTACTCCTCCATAGATCGCCGTCTTCGGCGCGCCGGTGTCGTCCCGGTTGAGGTTGCTGGGCGGGACGGTCTGCAGGGCGTGCACGTCCAAAAAGATGCGGTTCACGAGGCGTCCTTGGTGTCTGTGTCGAGGTCAGGATGCGAAGCGGCGGTCGTGGGGTTCTCGCCGGAATTGCGGGCGGGCCGCCAGCTGTGGAAGGAGCGGCCCCAGCTGCGGCGGACGCTCTCCGCGCCACCGGGCCACTGCCAGGCGTAGAGCTGGCCGGCGAGGAGGCCGTAGTCGAGCGGAATGTCCGAGCGGCGCAGCAGGACGACGATCTCGCGCAGCCGCTGGGCCAGGACGATCGGATCGGCTGCTGTTCCGGCACGCACCAGGCGTTTGAGGACGGGTTCGTCGATGCCGTTCGCCGGCATGAGGCGCCGAACGGCCGCCCCCAGCCCTCTGGGCTGGTCACGGGTGTGGGCGCGATGCATCGGTGTGCCGCGGGACTGCTGGTGCAGTGCCCACAGTGTGAGAGCGGTGTAGAGAGCATCTTCGGCGCGGGCGAGTTCCACATCGCTCAACGGACGCATTTCATGGCTGCCCCCGTGCAGGGGGCCGGTGTCGACCAGGCCCCACAGGTCAGGGATCTCGGCGGCGTTACGGCCCGCTCCCCGGCGCAGGCGGGCGAGCGCGGCCACGGCTGCGGGGCTGTCGCTGAGGTAACCCTGCTGCCAGGGCACGATCTGGGCAGCGGCGAGATCGGCGACGCGGGAGCGCACCGTGGGCGGGGCCGGGGCGGTGGTCATACGCGCACCTCAGTTTCGCAGGAGTCGGTGGTGGCCGAGCCGCCCGTGCCGTGCTGGGGGCCCGGCAGGACGGCAGACTCGTGAGAGGGACGTGGGTCGCCGTTGCCCGAACCGGTGTCGTCGGGATCCCCCAGCGCTCTGGCCAGGCGTCCGCGGAACCACGCGTCAGCCAGGCCTGCACTCAGCCACAGCGTGCCCTTCTTGTCGGTGACGGTCCTGCCCTGCCAGGCGGCGTCACCGGCGGCCTCGATCAGACGGTCGCCGAGCCGTGCGACCAACTGCCGCACACTGCGCTGCCACTCCTGACGCTGCGCGAACGGGTCACTGGCCTTGGCCATGGAAGCCAGCCAGCGCCGGTAGGGCTCTTCCAGCGCGTCGAAACCGGTTTGGCGGGCTGTCGCCTGTGGCCCTTCCTGCTCACTCCCGCCTGCGCGGGCCAGGTCGGCGGCGAGGTCCCCCAGGGCCCGCACCGCCCGGTCGGCATCCTCGGCCGCACCGATGGCCTGCCGGGCGTAGGAGCGGTCCTGGCGGTGCAGCAGGACCACGGGCATGGCGAGATGGTCATCGACGATGTCGTCGATCACGGACTGCTGCGTCCCGTATACCGCGCCGATCACCCTTGCCCGGACGAGATAGTTGCGCTGCAGCTGCCCGTCGGACACCAGACGGGCGATCCACTCGAGCACTCCCGGCCGCAGGTATGCGGCCGCTTCCTGACCCTGCGTCGTCTCCGCCCGGTCGGCGACAAGAGATTCAAGACCGCGCCAGGCCGCACGGGCCGGATCGTGCTCGCGGGGAAGATAGACCGGCGACTGGCCCAGCTTCTTCTCCTGAGCCTTGCTGCGCCGCCAAGAGGTCAGCGGTTCCCGCTGGTGCGTGTTACGGGAGGCGAGCGGGTCGCCGTAGCCGAGGACGACGCCGTGGACGCCCTCGCCGTCATGGTGCAGGCGCAGCCGGCGCGACTGCCAGGTGTAGAGGTCGCGCGGGCCGGTTGCGTTGTGCGGGGCGCTGCCCGGCCCACACGGTTCACGCCGCCAGGCGGGCCGGTCATCCCCGGCAATGTCGAGTTCTTCCGTGTCGGACGCTACGAGATTGAGCAGGAGGGTCTCCCGCAGCGTGTTGCCTTCCACGAAGATGCCGCCCAGCCCGCCGGCCCATCCGGTGCCCAGCGGATAGACCTTGCCACCCTTGACCCGGTCGTCGCCGACGACGCCCGTCTTGATGCCGGCGGTGTCGTAGGCATGCGCGTGGACGACCCAGCGGGCAGCCTCGGCGAAAGCAAGACGTTCCACACCAGGCATCCGGGCCGTGAAGAACGGCTCACCGTTGGGTACGTCCGCGACCATCCGGTTGAGGGGGAACACCTCGTCCTTCGCCGTCCGCAGTTCGGCCGTCTGGAAGAACGGGGTCTGCGGGTGAAGCAGGTCGAAGCGCCCCCGGTGCGCGTCCAGGTAGGCGGGGACGGGTGCGAAGCAGTCGGAATTGCTGCGCAGGTCGTCCCAGTGGTCGATGTCGCTCGGACCGTCGAAGACGTCGTGGGCGATGGCCAACAGCAGCCGCATCAGGGCGAACTCCTGAGTGGCCACGTCCCCGACGAGACGGCGCAGACTGCCCGCCTGGGCGAACACCTCCCGCAACGACAGCTCGCCCTGCGAGCCGTCGCATCGGAGTACCCCGATCCATGGTTTGTCGGTCAGATCGAACGAGGAGATCATGTTCTCGCCCAGTGCGGGAAGTTCAGTTGCGGTCACCGGTCACCTCCAGACCGTCAAGGGGGCTGTAGCGGAGGCAGAAGCCTGCCAGACGGGTCTGACAATTCTCATCGAGCGCGAGAATCAGCTGGTCGGAGAGCCAGGGGCTGTCCTTGCCCTGCCAGGCACGCAGATACAGTTGCTCCAGTTCCTCGATGGCCCGGTCCATGGTTTCGGCGTAGGAGAACTGCAGAGGCAGCCGCAGCCCGCAACTGGCCGCCGTACGGCCCGCGAACGGCGTCGGCGTCTGATCCTGCGGCAGCTCCAGACCCCCTCGCCGCCTGCCTCTACGGTCCGGCTCCAGCCACGGCAGGGTCGTGAGAGTCCCGTCAGCACGCCGCTGCACAACAACGACTTCCAGACTCTCTCGGCTGTCGCGGACCTGGGCACGTCCCGTCCGGCTGTCGTCGGCGTCGCCCACCCCCGCCGCCACCCAGCCGAAAAGCGGCCTTCCAGGACGCCCAACCTCACCGAGTCGGAACACGGCTGCCCGTTCGGCCTGGTCCGCCCGGTGCTCGTCAAATCGGCTACGGGCCTCTGCCAGTACCTCGGCCCAGTGCGCAGGCCCAACCGGCCCGATCCCGTACGCACTTTGCACCAACGGGCTGATGTCCGAGGGAAGTTGCACCGGACTTTGCGACCCGCCCTCAAGGTGAGGCAGCAGTACTGCAGCGGATCGAAGCAGAGCAAACCGTCCGTACACGGCGACCGAACCCCGCACAGGGGCGGGTACGTCGGCCGCCCAGTCCGCGCCGGTGAGCAGGCAGCGGGCCGTCCGCAACCGCTCGGGGCGCTCGCTCTGCCCCTGCCCGCGCAGATGACGGTGCAGGCGGCCCATCCGCTGCAGGAGCAGGTCCACCGGGCACAGATCACTCACCAGCAGGTCGAAGTCCACGTCCAAGGACTGTTCCGCTACCTGACTGGCCACCACGATGTGCCGATCCTTTGGCCGTTCAGTGTCTCTGCCTGGCGGCCCGAAACGCCGGAGCAGGTCACGGTCCTTCTGCGCCCTGTCGATGTCGACGAAACACGAGTGCGCGACGGTGACGGCGCCCTCCCCGAACCTGCCCTGCAGCACACGCGCGGTTTCCAGCACCCGCCTGACTGTGTTGCGGACCACCAAAACGCATCCGCCTCCAGCGAGCTCGTCCTCCAGACGATCGACGAGCATGTCCAAGTCGTCAGCTAGGGGCTCCACCTCGACCGTGGTGGACCGGCCCGATGCTTGCGGACAGCGCACCACAACGGCTCCGCCCGGGGCGACCGCGGTGAGCAGCGGATAGGCACCCGTCTCCGCATCGTCGTCCGCCTGCCCGACGGCAGGCTTGAGTTCACCGCCCGCGTACGCCTCCACCAGCTCACGGCGACGGCCGGCAGGCAGCGTCGCGGACAGGACCACCACCGGCACCCGGTACGCCCCCAGCCACGACAGGACCCGGTCGAGATACACGCTCATATACGTGTCGTAGGCGTGCGCCTCGTCGATGACGACGACCTTCCCGGCGACGGCCAGGTGACGAAGCGCCAGGTGCCGGCTCTTGAGCCCAGCGAACAGCAACTGGTCGATGGTGCCCGCCACGAACGAGGCCAGCATCGCCTTCTTCCGGCCCCGTAGCCACGCGTGCGCCACCAGCTCGGCACCCACACGCCGCCGCGCGTCCGCCCGCCGCCAGGAAGAGTCGGCCACCTCGTCCACATTGACGGCCGCGACCCTCCCCCCACGGGCCATCAGGTCCACGAAATCATCGTTCAGGGCCGCCTTGGAATGGGCCAGATGCACCGAGCGACGCGAATCCCGTACACCGGGCAGCCGCTCCAGCCAGCCGAGCAGCCGCGGAAACATAGCGTTTCCCGTGGCCATGGTGGGCAGCGCAAAGAACACCCCGCCGGCACCCGACCGCGCGGCGAAGACCTCGGCCACCGCCAGCGCCGCCTCGGTCTTGCCCTCTCCCATCGGCGCTTCGATGACCATCAGTCCAGGACGCTCCATATCCCGGGCAAGTTCAACGGCCGCCGCCTGAACGGGCCGCACCTGCGCATCCATGGGCAGGCCGAATCGGGCCGCGAACAATTCCTGTGCACTGGCGACCGGTTCCTCTGCCTGCCAGGGTTCCGGCAGGTCCAACCCCTGCCAGGCAGCGGCAAGCCGCTCCTCGTCGCTGCGGGACGCCCCGTCGGGAAAATACGGGAAGAGATCAGGATTGCTGGCAATCCAGTCACAGACGATGACCAGCGCCGTGAGCAACACCTGCACCGGCTGAGGCAGCCGCACCGTCCCCCAGTCTGCGAGCCTGTCGCTCACACCGAATTGGTCGGCGCAGACGTCGAGCAGCTCGGTCTGAACCGCGCGCCAAACCCGGCCGCTCGGCCCAGGAGTCCGCAGCAACTCCTCATGCTCGTACAGGGCCTTGATCTGCCCATGCGTAGGCGGCACCCCGTGGTGCCCGCCGACCGCCACCGTGAACTGTCCCGTCCGGCCGGCAGCCCACCCCAGCTGTTCCTCCAGCCACTCCGCCAACAGCACCTGCCCGGCCAGACCATGCGGAGCCAGCCGCCGATCCGGCCCCATCGCCTTGCTCGAGCGCATCTCCAAGCCCTGCTCACGCATCACGTCAGCCAACTGATCGACCTGGCAGGCGAAAGCAGGAGTGGCCTTACCGATGTCATGCACACCAGCGAGCCACACTGCAAGGGCCCGCGCGTCCGCGACACCTCCCGGCAACGCCTCGGCGATCAACGCCCGCACCCCAGAAGGCAACCACCGATCCCACATCAGGCCCGCAACAGCAGCGCTGTCTTCCATGTGCCGCCACAGCGGAAGCCAACCCTCAGCGTCGCGGTCATGCTTGGCCCACACCGACCGAGCCGGCCCCCCAAGCCGCGGCAGCATCCCACGCATACCCGTCTCCCTCGTGATCACGGGCAATACATACAGGCAAACCGCAACGTCACACACAAGATTCAAAAAACAGGCGACATCTCCGACACCGCACGCAAGGACCTCGTCCTTCAAGACCGCCCGGGGGTTTAAGATGCCCGACCGGCGTTGCCCAGCGGCGCCCGTCTCAAGCGAACAGCATCACGTGCACTATTGGCCTGAATCTCTGAAAGCCTCTGAAAACGAGCCTCCGCAACGGTGAAACGCCAGCTCATCCAACCGGCTCCCCGTATCTGTGGGGATGGTCCCGGCCGATCCGGGCCGCGACCGCCTGCCTCCGCCTACACAGACGCTCTCCCGTCGGTGAGTTGCGTATGGCAGCCGCTGAGTCTCATGCTCCTGACGTGGCAATCTCATCCGGCGCAAGCGTGAGGCTCCCGGCCGGTGCACTCGGAACCTCGGGCTCGTTTCCATCGCCTTCCGTGGAGCGTTGTGTCCGATTCGCCGGAACAGGTGTCAACGGCCACTGAGATGCCCAGGTGGGTGGCCGTTGGATGACCAGGCTGGTGGCCATCAGAAACCCAGGTGTGTGGCCAGTGGTGTTCCTGG
>NZ_JBIAIQ010000047.1:0-18890 GCF_042871525.1 Streptomyces sp. NPDC005784
CCGAGCCCGGCCTGTTCACCCTGCCTCGACCGGCTCCGCCCGCACCGAACACCACCTCAACCTGAAACCCGACGAACCATCACAGAACACCCTCTTAAAAGAGGGGGATTTCAACCGAGGTGGGTTGGGGTTCACGGATGCTCGACCGCTGTTTGGGCGGTGTCGTCCCTCCGGTACCGGCTGATCGCCGGGGGCGGGGAATTCCGCCCTGTCCTGCCGCGACGTTGATGGCTGCGTTGGTGTCCGCGTTGCAGGTGAAGCCGCAGAGGGAGCAGACGAACTCGGCTTGGCTCTTGCGCGAGTTCTTATCAATCCATCCGCAGACACTGCACCGCAGGGAGGTGTAGGGGGCGGGGACGTCTTCGACCCGGCCCGGGGCCTTATGCCCGGTGCGCTGCCGCAGCAGGCCCCAGCCCTGCGCCAGGATCGCCCGGTTCAACCCGGCTTTTTGTCTGACCTGTTTTCCGGGCTGTTCGGTGGTTCCGCTGGCCGAGCGGGTCATGTTCTTGATGTTCAGCTTCTCGAACCGCACCAGACGGTAGGTGCGGGCCAGCATCGTGCTGGTCTTCTCGCACCAGTCCTTGCGCCGGTCGGCCTCACGCGCCTTGAGCCTGGCCACCTTGGCGTACGCGGCGGTCTTCCGCTCGCTTGCCTTCGGGGCGCGTGCGGCACGCCGCTGGTGTTTGCGGACCTGCGCGCGTTCCTTCACGGTGAGCTGGGGGCAGTTCAGCTTCCGCCCGTCCGAGAGGGCGGCGGTGATGGCCACGCCCCGGTCGATGCCGATGATCTCGCCCGTGCCGGGCCCGTCGACGGGCGCGGGGACGACGGCGAACGCGATGTGCCACCGGCTGTTGCGCAAGGTGATGCGGAACGTCTTGGCCTTGGGCAGTTCGGGCCGGGTGAGGCGGATGCGGACCCAGCCACAGCCGGGCACCTTGACCCGAGCCCACCGCCGGTTCAGCTGGTGCACCACCACCGAGCGGCCCATGACCTGCCTGCCGGTCTTCGCGTTCAGCTTCGGCGAACCGTCCCCGGTCAACTCCCCCACCCGGTCGGTGCCGATGACCTGGAAGCCCTCGTGCCGGAACTTCCTGCGCCAGGTCGGCTCACCGAACCCGCAAGTGAAGCGGGCGTTCTTCGCCGTGGCGAAGTCCTTCAGGGCCTGCTGCTGAACGTCCGCGTTCCCGCTGCCGAGCCACTCGCTCTCGCGCCGGGCCTCGGTGAGCTGCCGGCACTGCTCAGCGAAACCGGGCGCTGACCTGCGCCACCTGCGCCAATGCGCATGCTGCTCGACGGCCAGGTTCCACACGTACCGGGCGTGCGCACAGTGCAGCAACATCTGCTGCTCCTGCCGCGGCGTCGGGTACATCCGGAAACGTGACATAGGACCATTCTAGCTTCATCATGGTCCCATGAAGCATGTGAACCTGAGACTCCCCGACGATCTGCATGAGCAGGCCAAGACCGCAGCCGAGGCCGACGACCGCTCCCTGAACTCATGGCTTGTATCGCTTGTTCGCCGCGCCGTCGCGGATGGTGAACGCCGTTCCGGCCAGGGGGCGTAACGGCTGCCTCTGCCCCGCTACGCGGGAGCGGGCATGCACCCCGGCCCTAAAAGGACCGGGCACCCTGCCCGGACCCCGGTGGTACGGACGTGGGGTGATCGCCGTCGACCGGTGGTTCCCCTCCTCCAAGCTGTGCTCCGCCTGCGGCACCTCCAGGAGCGGATGCCGTTGAATGTCCGCACCTGGACATGCGGCTGCGGCACGGTCCACGACCGGGACGTGAACGCGGCGAAGAACCTGCTGGCCGCCAAACTGGCGGTGACAGCCTGTGGAGCTGGCGTAAGACCTCAACGGAGCACTCCAGGCGGGCAGTCGGCGACGAACCAGGAAACCCAGAAACCCCACAGCGCGAGCCGTAGGAATCCCCCTTCCTCAGGAGAGAGAGGAAGTCAAGGCGTCCTCTCTTCGGCGGGTCGGCGGCCTTTTCGGCGTGTTTTCGATCTAACCGGCATGTGCCGCGTGCGACTGCGGACGCGGGAACGCAGTTGAACGCTTCCCGGGCGGCTCCGGCCGGCCCGTCCGGGGAGCTCGCCCGGCGTCGCCGCAAGCGTGGCGCGGCAGGGCCCGCCGGGTGGTCCGGGCCGTCCGGCGTGCGGTTGTGCGCGGCCGGTCCGCGCCTGGCCACCGGCCGCGCCGTCCGCCGACGGGTGACGGGTGACGGGTAAGGGCCTGCCCGGGCGGGACACCGGCGGAAGCCGGTTGCGGGCCGAGGCGGGCACGGACGGCGCTGGAGCGGTTCTCGACCGGGCTTGAGGCGGCTGTCCAGTGTTTCTCGGCCGCACCCCCGGAAGGTGGGCTGAACGGCCCGTCACCACGGCCCTGAAGTGAGGTCGGACATGATGCGTTCATTTGCCCGCCGTTGCCTGAGTGAGGTGTACAGCGCCTTGAAGGCATACGGCAGCTACTACACGGGGGTGGATCCCGAACACCCGGAGCGGTTCCTGCGGCTGGAGGACCCCGTGCCCGGACACCCGGAGCGGCTGTGCTGGGAGGTGCCGCTCACACCGGTGGAGCGGGCGCTCGTCAAGGAGCTGGAGCCGCGCTGAGCCCGTCTGCACCTGCGGATGAACGCCGCTGCCGGGGCTCTTGGGAGCCCCGGCAGCGGCGTTTGGGATACGGGCAGGCGCTCAGGCCGCCGAGCGCTCGGCGACGAACGCCTCCCAGGTGCGCTTGCCGTGGCCGCGCCGAGATCGGCCTTGAGCTGCGCCGGGGTGCCCTGCGCGATGACGCTGCCGCGGTCCAGCACCACGAGGTGATCGGCCAGGTGGTCGGCCTCTTCCAGGTACTGGGTGGTCAGCAGGACCGTGGTGCCGTCGGCGACCAGTTGCTCGAGGACGGTCCACAGGTCGCGGCGGCTGCGCGGGTCGAGACCGGTGGTGGGCTCGTCGAAGAAGAGAATCCGCGGGCGGTGCACCAGGGCGGCGGCGAGGTCGAAGCGCCTGCGCTGCCCGCCGGAGTAGGTGCGGCTGGGCCGGTCGGCGATCTCGGTGAGCTGGAACTGCTCCAGCAGCTGCGCCGCCCGGGTGCGGACGTCGGCGCGCGACATGCCGGTCAGTCTGCCGACCATGACGAGGTTCTCGCGTCCGGTCAGGTTGGGGTCCACGGCCGCGTACTGGCCGGCCATGCCGATCAGCGGGCGGACCCGCTGGGGGACCTGACGGCGTCGACGCCGCCGATCAGGATCCGGCCGGCGTCGGGCGGCAGCAGCGTGGTGAGCATGCGGGTCGTGGTCGTCTTGCCCGAGCCGTTGGGGCCGAGCAGGCCGACCACCGAGCCGTAGGGGACGGTCAGGTCGACGCAGCCCGCGAGTCGCATGCCGTGCAGCTTCCGGCAGATGGCGAAGGCGCCGCCGCCACCCGCCTCCGCGCAGACGAGCAGGCCGTCAGGGGAAGGGGCACACAAACGCAGCGGCCGTTCCTCAGCGCTTCGTTGGTTGACACCTCGAAGCGTGAGGAACGGCCGCCTGCGTCGTCCCGGGAAGAACCGCGGATCAGCTCGTCGAGTGACCCGCGACGTCACACCGCAAACTCAGACGGTGGACGGCGCTTCGGCCCGGCTCTTCGCGGACTCGTGCGGCGCCGTCTCCTGTGGCGTCAGGCCCGGCCGCCAGAAGCGCGGCCCCAGGTCCAGGGCCAGCGCCGGAACCAGCAGACTGCGTACCAGGAACGTGTCGAGGAGGATGCCGACCGCTACGAGCAGCCCCTGCTGCAGTGCGCTCACCGTGGGGATGGCCGCAAGGACGCAGAACGTGGCAGCCAGCACCACACCCGCCGACGTGATGACACCGCCGGTCACCGTTACCGCGGTGAGGATTCCCTCGCGGTGCCCGCGCAGCCGCACCTCTTCCTTTGCGCGTGTCATCAGGAAGATGGTGTAGTCGACGCCCAGCGCGACGAGGAAGATGAAGCCGAACAGCACCAGCCCGCGGTCGATCTTCGCGTGGTCCAGTGCGTGGAACAGCAGCGAGGCCGTGCCGACGGCCGCCGCGAACGACAGCACCACGGACCCGAGCAGCACCGCGGATGCGATGCTCGCCCGCAGCAGGAGGAAGAGCATCACCAGCACCACCGCAAGGATCAGCGGGATCAGCAGCGTCTCCTCGTCACCCTGCGCCTCGGAGACGTCGAGCGCCACCGCGCTCTGGCCCCCGACGACCGCGTCGGCTGCCGGCCCGGTCGATCCGTCCAGCGCCGTCCTGATGTCCCGGACGGTGTCCTTGGCGGCCGCGGAGTCCGGAGCGTCGCGGAGCACTGCTGTCAGGTGCGTCCAGCCGCCCTTGGCCACCTGGGTGCTGACGGAGGACACACCGGGCACCTTGGCGACGACGGCCGTCGCGGATTCGGCCCCGGCGTCGCGGACGTACACATCCGCAGGAGCAGACGAGCCTGCGGGGAAGTGCTTGGCCAGAACCTGCTGGCCGGTGACCGAGTCGACCTTGCCGGTGAACTGCTCCGCCTGCGTCTGGCCGGTCTGTACGCCGGCGATGCCCAGCGCCATGACGCCCAGCACCAGCGCCGTGCCGATCCACACCGCGCGCGGGCGCCGTCCCACGGCCTCGGCGATCTTTGCCCAGGTGCCGTGCCCCTGCGCCGAGTTCGGGTCGTATCCCGCAGTGACGCGCGGCTTCACGGGCCAGAACACCCAGCGGCCCAGGATCACCAGCAGCGCCGGCAGCAGCGAGGTCATGGCGAAGAACACCAGGACCACACCGATGGCGACGACCGGTCCCAGACCCTGGGTGCTGTTCATGCTGCCGAACACCAGGCACAGCGACGCGATCGTCACCGTCGCGGCGGAGGCGGCCAGGGCCGACAGCGAGCCGTGCACGGCCAGCGACATCGCCGTGTGGCGGTCTTCGTGCCGGTGCAGCTCTTCCCGGTAGCGGGAGATGAGCAGCAGGGCGTAGTCGGTGCCCACGCCTACCGAGAGCACCATGAGTACGTAGGCGCTCTGACCGTTGACCATCAGCCCCGCATGCTTGGCGAGGAGGTAGACCACGCCGCTCGCCACCTGGCTGGCCAGCCCCACGGTGATCAGCGGGATCAGCCACAGCACCGGGCTGCGGTAGGTCACGAGCAGCAGCAGCGCCACCACGCCGAGCGCGACACCCAGCAGCGCGCCGTCCATGCCGGAGTAGACCTCGGCGAAGTCGGCGATGCTCCCGGCCTCGCCGGTGATCTTGATGTCGAGACCAGCGGGGGCGCCGTCGGAGGTGAGCTTGCCGGCTTCGGTCACCTTGTCGGTGAGTACCTTGTTGTCGCTGGGCGAGGTGCGCAGCGGAACGCTCACGAAGGCCGCGACCTTGTCCTCGGAGACCACGGCAGGGGAGACCTTGCCGATGGCCACCTTGTCGGCGAGCCGGGCACGATCGCCGTCGATCCGGGACAGGTCGGCCTGGGTGAGGCCTCCCTCGCGGGCGTAGACGATGACTGCGGTGCTGGAGTTCTTGTCGGCGAAGTACCGCTCCGCGAGTTGCACCGCCTTGGTCGACTGGGCGCTCGACGGCAGCCAGGCCTCAGGGTCGTTGTCCTGTACGTCTGCCAGGCCGGCGGCCAGCGAGCCACCGATACCCATGAGCAGGAACCACAGCACAAGCACGACCCACTTGGAGCGCCGGCCGGCGACGAAGGCAGCGTATCGGCTCACAACGGTGGGGGAAGGAACGGGCGGTGGAACCGTTTCTGTGGGGGATGGTGCCGGGGTCTGGATCGTCATGTGACGCTCACCGAGGGTCAGGAGCCGTGGAGCGGGGGCTCGTACGGAACTGGGTACACAAAGGTTCTTCACCAGAGGGATGGAGTCCTGGTGGAGCGTCCCTGGAGTTGGCTTGAACTCGGATTCCCTCGCCCGATGGCGGTCCGTTTCCGGCCGAATTCCTGACCTCAGCCTTATGCGGTCGAGCAGGGGGGCGCGCTATGCGGGAGCTCAGCCCGGGAAGGGGTCCGGGGCGGCGCGGGGAGGATGGGGGCGGGCGGTCGGACGAGAAGGACGGCGGCCACGGAGCCGACGGGCCGGGTGGTCAGCGGTCTCCTGCCGAGGTGATGCGCCGGCGCCCCGGCCACCCACGGATGCACGGACGGACGGCCGGGCGCGGGTACGGACGGCGCGTCAGGCGGACGGTGTGCAGTCAGGGCTCGCGGCGGAACGTGGAGACCTGGATGCCCTGGGGGCGGCCGCGATCGCGGAGTGCACCGCGCGCAGGCCCCGCTCCGCGCCCTCCTTGGCGGCGGCGCGGACGAGGCGGCGGGCGGTGGCCCGGGCCCAGTCGCGCACCTCGCCGCTGCTGCCGATCCCGTCGAGCAGCACGTACGACCGGATGCCGCGATAGGGGAACGTCGGGGTGAAATCGCACTGTTGGACCTGCCACCCGTCAGCTGTGCGGTCGCACAGGAACGCATGAGGTTCCTTGGAGCGGTGGCACAGGCACGCATGAGGCTCGCTCAAGCACTGCCACAGACGCGCATGAGGCTCCCTAATCGCCGCTGGTCACTGGAGGGGGCGTGCCGCCGCTCGAAAGGTTTGCCTCGTTCGCCGGTCCCCCCCGTAGGGCGGGATCCGTCAGTGTTGTGACGGACGGAAGAACGAAGAACACCACTGAGGGAGCACCCGATGAAGGCTCGTATGACGAACGCCGCCAAGGTTCTGCCGGACGCCATGAAGGGCATTCAGAACCTCTACAAGGCCATTCACCAGGGCGGGGTCGACCAACACACGCTGGACCTGGTGCACCTGCGCGCGAGCCAGATCAACGGCTGCAGCTCCTGTGTCCACGCCGGCGTCACGGGCGCCAAGAAGGCCGGGGAGACCGACGAGCGCCTGCACGCCGTCGCTGCCTGGCGCGAGGCGCCGTTCTTCTCGGACGCCGAGCGCGCCGCCCTGGCACTGACCGAGGCCGCCACCCGGCTGGCCGACCACAGCGGGCAGGCCGTGCCGGACGCGGTCTGGGACGAGGCCGCCGACCATTTCACGGAGCAGCAGCTCGCCGCGATCATCCTCATGATCGCGACGACGAACTTCTTCAACCGGCTGAACGCCACCGTCCAGGAGCCCGCGGGCGCCGCCTGGAGCTAGGCACTCCCCAGAGGCCGACAGGACGGCCGCGACGCCGTCCTGTCGGCCGGTGCGCGGGGACGGGAAGGCGGGATCACGAGGGCCTCACGGATCGCGGCCGCCAGCGGTACGGAAGGCCTTCACCAGGAGCGCGGACGGGCGCTCGGGACCGCCCGCGACGAAGCTGCCGAAGCCCGCGAACACCGGAGGCGGGGCCCGCCCCGAGAAACTCCGCCGGGCGTGCGCCGGGTTCCCAGGACGGCGGGGGGACGGCCGCCAGCAGCCGCACATCTCGTGTCCCTGGGGCCGGTCCGCGGGGCGGGGCACCACCTTGACATCCTCCCCCTCTTAAAAGAGGGGGATTCCAACCCAGTTGGGTTGGGGTTCACGGATACTCGAGCGGCGGCTGGTGGCCGCTGGCATCCCTCCGGCACCGGCTGATCGCCGGGGGCGGGGAATTCCGCCCTGTCCTGCCGCGACGTTGATGGCTGCGTTGGTGTCCGCGTTGCAGGTGAAGCAGCAGAAGGAGCAGACGAACTCGGCTTGGCTCTTGCGCGAGTTCTTGTCGATCCATCCGCAGACACTGCATCGCAGGCTGGTGTAGGGGGCGGGGACGTCTTCGACCCGGCCGGGGGCCTTGTGTCCGGTGCGTTGGCGCAGCAGGCCCCAGCCCTGCGCCAGGATCGCCCGGTTCAGCCCTGCCTTCTGCCTGACCTGCCTGACCTGCCTGCCGGGCTGCTCGGTGGTTCCGCTGGCCGAGCGGGTCATGTTCTTGATGTTCAGTTTCTCGAACCGCACCAGACGGTAGGTGCGGGCCAGCATCGTGCTGGTCTTCTCGCACCAGTCCTTGCGCCGGTCGGCCTCACGCGCTTTGAGCCTGGCCACCTTGGCATACGCGGCGGTCGCGGATGGTGAACGCCGTTCCGCCCAGGGGGCGTAACGGCTGCCTCTGCCCCGCTACGCGGGAGTGGGCATTCACCCCGTCCCTAAAGGACCGGGCACCCTGCCCGGAACCCCGGTGGAGCTGCAGCCGCGCGGGATCGTAGGCGGCGGGGAGTCCGAGGAGCTGCCCCTGGAGAGCGGCTGACGGGGCCTCGGGGGCTCTGTCGCGGGGAGCGAGTGCGCTCCGCGTGACATGCCCGCGAACGTCCGGGCGTGTCCGGATCGGTCAGGAATCGAGAAGCTCGGTTCACGGAGCCGCCTCTAGCCTGCTCGCCATGGACATCACCATTCACACGGCTTCTCTGCCGCATGACGACCCGGACGCTTCGCTCGCCTTCTATCGCGACGTCCTCGGTTTCGAGGTCCGCAGCGATGTCGGCCAGGGCAGGATGCGCTGGATCACGGTAGGCCCGGCCGGTCAGCCGGGCACCTCGATCCTGCTGACACCGCCTGCCGCCGATCCCGGCATCACCGAGGACGAGCGCCGCATGATCACGGAGATGATGGCCAAGGGCACCTACGGATGGATCCTGCTGGCCACCCCGGACGTCGACGCCGCGTTCGAGAAGGTGCAGGCCGGTGACACCGAGGTCGTCCAGGAGCCGACCGAGCAGCCGTACGGCATCCGCGACTGCGCCTTCCGCGACCCAGCGGGCAACCTGGTCCGCATCCAGGAGCTTCGCTGAGCAGTGCGGGTACCGATGCAGCCGTGCGGGCCGACATCGCCACCGCCCATAAGGAACGCGGCGGCGCACCGGAGTGGGCACCCCCGACACGTCGAAGGAAATCGAAGACGAAAGACGAAGGAGAGGGTTCTCATGTGCAAGCCTGAATGGCGGCGTGCACGCATCCAGGCGCAGCGCCTGGCTGATCTCGCGCGGCTGCGCCGCGTCCGCGACCGGATCGACAGGGAATACGCGCAGCCACTGGACGTGGAGGCGCTCGCCCGTGATGTGGACGTGTCCGCCGGGCACCTGAGTCGGCAGTTCCGGGCCGCCTACGGTGAGTCGCCGTACGCGTACCTGATGACGCGTCGCATCGAGCGGGCGGCAGCGCTGCTGCGGCGGGGCGACGTCAGCGTCACCGAGGTCTGCTTCGCGGTCGGCTGCGCGTCGCTGGGCACGTTCACCACCCGCTTCACCGAGCTGGTCGGCATGCCGCCCGGGGCCTTCCGGCGCCAGGCGGCGGAAGCGTCGGCCGACCGTGCCGATGCTGCGGGTGCCCCCCGCGGTGCCGGGTCGGCGAGCAAGGTGGAGGGGATGCCGGCGTGCGTGGCGAAGCAGGTCTCAAGACCGGTCAGGAATCGAGAAGCCCCGGCCGCCGCACGGCCCCTACGGTGATGGTCATGGCAACCACCACTTCCACCCCAGTTACCACGTCCATCGCGGCCATCACCCTTGAGGTGGCCGACCTCGAGGCCGCCCGGCGCTTCTACAGCGCCTTCGGCGTGGACACGTACCTGCACCTGCGGGCGTCCCAGGCGCACTCCACCGGATTCCGCGGCTTCACCCTGGCGCTCACGGTGTCCGGGCCGGCCACCGTCGACGGCTTCATCGGTGCCGCCGTGGACGCCGGCGCCACGGTCCTGAAGCCCGCCGCGAAGTCGCTGTGGGGCTACAGCGGCGTCCTCCAGGCCCCGGACGGGACGATCTGGAAGATCGCGACCTCGGCGAAGAAGGACACCGGCCCCGACACCCGCGAGATCGACGAGGTCGTCCTGCTGATCGGCGTCGAGGCGGTGAGGGCCACCAAGCAGTTCTACGTCGGCCGGGGCATGACCGTGACCAAGAGCGTCGGCAGCATGTACGTCGAGTTCGCCCCCGGTCAGTCCCACCCCGTCAAAATGGCGCTGTACAGGCGCCGCGCCCTGGCCAAGGAGGTCGGCGTCCCCGCCGACGGCACGGGCTCGCACCGCATCGTCCTCGGCAGTACCGCCGACGCCTTCACCGACCTGGACGGGTTCGTCTGGGAGGCTGCCGCCCCCACACCGTCCTGACCTCCGTCCCTGTGACAGCCGGGCCCCGGCCCGGATGTCCGACACGTATACCTCTGCAGCTCAAGGAGTACGGCATGAAGGCACACGTCAGCTCGATCCTTCTCGGCGTCCGGGACATGGACCGGGCCAAGCAGTTCTACACCGAGGGGCTCGGCTGGAAGGTCCAGAGTGACTACGGCATCTCGGTGTTCTTCGAATCGGACGGCGCCTCGCCCGTCGGCTTCTACAGCCGCGAAGGACTGGCCGACCAGGTGGGCACGGACCATGAGGGCAGCGGCTTCAGCGGACTGGTCCTGACCTACGTCGTCCGCAGCGAGGCGCGGGTCGACGAGATCATGGCGGAGGCCGCGAAGGCCGGCGCCACGGTCCTCAAGCCCGCCGGCGCTCTGCCGTGGGGCGGGTACGGCGGCACCTTCGCCGACCCGGACGGCTACGTCTGGAGTCTCGGCTTCAGCACCCAGGGAACCGACCAGCCCTACGCCGATTGACATCCTCCCGGGCCTAACGGCCCGGGATTCCAGTCTGCTCCCACCGCGGCGACGCGGTGGGCAGCTCCTGGCGGGTTCCTGTTTCGCCGCGCTGTGCCGGCACGGGTGCCGGTCTGACCTGCGCTCCACAGGCTGATGCCGCCAGTCCGGCGGCCTTGGCGACGTTGACCGCCGCGTTGACGTCCCGGTCGAGGACCGCCCCGCATGCCCCACATGTCCACATGCGGACGTCGAGGGGCTTGGGGCCGTCCTTGACGCCGCACGCGGAGCACACCTGGGAGGTCGGCTCGAACCGGCCGATCCGGTGGAACTGTCGCCCGCACCGGGCAGCTTTGTACTCCAGCATGCTCACGAACGCGGACCATCCGGCGTCGTGGACGGACTTGGCCAGACGCGTGCGGGCGAGTCCTTTGACACACAGGTCCTCGACGGCGATCGCTTGGTTCTCGCGGATCAGCCGGGTGGAGAGCCGGTGGTGGAACTCGCGGCGCGCGTCGGTGACCTGCGCGTGAGCGCGGGCGACCGTCAGCCGGGCCTTGCCCCGGTTGCTGGAGCCCTTCTGTTTGCGGGACAGCTCCCGCTGCGCCTTCTTCAGGCGCTTCTCCGCCCGGCGCAGGAAGCGCGGGCTGTCGACCTTGGTCCCGTCGGAGAGGACGGCGAAGTGCCCGAGGCCGAGGTCGATGCCGATCTCGGGCGTCGTCTCGGGCAGCACCTCGCAGGCGTCCGTCTCGACGACGAAGCTCGCGAAGTACCTGCCCGCCGCATCCTTGACCACGGTCACGGTGGACGGGGCGGACGGCAGCGTCCGGGACCAGCGCACGGGAACATCGCCGACCTTCGGCAGTCTCAGTTTCCCGCCCGGCGTGATCCGCCACGAGGCATTCGCGGTGAAGCGGATCGACTGCCGGTTGTCCCGCTTCGACTTGAAACGTGGCACACCCGTCTTCGGGCGCTTGCCCTTCAGGCCGTCGAAGAAGTTCCGGTACGCGGTGTCCAGATCGCGCAGGGACTGCTGGAGGATCACCGCCGAGACCTCGCCGAGCCAGGCCCGTTCCCGTGTCTTCTTCGCGCCCGTCAGGTTCCTGGACAGTTCCGCCGAGGTGACGAACGGCGCCCCCGCGGCTCGGGCCTCCTCGCGGGCGCGGAGCGCGTCGTTGAAGACGACCCGCGCACACCCGAACGCCCTCGCCAACGCCATGCGTTGACCGGCGCTCGGGTACAAGCGGAAGCTGTACCGAAGCTGCACAGCGACCACCCTAGCGCTGGCCCATGTCGCCACGACGGCGCACGGGTCGAACCGTCGTCTACAACCTGCACGCACGCTTGGTGTTCGTCACCAAGTACCGGCGTGGAGTCATGAACGACGAGATGCTGACGCGCTGCGAAGAGGTGATGCGCAAGGTGTGCGAGGACTTCGGCGCCAAGCTGAAGGAGTTCAACGGCGAGACGGACCACGTCCACCTGCTCGTGCACTACCCCGCCGAAGGTTGCCCCGGCCGGCCTGGTGAGCAGCCTCAAGGGCGTCTCCTCGCGCCGTCTGCGTGCGGAGTTCACCGGCCGGGTGAACCGGGCGATCATGTACGGCCGGTTCTGGTCGCCCTCGTACTTCGCCGGCTCGTGCGGCGGCCCGCCGCTCCAGGTGGTCAAGGACTACATCGCACAGCAGAAGCGCCCAGACTGAGCCGGGTATCCGTGGGCGCGGGTGGATAGTGCGGACCCGTGCCCACGGCCGAGGCCAGAGCAGTCCAGAGATGCGATTCACCCCCGGCCTGAAGGCCGGGGCACTCTCTCAAGATCAGAGGTAGATCATGAAGTTTCTGTCCCACGTCGAGCCGCCCGAGCCCATGCGGGGCCTGCTGGTTCCGCCCGAGGTGGTGGAAGCTCTCGGCGAGGGCTCGCGGCCACCGGTGACGATCACGCTCAACGGGCATTCCTGGAAGAGCCGGGTCGCCTTCCTGCGCGGCCGCCACCTGATCGGCCTCAGCCACGCCAACCGGCAGGCCGCGGGTGTCGAGATCGGCGAGGAGGTCGAGGTCGAGTTGGAGCTCGACACCGAGCCGCGCGTCGTCGTCGAGCCGGAGGATTTCGCCCGAGCCCTGGACGACGACCCGGTCGCCCGCGCCGCGTACGACCACCTCACGTACAGCCGCAAGCGCGAGCACGTGCGTGCCGTCGAGAGCGCGAAGATGCCCGAGACGCGCCGGCGGCGCATCGAGAAGGCCATCGCCACCCTGCGGGGCTGAGCCCGGGAGCAGGCCTCCGACGCCCTACGCACCAGCCGTTCCTCAGCGCTTCGTTGGTCGACACCTCGAAGCGTGAAGAACGGCTGTTTGCGTTCTCCCGGGAAGAACCGCAGGTCAGTTACTGGGCGCCGCCGGGGGCAGCAGGCGGTGCAAGCGGGCCGCTATCGGTTCTCGACCGGTTATGCACCGGCGCATTCGAAGCTGCAGACACAGGGCGAGGTGAGAGCACCTCCGGTCGGCACGAGGAGTGCGTGATGCGCAAGGTCGTTTCCCGGGACGGTACGACGATCGCCTACGACAAGTCGGGCGAGGGCCCCCCACTCGTGCTGCTCAACGGTGCGTTCCGCGATCACACGATCTTCGACGAGCTCGTTCCCGAGCTGGCGCAGCACTGCACCGTGTATGCCTACGACCGCCGCGGGCGCGGCCAGAGCGGTGACGCTCCCGAGTACGCCGTCGAGCGGGAGATCGAGGATCTCCAGGCGGTGATCGAGGAGGCGGGCGGCTCAGCGGCCGTGTTCGCCGGGTCCACGGGCGCGAACGTGGCGCTCCAGGCGGCGCTCGCGGGCACGCCGATCGCCAAGCTGGCTCTCCACGAGCCGTTCTTCCGGGTCGAGGGGTTCCCGAAGCCCCCGTCGAACTCCGCGGAGACGCTCCGGGTCATCCTGGAGGAAGGCGACCGGCGCGACGAGGCGGCCGAGTACTTCCTCGGGCCCGTCCTGGGCCTCACCCCCGACGATGTCGCGCAGTGGCGCAGGAGCCCGATCTGGGCGATGAACGAGGCGAACGCTCACACGCTGCTGTACGACGTCAAGATCTGCGGCGACTTCACCGTCCCGGCCGGCCAACTCGCCGGATTCCGGACGGAGACGCTGGTCCTCAACAGCGACAGCACCAGCGCCTGGCTGCGTGCGGCGGCTGCGGCGACCGCGGCGGCCCTGCCCAACGGCCGGGGCCTCGAGCTGCCCGGATCCTGGCACCGGATCGACATGGACGTGCTCGGCCGGACGCTGGTCGAGTTCGCCACCGCCTGAAAGGTCCCGCCGCCCCTGCCCGCGAGCGATGCCCTGCAGCGCGGGGGACGTACGGCCCATCCCTGAAGTACGCCATCTACCTCCCGGGAGAACATCACCGTGACCACGGCTCACACCCTGGCCGCCGGGGACACCGCGGAGGCGGCCCCGGCCGCTGCGCGCGGCGCCACCGTGTGGCTGACCGGGCTGCCCAGCGCGGGCAAGACCACTCTCGCCCGCGCCCTCGCCGAGCGTCTGCGCGCCCAGGGACATGAGGTCGAGGTGCTCGACGGCGACGAGATCCGCGCGTTCCTCTCTGCGGGCCTGGGCTTCAGCCGCGCGGACCGGCACACCAACGTGCAGCGGATCGGCTTCGTGGCCGGGCTGCTGTCCTCCCACGGCGTCAAGACGCTGGTTCCGGTCATCGCTCCGTACGCCGACTCCCGCGCCGCCGTCCGTGCCCGGCACGCCGCCCGCGCCACACCGTTCCTGGAGATCCACGTGGCCACCCCGGTCACGCTCTGTTCCCAGCGCGACGTGAAGGGCCTGTACGCCAAGCAGGCGGCTGGCGAGATCTCCGGTCTCACGGGCGTCGACGACCCGTACGAGGCACCTGAGAGCCCGGAGCTGCGCATCCAGACGCAGGGCCGCTCGGTGGCCGATTCCGCAGCCGAGCTTCACACCTTCCTGACCGAGAGGGGCCTGGCATGACGACCATGACCCATCGCCTGATCGAGGCGTCGGGGAACCCCTTCGCGCTGACGCACCTGGACTCGCTGGAGTCCGAGGCGGTCCACATCTTCCGCGAGGTGGCGGGCGAGTTCGAGAAGCCGGTGATCCTCTTCTCCGGCGGCAAGGACTCGATCGTCATGCTGCACCTGGCGCTCAAGGCGTTCGCACCGGCACCGGTGCCGTTCGTGCTGCTGCACGTCGACACCGGTCACAACTTCCGCGAGGCCATCGACTACCGGGACCGCACGGTGGCGCAGCACAACCTGCGCCTGCACGTGGCCTCGGTCCAGGACTACATCGACGCCGGCAAGCTCAAGGAGCGCCCCGACGGCACCCGCAACCCGCTGCAGACCGTCCCGCTGACCGAGGCGATCCAGCAGCACAAGTTCGATGCCGTCTTCGGCGGCGGCCGCCGCGACGAGGAGAAGGCCCGCGCCAAGGAGCGCGTCTTCTCCCTGCGCAACGAGTTCTCCCAGTGGGACCCGCGCCGCCAGCGCCCCGAGCTGTGGCAGCTCTACAACGGCCGCCACGCGCCGGGCGAGCACGTGCGCGTCTTCCCGCTCTCCAACTGGACCGAGCTGGACGTGTGGCAGTACATCGCCCGCGAGAAGATCGAACTGCCGGAGATCTACTTCGCCCACGAACGGGACGTCTTCCTGCGGGGCGGCATGTGGCTGACCGCCGGCGAGTGGGGCGGCCCGAAGGACGGCGAGACGGTCGAGAAACGGCTCGTCCGCTACCGCACCGTGGGCGACATGTCCTGCACTGGCGCCGTCGACTCCGGCGCCGCCACGCTCGACGCGGTGATCGCCGAGATCGCCGTCTCCCGCCTCACCGAGCGGGGCGCGACCCGGGCCGACGACAAGATGTCCGAGGCCGCGATGGAAGACCGCAAGCGCGAAGGGTACTTCTAGCGATGACCACCACCACCGAGCAGCTCAGCGCCACCACGCTGCTGCGCTTCGCTACCGCGGGTTCCGTCGACGACGGCAAGTCCACCCTGGTCGGCCGCCTGCTGCACGACTCCAAGTCGGTCCTCACCGACCAGCTGGAGGCCGTCGCACAGGTCTCGGCCAGCCGCGGACAGGACACCCCCGACCTGGCCCTGCTCACCGACGGCCTGCGGGCCGAGCGGGAGCAGGGCATCACCATCGACGTCGCCTACCGCTACTTCGCCACCGCCCGCCGCCGGTTCATCCTCGCCGACACCCCCGGGCACGTGCAGTACACCCGCAACATGGTCACCGGCGCCTCCACCGCCGACCTCGCGGTCGTACTCGTCGACGCCCGCAACGGCATGGTCGAGCAGACCCGCAGGCACACCGCGGTCGCCGCCCTGCTGCGGGTGCCCCACGTGGTCCTGGCCGTCAACAAGATGGACCTCGTCGGCTACGAGGAGTGCGTCTTCGCGAAGATCGCCGAGGAGTTCACCTCGTACGCCGCCACGCTCGGGGTCAAGAACGTCGTGGCGATCCCGCTCTCCGCGCTGGCCGGCGACAACGTCGTCGAGCACTCCGCCACCATGGACTGGTACGGCGGCCGGACCCTGCTGGAGCACCTGGAGACCGTCCCGGTCGGCAGCGACCCGAGGGAGGAGCCCGCCCGCTTACCGGTCCAGTACGTGATCCGCCCGCAGACTGCCGAGCACCTCGACTACCGGGGCTACGCCGGCCAGATCGCCTCCGGCGTGCTGCGGGTCGGGGACGCCGTCACCGTCCTGCCCTCCGGCCACACCACTGCCGTCGCGGCCATCGACGCGCTCGGCACGCAGACGGACGTCGCCTGGGCGCCCCAGTCCGTCACCGTCCGGCTCACCGACGACGTCGACGTCTCGCGCGGCGACCTGATCGCGGCCGGGGGCACGGCCGGGGCGCCCACCAAGGACATCGAGGCCAGCGTCTGTCACCTCAACGAGCGCCCCCTGCACGTCGGCGCCAAGGTCCTGCTCAAGCACACCACCCGCACCGTGCGCGCCGTGGTCAAGGACATCTTGTACCGGATCGACATCAGCACGCTCGAACGGCGCCCCGGTGCCGAGGGCCTGCAGGTCAACGACATCGGCCACGTCGTGCTGCGCACGGCCGAGCCGCTCGCGCTCGACCCCTACGCCGACAACCGCCGGACGGGCTCGTTCCTGCTGATCGACCCGGCCGACGGCACCACCCTCGCAGCCGGCATGGCGGATGAGCCCTTCGAGACCGTACGGCGCGCAGCCGAAGCAACCAACGAGGAGGACTGGGTCTGATGCACTACCAGACGATCGGGCGCGTGGCCATGGCGGCCGTAGCGGTGACCGCGGCTGCCGGACTGCTGTCGGGCTGCGGCTACGGCTCCAGTGCCGAGGCAGCCCCGGTGAAGCAGACCGACGGCGCCTCGGGTGCGAAGCTCTCCGCCGACACCGTGAAGATCGGCTACTTCCCGAACCTCACGCACGGGACCGCCCTGGTGGGCCTGCAGGACGGCCTGTTCCAGAAGGAGCTGGGGTCGACCCGGATCAAGTCCCAGTTCTTCAACGCCGGTCCAGCCGAAATCGAGGCGCTCAACGCCGGTTCGGTCGACATCGGCTGGATCGGCCCGAACTCGGCGATCAACGGCTACGTCAAGTCGCACGGCACGTCCTTGCGGGTCATCGGCGGCGCAGCCTCCGGCGGTGTCAAGCTGGTGGTCAACCCGGCGAAGATCAGCTCGCTGGACGACCTCCGGGGCAAGAAGCTCGCCACCCCGCAGCTGGGCGGTACCCAGGACGTCGCCCTGCTCAACTATCTGGCAGGCAAGGGCTACAAGGTGGACGCGGCCTCCGGCTCGGGCGACGTCAGTGTGCTCCGTACGGAGAACAAGGTGGTGCCGGAGGCGTACAAGTCCGGCTCCATCGACGGCGCCTGGGTGCCCGAGCCGACCGCCTCCAGGCTGGTCACGCTCGGCGCGAAGGTCCTGCTGGACGAGAAGTCGCTGTGGCCGGACGGCAAGTTCGTGACCGCCGACATCATCGTCTCGCAGAAGTTCCTGACCGCGCACCCCGACGTGGTCGAGGCCGTGCTGCGCGGCTCGCTGGCGGCCAACGCCTTCATCAAGGCCGACCCGGAGAAGGCGAAGGCCGACGCCAACCTGCAGATCAAGGCCGACACGGGCAATGCGCTGCCGCCCGCCATCCTCGACCCCGCGTGGGCAAGCATCGACTTCATCGACGACCCGCTGGCCCGCACCCTGCAGACCGGGGCCGACCACGCGGTCGCCGCGGGCCTGCTCGACAAGCCCGAACTCTCCGGGATCGTCGACCTGACCCTGCTCAACAAGGTACTCACGGCGGCGGGCCGGCCCGCCGTGGCGGACGCCGGGCTCGGCGTCAAGTGACGACCCGCACCCCGTAGCTCCGCGCAGTGCCCCCGTCCACGCCCGCAGGAGGTTTCCGCAATGACCACGGCACTGACCATCCCGAAGTGCGTCCCCGTCGTCGAGACCACGGACGACTACCCAGCGGTCCGGCTCTCGCACGTCTCCAAGGCCTTCGGCCGCCCCGGTGCGGGCTCCGTCGTGCTCGACGACATCAACCTGGACGTGGCCCCGGGCGAGTTCGTCACCCTGCTCGGCGCTTCCGGCTGCGGCAAATCCACCCTGTTGAACCTGGTGGCGGGGCTCGACGAGCCCAGCGCCGGAACCATCGACGTACCCGGCACCCGGCCGTCGCTGATGTTCCAGGACCACGCGCTGTTCCCGTGGCTGAGCGCGGGTCGCAACATCGAGCTGGCGCTGCGCCTGGCGGGCGTGCCGCGCGAGAACCGCAGGCCCGAGGCCGAGCGACTGCTGGAGCTGGTCCGCCTCGGCGGCGCGTACCGCAAGCGGGTGCACGAGCTCTCCGGCGGCATGCGCCAGCGCGTGGCCATGGCGCGCGCGCTCGCCCAGGGCAGCACCGTACTGCTGATGGACGAGCCGTTCGCCGCACTCGACGCCATCACCCGGGACGTCCTGCACGAGGAGATCACCCGGATCTGGAACAAGCGCAAGCTCACCGTCCTGTTCGTCACCCACAACGTCAGAGAGGCCGTGCGCCTCGCCCAGCGCGTCGTCCTGCTGTCGTCCCGGCCCGGCCGGATCGCCCGGGAGTGGCGCGTCGACCTGCCGCATTCGCTGCGGGGCGAATCCGCCGAGGTCGCGGCGCTGTCCATCGAAATCACCGAGCACCTGCGTGGGGAGATACGCCGCCATGTCCAGCACTGACACCCGGCCCGGGGGGGGGGGGGGGGCCCCCCCCCCCCCCCCCCCCCGGGGGCGCCCCCCCCCCCCCCCGGGGGGGGGCGGCCCCCCCCGGGGGGGGCGGGGGGGCCCCCCCGGCCGCCCCCCCCCCCCCCCCCCCCCCAGCCCCC
>NZ_JBIAIQ010000047.1:18900-61783 GCF_042871525.1 Streptomyces sp. NPDC005784
GGGGGGGGGTCACCACACACCCCCCCCCCCCGGGGGGGGGGTGGGGGCCCCCCCCCCCCCGCCGCCCCCCCCGCCCCCGCGGGGGGGGCCCCCCCCCCCCCCCGCGACGGCGCGGGGGCCGGCCTCAACACGCTGGGGGCCGGCCTCGACGCACTGGGGGCCGGCCTGGACGCACTGGAGGCCGGCCACGCGCAGCGCGCCTCGTTCAGCCAGGTACTGAGGGCGAAAGTGCTGCCGCCGATCCTGGGCGTCGTGCTGGTCGCCGGTCTCTGGCAGCTCGCCTACAGCCTGCACCTGGCCAGCCCCGAGAAGCTGTCGAGTCCGGCCGACGTGTGGCACGCGCTCACGCTCCTCTGGAGCGACGGCACCCTGTTCTCCATCATCTGGACCAGCCTCTGGCGCGGCGTCACAGGCTTCGTGGCGGCCGTCGCGATCGGTACGCCGATCGGCCTGCTCGTCGCCCGGGTCAAGCCGATACGGGCCGCCATCGGGCCGGTGCTGACGGGCCTGCAGTCGCTGCCTTCGGTCGCCTGGGTGCCCGCCGCCGTCATCTGGCTCGGCATCAACAACTCGGCCATGTACGCCGTGATTCTGCTGGGTGCGGCGCCCTCGATCGCCAACGGCCTGATCGCCGGGGTCGACCAGGTGCCGCCGCTGTTCCTACGGGCCGGTCGTACGCTCGGTGCGAACGGTCTGCGCGGCGCCCGGCACGTGCTGCTGCCCGCAGCCCTGCCCGGGTACCTGGCCGGTCTGAAGCAGGGCTGGGCGTTCTCCTGGCGGTCGCTGATGGCCGCCGAGCTCATCGCCTCCTCCCCCGATCTGGGGATCGGCCTCGGCCGCTACCTGCAGAACCAGCGGGAGTTCTCCGACATGCCGGGTGTGCTGCTCGGCATCATCCTGATCTTCGTCGTCGGCGTCGCCATCGACCTGCTGTTCTTCAGCCCGCTGGAGCGCCGGGTGCTGCGCAGCCGCGGACTGCTGGCCGCGCGCTGAGGCGCCCGTCCTCCAGCGGAACTCGACACGGTCCCGACGTCGTGTTGAGCACCGTTGCACAAGATGACCTCGGGCGGTTCCCCTACGAACGGAGATCGATATGGGCGCGATGCCCAGGTCCGCCAGGCGATTTCCATGGAAGACATTGGGCGAAGGCGTGATGTGGACGGGGTTTGCGTGGAGCGGCATGTGTCCCCCCTGCGCATGGAAGGAATCCGCCGCCCTGCCTGCCGACCAGCCGTGCGTGCCACCGCTGTCAGAAGCGGAGCTCGCCCAATGGACGGCACTGATCAGACAGCTGGGATAGGCACGACCTGGATCTGGTGACCACGCCGCGGCACATGCCCGTGTCCACGGCTCTCGTTCCGGCGCGGGGCCCCGGCGGCTTCAACTCCGCGGGTCGTCCTGCGTTTTGTCGACTGGAACTGACCAACAAGAGAAGGAGGCCAGGGTGAGCAGCGCCGGCTCGGGCACCACGCGTCCCCAGGCACTGATGAAAGACGGCCAGTTGCGACGCATCCTCGGGCTGTTCCGCCCGTACCGGAGGCAGTTGCTGTCCGTCGTATTGCTGGTCGCGGGCTCCGCCCTGGTCGCCCTCGTCAACCCGTTCCTGATCCGCGAGATCATGGACACGGCGCTGCCGCAGGACAGGCTGGGGCTGCTGTCCCTGCTCTCCCTCGGCATGATCATGGTGTCGGTCACCACCAGCTCGTTCAACGTCTGGCAGACGCACGTATCGGCCACGGTGGGCCAGCTCGTCATGCACGACCTGCGCACGGCGGTGTACTCCCACCTCCAGCGGATGTCGCTGGCCTTCTTCGCGCGCACCCGTACCGGCGAGGTGCAGTCGCGCATCTCCAACGACATCGGCGGGATGCAGGTCACCATTACGACCACCGCCACGGCGCTGCTGTCCGACGTGACGGTCGTCATCGCCGCGACCACCGCCATGTTCCTGCTCGACTGGCGGTTGACGCTCGCGTCCATGCTCATGCTTCCGGCATTCGCCTTGGTGAGCCGTCGCGTCGGGAACCAGCGGCGGAACATCACCCGTGACCGGCAGAGGCAGCTCGCCGAGCTGTCGTCGACCATGCAGGAGTCGCTGTCGATCAGCGGGATCCTGCTCAGCCACACCATGGGCCGTTCGCACTCCCTGACCGACAACTTCGCGCGGCAGTCGCGCAAGCTCACCGACGTCGAGGTGCGCGTCACCACCGCGGGCCTGTGGTACCAGTCCACGATCTGGATCGTCATAGCCTCCATGCCGGCGATGATCTACTGGGTCTCGGGGCTGACCTCGAACAACGGCCACATGGCCATCTCCATCGGCTCCCTGGTCGCGTTCACGTCCCTCCAGCAGAGCCTGTTCCGCCCGGCGCAGCGGCTGCTGACCGTCGGGATCGAGATCCAGGGCTCTCTCGAGCTGTTCGGCCGCATCTTCGAGTACCTCGACCTGCCCGTTGACATCGCCGAGCCCGAGCGGCCGGTCGAGCCGGCCGCCCTGCGGGGGGAGGTGCGCATGCGGGGGATCGGCTTCTCCTATGCGGGAACGGAGCAGCCGACGCTGGTCGGCGTCGACGTGACCGTCCCCGCGGGCCGCAGCCTCGCGATCGTCGGAGAGACCGGCTCGGGAAAGACCACGCTCAGCTACCTCATCCCGCGGCTGTACGACGTCACGTCCGGTTCCGTCACGATCGACGGGGTCGACGTACGCGACCTGTCCTTCGACACGCTCACGGCCGCGGTCGGCGTCGTCTCCCAGGAGACGTACCTGTTCCACGCCACGGTCGCGGACAACCTGCGGTTCGCCAAGCCCGACGCGACCGACGAGGAGCTGTTCGCGGCGGCGCGGATCGCCCACATCCACGACTATCTGATGTTGCTGCCCGACGGCTACGACACGGTGGTCGGCGAGCGCGGGTACCGGTTCTCCGGCGGCGAGAAGCAGCGGCTGGCGATCGCCCGCACCATCCTGCGCGACCCGCCGATCCTGGTGCTCGACGAGGCCACCAGCGCCCTGGACACCCATACCGAGCAGGCCGTACAGAAGGCCATCGACGCGGCCAGCGTGGGCCGTACCACCATCACGGTCGCCCACCGGCTGTCGACCGTCCGCAACGCCGACGAGATCATCGTGCTGGACCGGGGCCGGGTCTCCGAGCGCGGCACCCACGACGAGCTGCTCCTGCGCGGTGGCCACTACGCGACGCTCATCAACCGGGACACCGAGCCTGTAGCGGTCTGAAATCCGCCTCCCGGACGGCCCTGCCGAAGTCGCAGGGCCGTCCACCGGCGCCGGGCCCTGCCGGCAAGGCACGTCCTGGAGCCGAGCTCGAGTTCGACGAGAGCGGCCGCCCCTACCGTCGGGCGAATGGATCCCACGACTTCCGAGACATTCGAGCCGTCCGGGCCGAACCGCCGCACGCTGCTGCGTTACGGCGCCATGGCCGGGCTGGGCACCCTGGTGACCGCCGCCCCCTTCTTCAGGTCAGACGGTGCGGCCGCCGTGACGGCCGGCGGGCCCGAGCCGACGGCACCCGAGCTGAAGCTGACGAAGTTCAGGGATCCGCTGCGGGTCCCGCCGGTGCTGCGCCCCCGCGACCGCGGCGACCATGACGAGCTGACCGTCCGCATGCGCACCGCCGACGTCACCGTGCACTCGGAGATGCCGCCGGTGACGATGTGGACGTACGAGGGCGTCTACCCGGGCCCGACGATCCGGACGGTCAGCGGCCGTCCGCTGCGGATCGTCTGGGAGAACCAGCTGACGGGCAACATCCCCGTCAAGGCCGTCGACTTCGGCTCGACCACGGGCCGCTCACCCGACCCGCTCTCCAACTACCCTGGCACGTCGGGAACCCAGGTGGTCCCCGACGTGTCGGACCTGGCGCCGTGGGCCGCGGTGCACCTGCACGGCATGCTGACCGGCGGCGGCAACGACGGCTGGATGGAGAATCTCATAGGTCCGGGCGACGTGCAGTTGTCGGCCTATCCGAACAACCAGGCCGCGACCACGCTCTGGTACCACGACCACACCCACCACGTGAGCCGCTTCAGCGTCTACGCCGGGCTCGCGGGCCTGTTCCTCTCCCGCAACGAGGAGGAGGAGGCGCTCGACCTGCCCGACGGTGCCCGCGACGTGCCGCTGATCCTCAGCGACCGCAACTTCGACGTGGACGAGTCCGGTGCCCTCGCCGGCCGGCTGGTCCACAAGGTGGAGATGATCGGCCCGCAGCGGCTCATGCGTACCCACGCGGCCCCCTACACCCTGGTCAACGGGGTGGTCTGGCCGTACCTGGAGGTCGCGCCGCGCTGGTACCGGTTCCGGATCGTCAACGCCGCGAACTCCCGGATATACCGGCTGATGCTGCTGTCGGACGGCCGGCCCGTCCCGGGTGCGCTGCGGGTGATCGGGACCGACCAGGGCCTGATCGACGAGCCGCTGACCGTCGAGGGGGCGCTCAACCTCTCCCCCGGCGAGCGCGCCGACGTACTGATCGACTTCAGCGCGTTCCGGGGGCGGGCCCTGAAGCTGGTCAACACGCTGGAGGGCATCGCGCCCGGTGCCTCCGACAGGCCCAACGACCTGCTGGAGCCCGACGTGATGCAGTTCCGCGTCGCGGACCGGAGCCCGTCCAACCGGTTTGTGCTGCCGGAGGTCATCTCGCCCACGTTCAAGCGGCTCACCCACGACGACCTGCCCCACGACGTCGCCCCCCGGTGGGTGGTCGTGGTCGGTCCCGGCTCGACGAACATTCCCGAGCTGTGGGAGATGGAGGAGGTCGACCCGGCGGGGATCACGTTCCCGTCCCCCGGGACCGTCCAGGTCCGGGACGCCGAGGGCACCGTCAAGACGCTGCGCAGGACGGCGATGGCGTACGACGACGGCAGGACGTTCACCGCCGCGCTCGGCAGCGTGGAGATCTGGAAGTACCTCAACCTCGCCGCGTCCCCGCACCCCATGCACATCCATCTGTCGCACTTCCAGGTGCAGTCCCGCGAGAACTACGACATCACCGGGTTCGACCGCGCCACCCGCGGCTCGGCCAGGCCCATCGCGTTCAAGGCCGCGGGGGTGCTGGAAGCGCACGAGCTCGGAGAGAAGGACGTCATCCGGGTGGGTACGGCGGGCCAGATCACGCCGAACGCCACGCTGGGCGAGCTGGTCACCGTGGCGGTCCGGTTCCCCGTCGTCGGCAGGGGCGTCCACCACTGCCACATGCTGGAGCACGAGCAGCACATGGTGCGGCCCCTCGTGGTGTCGCCGGCCGTCCATCTGCACGCGGGCGGCAACCACACACACGCAATGCCGTGAGCCCGCGCCGGTGATCGGCGCGGGCCCACGGGGCGCGCCCGGAACCCGAGAACGGCAGCCGGCGTCCTCGGACGCCGGCTGCCGTTCTCGTCGTGGTGCCGGGACTCGCTGACTCAGCCGGCAGGGACCGGGCCGGCGCCGGCTGCCTGGGCTATCCGCTGACGCATCTCCTCGGAGCTGTTGGCGCGCGGGAACTCCTCGTCGGGAACCTCGACCCCGAGGAACGCGCACAGCGGCTCCCACCCCTGCTGCACGTCGTACACGAGGACGTTGTCCGCGCCGAGGGCGCGCACGACGTCTTCGGTGTGCCGGTGGTAGACCTCGATGGCGTGGTCCTTGTCCGAGAACCGGCCGTCGAAGAGGCCCTCCCAGACCAGGGCGTTGACGACGCGGAACAGCCGGGCCTGCCGGGAGCCCGGCTCGGGCGGGTGCTCCATGGTCCGCAGCGCGAACTGGTACAGCGTGTCGTAGGTGCTCTTGTACCAGCCCTCGGCGTCGCGCACGGTGAGGACCACCCTGGTCCCGGGGAGCGCCTCGCTGATCTGCTGGTAGTAGACGGTGGAGGGACCGTCCACCGCGGAGGTGTAGCCGTCGTAGAGCGCGGCCCAGTCGGGGCGCTCGCCGTCGCAGATGATCCGCTCCCACTGGGCGAGGCGCTGTTCGTCGTCGACGATCTCGAACATGTGGAAGCAGGGCCCGAGGCCGAGCCGCTCCAGGGCCACCTGGAGTGATGTCGTGCCGGTCCGGCCCAGGCCGGCGTTGATGAGCTTCAACACGGTGATGTCTCCTCTTCCTCAGCGCCAGACCGCGTCGTCCTGGTGGGTGGCGACGTTCACCCTGTTCCAGAAGTTGACCAGACTGATGTGCATGATCAGGGCGCCGAGCTGCACGTCGGTGTAGTGCTTGGAGGAGTTCGCCCAGACCTCGTCCGACGGCGCGCTCCGGGCGTCGGTCTGCACGGTGACGGCCTCGGCCAGCTCCAGGGCGGCGCGCTCGGCGTCGGTGAAGGAGGGCTCGGTCCGCCACGTGTCCACCAGGGGCAGACGCTTGTCCGCGGGCTCGGCCGGGAAGGTGTAGACCCGGCCGTTGAGCGCGGCGACGCGCAGCCGGATGAAGTCGAGGGTCGACTGCGGCACGCCGACCTTGCCGATGACCTCGGACAGGTCGAGCAGGGGCTGCAGGGCGCCGGGAACGACCAGGGAGGGGTTGCCCATCCGTTGAGCCATCGGGAGTTCTCCTGTGTGATAGCGGTGCGCTGGAAGGTGAGAGGACGCCGGACAGGGCCGTCAGACCGGGATCGCCTCGATGATCGAGATCGGTGACGCGGTGGGAATCACCCTGCTGATCTTGAAGCCCGCCCTGGCGAACAGCTCGGTGTACTGCGCGAGGGTGCGGTCCTGGGAACCGATCATCAGCATCAGCCAGAGGTCGATGGTGTGGCCGATGTGGCGCTCGTTGTTCTCGGGGAGCAGGTACTCGATGCAGAGCAGCTTGCCGTCGGGGCCGATCGCCTCGCGTGCGTTGCGCAGGGCGGTCAAAGCGTCTTCCTCGGAGAAGTTGTGGATGATGCGCTTGAACAGGTACGCATCACCGCCCTTCGGCAGCTTGCCGAGGTAGCCGCCGTGCTCGACGGTGCAGCGGTCCGCGACGCCGGCCTCCTCGAAGAGCGAGGCCGAGTCCACGGTCGCGATCTCGAAGTCGTACAGCACGCCCTTGGCGTTCGGCGCCTGCTGGAGGACCCCCGCCAGGAGGTAGCCGCGGCCGCCGATGACGTCCACGACGGTGCGGAACCGGGAGAAGTCGTAGGCGGCCAGGACCGGGTCGGTCTCCGACTCCGAGACCTTGCCGAACGCCTGGAAGAACGCGGCGGCGTAGGCGTGGTTCGCGTGGAAGAAATCCAGCGTGCTCATGCCGCGCAGCTTGGGCAGGTTGGCCTCGCCGGTCTGCACGGTGGTGAGCAGGTGGCCCCACTCCTCGTGCAGCAGGGGGTGGCTCATCAGCTGGGCGAACTTCCGCATCGAGTCCTGAGCGTCCTCGCGGAGCTTGCCGGACAGCGCCGTGTTCTCGTACCGCCCGTCCGGACGGACCGCGAAGACTCCGTGGCCGGACAGCGCGCGCAGGATCCGGTGGGTCGCCCGCGGGTCGGCTTCGACCCGCAGTGCGATGTCCTCGGCGGAAAGCGGCGCGTCGGCGAGCACGTCGGCGATGCCGAGCCGGGCTGCGACGGAGATCGCCTGGGTGATGACGGCACCCTGAATCAATTCGAGCAGCGCGTAGGAATCCGACTGGTCGCGGACCTCGGCCGATGCGGACATCGCTTTCCCCTCAGAGTGTCTTTTCTCGGATTCCAGACGATAAGTCGACGCTTCTCTCCGCCGCAACCGGCCAAGTTTCTCACGTCATTGACAAGAATGTTCAACCGGGGAATTCTCGCGTTTGAACGGAGCCCACCTCTACTAACACTCAACCGGGAATCCGACCCCGCTTGTCAGGCTGTGCCGACCGCGAACTCGCAATCGCCTTGAGGAGGCCGACGTTGGCACACGAAACCCCGACCCCGGTGGATTTCTGGTTCGACCCGAGCTGCCCCTGGGCGTGGATGACATCCCGGTGGGTCCTTGAGGTCGCAGAGCGACGGCCCCTGGAGATCCGCTGGCACATCATGAGCCTGACGCTGCTCAACGAGGGACGCGCGGACCTGGACGAGCGCTGGCACCGTGACCTGGCCCTGCGAATGGAGCCGGTACGGGTCTGCGCCGCCGCCGAGCACACGTACGGACCCGGGGCGCTGCGCCGGCTCTACACCGAACTCGGCACCCGGTTCCACCTCGACAAGGCGCCCAAGGAGCGGGCCACTTACGAGGCGGCCCTGGCCGCCTCGGGCTTCGATCCCGCCCTGGCCGACGCGGCCGGGTCCGACGCGTTCGACAGCGCGGTGCGTGCTTCGCACCACGACGGCATCGCCCGCGTCGGCACCGATGTGGGCACCCCCGTCATCGCCGTGGGGGGGGTGGCCTTCTTCGGACCCGTGGTGACGCCCACACCGCGGGGGGAGGCCGCGGTGAAGCTCTGGGACGGCGTGCTCGCGGTGGCCGAGACCGACGGGTTCTTCGAGCTCAAGCGCACCCGGACCCGGAACCCGATCTTCGCCTGAGCCCCGGCGTCCACCACGGCCGGCTCGGGCGTCAGCCGCGGGCCGCGACCGCCGGGGCGGTCCAGTTGTCCTTCAGCCACGCCTCCACGGAGACCAGGTTCGGCCTGCTCTTGCGCAGTTCGGTCAGGTCGGCCTGGAAACCGTCACGCTCGAACCAGTCGAACATGTTGGCCAGGTCCGGGCGACCCGCGCGCAGCGGCTCGATGGGCAGCTGCTGGAAGCGGGTCGGGATGCCGGAGACGGCCTCGAACGCCGCGGCCATCTGCGGCCCGGTCAGCTCGTCGCTGGCGATGTCGACCGTCCGGCCGATCCATTCCTGCGGGTTCTCGAAGGCGTCCGCGGCGAAGGCGCCGATGTCGCTCGTCGCCATGATCTGCACCGAGGTCTCGGGGTCGAGCCACATGGCCAGGACGAGCTCGCCCTGCCTCGCGCGGGGGGCGATGTCGAGGAGGATGTCGTGGAACATCGCCGGCCGCAGCACCGTGGTCGGCAGGTCGAGCGTCGCCAGGTACTGCTCACCCACCAGCTTGCTCTCGAAGTGCGGGACGCGGGTGTCCCGGTCCGCACCGCCGACCGAGCTGTAGACGAAGTGCTTCACCCCGGCCCGCACCGCGGCGTCGGCCACCGCCTTGCCCTGGCGGATCTCGGCCTCGACGCCGCCGGCGCCCCGGAAGGTCTGCACGCTGAAGACCCCGTACACACCCTCCGTCGCCGCCGCCAGCGACGCCTCGTCGTCCATGTCACCGCGGACGAGGACCGCGCCCGCCTCCTCCAGCGCCCGCGCCTGCGCCTTCTGCGGATCGCGGACCAGGGCGCGCACGGAGAAACCCCGCCGCAGCAGGTCGCGGGCGACCGCCCCACCCTGCCGGCCGGTGCCGCCTGTCACCAGGATCGTCTCTGCAACCGCCACTGTCTGCCTCCATGTTGTGTGCCCGCCGGTCCTTGCCCGGCCCGGCTGTCAGGTGTGATGGCCGCGAACGGCCGAGGTCCCTCGCAAGATGGTGACGTTGCGCGCTACCACGGAACGGGGCCGTCGTCGGACAGGCACTGGCCCGACGGGCCGGCCTCGTCCAGCGTGGCGAGCCGGACGGCGATCTCCGCGCCCTCGGCGGGGGACCGGAACCCGCGGTTCTGGTTGATGTCGGTCGCCACCACTCCGGGGAGCGCCGCGTTGACCTTGATCGGGGTCTCCCGCAGCTCCTTCGCGTACGCGAACGTCACCGCGTTCAGGGCGGTCTTCGAGGACTGGTAGGCGATCATGTTGAGGCCCGCCAGAGGGCCGCTCGGAGCCGAGGCCAGGGTCAGCGAGCCCACGTGACTGGACAGGTTGACGATGCGGCCGGCCGGGGAACGGCGCAGCAGCGGCAGCATCGTGTGGGTCACGGTGACCACCCCGAACACATTGGTCTCGAAGACCTCCCGCAGGTCGACGGCGGTCGCCTCACTGGGCGTCCCGGTGAAGCCGCCCGCGATGCCGGCGTTGTTCACCAGGATGTCCAGGCGCCCGAACCGCCGCTCGATCTCGCGGGCCGCCTCCCCCACGGAGGCCGGGTCCGTCACGTCGAGCCGGAGCGGCACGGCCGTGACGCCTTCGTCTGCCAGCGCGTCGGCGGCCTGCTTGCCGAGCACCTCGTCCCGGGCGCCGATGAGAACGGTGATCCCCTGCTCGCCGAGTTGCCGCGCAATGGCGAACCCGATGCCCTTGTTGGCGCCCGTGATGAGCGCGACCTTCTCGAACGGCACGTTTTTCCCTTTCGTGAGGTCCAGGTTCCAATGCCTCCGGAACGCCAATTCGCCGGATACGCGGAGGCGGCGAGCGGAACATCCTGCGCCCGGTTTTTAAGCAATGAATTAATACGTTCACGGTACGAAACGCAAATGCCCGGGCACCTCCGATGCTGCCGTCGAACCACCCTGTTCAAATGCCGAAAGCCCGCGGTCGAACAGCCGACCGGCGAGCAATCGCGAAAGATTCGGCCCGCCTTCAAGGCGCCCTCCACCCGGGGTCCGGGGCGCTCGGCCAGACTGCCCACGGCCTGTCTCGGCGCCGGCCGTACGGGCCTTACGACACCGTAACCATGAAGGAGCTGGTGGAATGACTGGGAGCGAACAGGCTCAGGCGAGCGGCAAGCCCCACGTGGTCATCGTCGGTGGCGGGATCTCGGGACTGGCGGCGGCGTTCCACCTGCGGAACGAGCCGGTGCGCGTGACGCTCCTTGAGGCCTCGTCCCGGCTGGGCGGAAAGCTGCTGGTCTCCGACGTGGCAGGAGTCGCGGTCGACGAGGGCGCCGAGTCGCTGTACGCCAACCGCAAGAAGACCACCGGCCTGATCAAGGAGGCGGGACTCGGCGAGCAGATCATGTCGGCGGGCCCCGTCACCGCGTCGGCGATCTGGACCGGGGGCACGATCAGGCACCAGCCCGACCGTCAGTTCATGGGTGTGCCCTGTGACATGGACGACCTCGCCCGGTCCGGGGTGCTGTCCGCCGAGGGCGTGGAGCGGGCGCAGCAGGACCTCGTGCTGCCCTCGTTCGACCTGAAGGGCGACATCTCGGTCGCGTCCTTCGTCGGCGGGCGGTTCGGCCAGGAGGTCGTGGACCGCCTCGTCGAGCCGTTCCTCGCCGGTGTGTTCGCCGGGCGTGCCTCGGACCTCTCGTTCGAAGCCACCCTGACCCCGCTGGCGAGGGCGTCCCGCGATCACATCTCGCTCGCGGACGCGGCCGGCTCGCTGGTGCCGCACCTGCAAGAGGGCGAGAAGCCCCCGCCGGTGAGCGTCGCCACCCTCGAGGGCGGCTTCGGCACGCTGCCCGCGGCGATCGTCCAGCAGGTGCTGGACGCCGCGCCGGACACGGCCCTGCGCACCGGGACCCCCGTCCGGGACCTGACACGCAAGGGTGACCGCTGGCAGGTGACCGTGGGGTCGGCCACCGACTCGGAGGTCATCGACGCCGACGCGGTCATCATCGCCACCCCGGCCGGCCCGACGGGCAGCCTGCTCGCCGGGGTCCCGGGTACGTCCTCCGCTGTCTCGGCGCTCTCCGAGGTGCCGTACGCCAGCGTGGCCATGGTGACGCTCGCCTACCCGCGCACGGCGTTCCCGAGCGGGCTCTCGGGCCGCGGCTACGCCGGTTACCGGGTGCCGGCGGAGGAGGGGAAGGCCGTCAAGGAGGTCACGTTCACCACGGTGAAGTGGCCGCACCTGGCGGGCGAGGTGGAGATCGTGCGCTGCTCGCTCGGACGGTTCGGCGAGGAGCACCTGCTCCAGCTCGACGACGCCGACCTGGTCGCGCTGGCGACGGCCGAGCTCGCCGAGGCCACCGGCGTGACCGGTGTCCCGGTGGCGTCCCGCGTGAGCCGCTGGGAGAGCGCCCTGCCGCAGTACACCGTCGGCCACGTGGACCGGGTGCGGCGGATCCGTGAGACCGTGGCGACCCAGCCCGGACTCGCGGTCTGCGGTGCGGTGTACGACGGCGTGGGCGTCGGTGTCTGCATGATGACCTCGCGCAGGGCCGTCGACCAGATCCTCCCCGTCGTGAAGAAGGCTGCAGCAGACTCGGTCGCAGTCGGGGTGTGAGCCCGAATCCACCTCGTTTCCTTCTCGTTTCCTTGCAGGGTGCCCCGGCCTTCAGGCCGGGGGGTGAATGCGAGCCCCTGCGGAGCAGGGCAGGGCAGAGGAATCGCCGTCAGGGCGATTCATCTGCCCTGACGGCGTCGAGGGCGATCTCGAGCAGGTGCAGGATCTCGGCGTTGCGGGGCCGCCGGTCAGCGGCCGCCCGGGCGGTGAGCCGGGCGTGGAATGCTTTGGGGATACGAAGCATGAATTTGAACATTCCGCCGGTATGGCGTTATCGCGCTATTACCGTGACGGCATGGCGAAGTTCCGCATGTACCCCACGAATGCGCAGGAGCGGCAGATGTTGCTGCACTGTGCGCACGCCCGGTACGTCTGGAACCTCGCCGTCGAGCAGCACACGCACTGGCGCAAGGGTCGCAGGGCGGCGCCCGGTTTTGCCGAACAGTGCCGCCAACTCACCGAGGCCCGGCGCGAGAGCGAGTGGCTCGGCAGTGGGAACGCGGACGTGCAGCAACAGGCGTTGAAGGACTTCGCCCAGGCCAAGAACGCCCGCTTCACGTCCGGGTTTGGTGAGCCGACCTGGCGCAGGAAGCACGTGCACGAGGGCTTCCGCGTCATCGGCACCGACCGCATCGGAGAGTTCGAGGCGGACGGCTTACCGAAGCTCAACGCAAAGACCGGAAAGCAGATCATGGGCCGGTCGGTGGTGGTGCGCCAGCTCAACCGCAGGTGGGCTCAGGTCAAGGTGCCCGGCTGCGGCTGGGTCCGCTTCCGACTCACCCGGCCCGAACTGCCCAAGGCCAAGACCTTCCGTGTCACCTTGCGCAACAGCCGGTGGCACATCGCGTTCGCCGTCGTCCCCGCGCCCGTCGACGGGCCCGGCACGGGCGAGATCATCGGCATCGACCGGGGCGTGGCCATCACCGCCGCCCTCTCCGACGGCCGGAAACTGAACTGCCCCCAGCTCACCGTCAAGGAACGCGCCCGGATCCGCAAACACCAACGACGGGCCGCCCGCGCACCCAAGGGCAGCGAGCAAAAGAGCGCCGAGTACGCCAAGGCGGCCAGGCTCACAGCGCGTGAGGCCGACCGGCGCAAGGACTGGTGCGAGAAGACCTCGACGATGCTGGCCCGCACCTACCGTCTGGTGCGGTTCGAGAAGCTGAACATCAAGAACATGACCCGCTCGGCCAGCGGAACCACCGAGCAGCCCGGCAGACAGGTCAGACAGAAAGCCGGCCTGAACCGGGCGATCCTCGCGCAGGGCTGGGGCCTGCTGCGCCAACGTACCGGGCACAAGGCCCCCGGCCGGGTCGAAGACGTCCCCGCCCCCTACACCAGCCTGCGGTGCAGTGTCTGCGGATGGATTGATAAGAACTCGCGCAAGAGCCAAGCCGAGTTCGTCTGCTCCTTCTGCGGCTTCACCTGCAACGCGGACACCAACGCAGCCATCAACGTCGCGGCAGGACAGGGCGGGATCCCCTCGCCCCCGGCGATCAGCCGGTGCCGGAGGGACGACACCGCCCAAACAGCGGTCGAGCGTCCGTGAACCCCAACCCAAATGGGTTGGAATCCCCCTCTTTTAAGAGGGGGAGGATGTCAATCGACAGAGCAACACGGCGTGGTCGGGATGCAACTGTTGGCCGACCACTTCCAAGCCGAGGTCATCCAGCCGGCAGAACGTCGTCAGGTCAGCAGGGCAGAAGGTAGCGTCACGCACGAGCCCAGGGCGCAACCGCTGATGATCGTCCGGTGGCGTTTGGTCGATCAAGCGCGGTCGTGGAGCGTCACCTGGTAGCCGTCGGGGTCGGCGAAGGTGAAGGTCCGACCGAAGGGACCGTCGATCGGTGCGGAGACGATGGTGTGACCGTCGGCGACGAGCGCGTCGTGGATGGCCTGGACGTCGGTGGCGTGGAGCCAGATCGCGGCACCGATGCCGGGCTGAGCGACGGATGCGAGGTCGGTGCCGGGAATGACGTCGCGGAGTGCGAACGCGATCGGCTTCGTCTCGAAGACGACGGCGTGCGGAGGTCCGGCCGGCGAGCGGACGAGGCCCAGGTACTGCTCGTAGAACGCCTGCGAAGCGTCGAGGCCGCGCACTTGGAGCGAGATGAAGTCGGGGCCGGTGGCGGGCATGATGACGCTCCTTCTTTTCGTGTCAGTTTTCTGACATGCGTCAAACTATGTCAGAATACTGACATGAGTCAGGAAGGTGTCGGCGTCAACCTGGAGACGTCACTGGGCTACCTGCTCAAAGAAGCGTCGAGCGCCCTCCGCGCGGCCATGGAGGAAGTGCTGCGGCCGCTCGGGATGAGCGTGACGCACTACTCCTGCATCGAGCTGCTGGCCCAACGACCGGGCTTGTCGAACTCCGAGCTCGCGCGAGGCGCGTTCGTGACACGGCAGACGATGAACGTGCTGCTCCAGACCCTGGAACGAGACGGCTACGTGACCAGGCCTGCGGAGGCACCCGTCGGGAAGGTGCTTCCCACGCGGCTCACGCCTCGCGGCCGACGAAGCCTCGAGAAGGCGAGCGCAGCCGTCCGGTCCGTCGAGGCCAGAATGCTGGCCGGCCTGACCGAGACCGAGCAGTCAGACGCGTTCCGGATCATGCAGAGCATGATCCATTCCCTGCGCGGTGACAACGAGGGTGCATAGCTCGTTCCGCGGCGCACGTCTCGTCGCGCTCGGACAGGAATGCAGCCGAGCCTGAAATCCGTGTCGGCGACCTCGAAAACCGACAGACCCCGACTACACCCTCTACTGCGATGAGCCGCTTACGGGCAGGACGAGAAGGGCCGTGCCCGGGCACGGCCCTTCTCGTCCTGCCCGTTCCGCGTCGCGGAAGCGGCGGTCTTCGTCGCGGCACCAGAAGATCCGGTCAGCGCTCGGATCGCTGACCGGATCTCTGATCGGATCCTGATCGGATCCCTGACCGCATCAGCGGTCCAGGATCGTGGCGAAGACCTCCGTCAGCGCCTGCTCCGCGTCCTTGCCGGCGCCGGTGCTGCGCCAGGCCACGTGCTGGTCGGGACGGATCAGGAGGGCGCCGGCACCGGTGATCTGCCGGACGGCCTCCCACCCGCCGTCCACGTCGGCGTACTCGGCGCCGTCGCCGATGCGGACCGCGTTGACCTGGACGGAGAACTTCTCCGCCACGCGTGCGGCCGCCTCGCTCCACGCCGTCCCCTCCGGGCCGGTGATCAGCGTGAAGCCGGTCCTGCCCGTCAGGTCGAGGGTGGACAGGCGCTCGCCGTCCCGGGTGATCCAGGCGTGCGGCAGCCGGTGGCCGGGGCGCGACGTCGGCGTGTGCTCGTCGCGCATGGGGACGCGGGCCGGGCGTTCGGTGCCGTCGGAGACGACCGCTCCCTCCTCGTAGGCGAAGCCGATCTCCATCTCGAACGACTGGCAGCCGCCGCGGTGGGTGTCGAATATTTCCAGGGCCCGCGCCCGCACAGTGTCGCCGAGCGGGGACGGGTCGAAGTACGCCGCCAGACGCTGCCCGCGGCGCCCCGCCGGGATGTTGTGGCCGCCGCCGATGGCGTCGATGACCGCCTGGTGGTGCTGAGCGGCGGAGACCGCCCAGTCGACGTTCTCGCGGCCTACGGGCCGGCGCTCGGCCTCGTAGGTGTCGATCAGGCTCTCGGGCGCGCTGCCGTTCAGTACCGCAGCCAGCTTCCAGGCGATGTTGTGCGCGTCCTGGATGCCGGTGTTGAGGCCGAGGCCCACGGCGGGCGGCTGCTTGTGCGCGGCGTCGCCCGCGATCAGCACCCGGCCGACCCGGTACTTGTCGGCGAGGACCGCGTTCACGATCCAGTCCGTGATCTTGTGCACGGTCACTTCCAGATCCGGCACCTTCAGCACTTCACGGATGCGGTCGACGACCGTCTCGTTGTCCCAGCGGCCGGCCGGGCCGGGGGCCATGTGCAGGCCCCACTGCTCGCAGGCCTTGCCCCAGCTCGGACCCATCTCGATGAGGTTGACGGAGAGGTCGGGGTCCTCCGGGCTGAGGTAGTGCGTGATGAGCGTGCCCTCCTCCCACCACTGCGACAGGTCCGCGGAGAAGTACACGGTCGTCGTGTTGACGTTGCTGGGCGGGCCCTGCAACTCGATGCCGACCTTGGAGCCGACGAAGCGGCCGCCGTCGGCGCCGAGGAGGTACTGCGCCTTGACCGTGATGACCTCGCCGGTCTCGACGTTGCGCACCTCGGCGACGACGTGGTCGCCCTCGTCGGAGAAGTCGATCACCTCGTGGCTGAAGAGGATCCGCCCCGGACTGCGCTGCTCCGCGTGACGACGCAGGATCGGCTCCAGCCACATCTGCGGCAGCTTCGAGGGCAGTTCCGGCCCGGCCGCCCCGTAGCGCTCCGTCAGTTCGCCACCGCCGAAGGCGTCCATCTCATGGATCTGGCGAGCGTCGATCGGCCCGTCACCAGCGAACGTGGTCGCCCAGCGCACCTTGCCGAACTTGTCCAGCGGCGCCGCCTCCGCGAGGACGTCATCGCGGATCCCGTGCTGGCGGAAGATCTCCATCGTGCGCTGATTGAGGTAGTGCGCCTTCGGCACCCTCGACGTGTCCGCGTGCCGCTCCACGAGCAGGTGGTCGATGCCCTGGTCAGAGAGAAAGACGGAGGCGGACAGGCCACACCCGCCGCCGCCCACGATCAGGACCGGAACCTCGATTGACGTCATGTTCGCCCTTCCAGAATTCAGATGGCTTTTCCCGCACAGCCTGACAACGTCATCCGCAACCCTGGTCAAGAACGACTGGACTCCGAAAAGCCGCCGGCCGGTCGCGCGGGTGACCGGCCGGCTACGTGCCTCGGGGGAAGGGGTTCCTCCGGGGTTCCTCCCAGGTACTCAGCCGAGCCAGACGCCGTCGCTCATCAGCGTGCGTCCGGCCAGCTCGTTGGCCTCCCGCCAGGCCTGGATGCGCCGGGGCCGTACGCGGAAGTACTGGTAGAGCTGGTCGAGTTCGCGCGGGTCGAACCCGGTCTTGGCCGCGAAGGCGTCGGCCGTCCCGCCGAGTTCGGCGACGTCCACCGGCTCCGCGTCGCCGTCGACGATCACGACGTCGCGCGTCAGGCCGAGGCCGACGCGCACCCGGCCGTCCGCCAGCAGGTTGCGACCGGTCACGAAACCGCGCGGGGTCGAGATGAGGATGGCGGTCCCGTCCCAGAAAAACGAGAGTGGGATGAGGTGGGCGCCGCCCGGACCACCCGCCGAAGCGACCCAGAGATCGACGTCGTTCTCCAGTCTCTTGCGAGTGTCCTCCAGCCGCTCTTCGAGCCCACGCGGTGGTGCAGCCGTCATGCTTCCGCCGTCCATGTCGTGGAGAGTCTCCGTCCGAGGAGGTCTCCTTCGGTCGTCGTACGGGCCACCGGCGCGGTGGCCGCGACGGCCGCCAGCGCCCTGACGGCCGCACGCACACCGATCGTGTCGTGTGCCCGGTGCACAGCGAAGCGCACGAAGCCGTTGGGCAGGGGCAGAACACGCACCGTTGCTGAGTCCGTAGTCAGGTCTCAGCGTTCCGGGTATTTCTGCCTGGAAGGTCCGTCACGTCACCAGAGCGTTAGGGGCTCGGCTTGAGGACGGTCTCCCGTTTCTGTCTGCTGCTGGTGCGGCAGTGTTGTGCCACCTGCCCGCCCCGTCCCCGTCTTGCGGCGGGGGCGGGTGGTGCGGGTCTTGTGGTCGGCTCCACGGGGCTTCGACACCGCCGGGGCGGTGTCCTGGTCTCCGGCCACTCCGGTACCAGTCGTGCAGGCTGTTGCTGCGAGGGCGGCGAGGTTTCGTGCCGCGTTCGTGTCCCGGTCGATGACCAGGCCACAGGCGTCGCATGCGTAGGTCCGCACGTGCAGCGGCAGCTTGGCTTTCATTGTGCCGCACCCGGAGCAGGTCTTGGGGGAGGGGAACCAGCGGTCTGCCGCGATGATGCGGGTGGCGTGGCGCTGGCGGGTCTTGTAGGTGAGCTGGCGGCGGATTTCGCCGAATCCGGCGTCGGCGATCCTGCGGGCCAGGCGCCGGTTGCGGAGCATCCCGGCGACGTTCAGGTCCTCCACCACGACGGTGCCGTATTCGGCGGCCACGGCGGTGGTGAGCTTGTGCAGGGCGTTGGCGCGGAGGTTCGCGATGCGGTGGTGCACCTTGTTGCGGGCGGCGTCGGCTTTCTTCCACCGGGAGGAGGGCCGCTGTCCGGTCCGGCGGTCCGGACCGCGGCGGCGGGAGACGGTGCGGGAGGCGCGGCGCAGCTCCTTCAGGGCGCTGTCCAGATGCCTGGGGTTGGACACTTCGCGGATCTCACCGGTGCTGTCGGCCATGGCCGCGAGAGTCTTCACGCCCAGGTCGATGCCGACCGCGGCTTCGGGCCGTGCGACGCGGACGAGGTCGCGTTTGACCTCGGTCTGGAAGGCGACGAGCCAGCGTCCGCGTTCGTGGCGGACGGTCGCGGACAGGATGCGCGCGGTCCCAGCCTGGACACGGGCGAGGAGGCCGCCAGTGGACTCGTGCGTGCGGATCGCCCCGAGCCTGGGCAGTGTGACGTGCCGTCCGTCGGCGTCCACCCGGATGGTGCCGGTGGTGAACCGGCAGGACAGGCGCGCCTTGTGCTTCGACTTGAACCGGGGCATCCCGAGCTGCTTGCCCCGCCGCTTGCCCTGCTTGGACTTGGCGTAGTTGTCGAACGCAGCCGCGGCGTTCGCCAGACCGGTGGAGTACGCCTCCTTGGAGTTCTCCTCCCACCAGGCAGCGAAGCGCGGGTCAGTCTTCTTGGCCTGGTTGAACTCCTTGCGCAGCGCGGGCAGCGACCACGGCCGCCACTCGGTGAGCCCGTCGGCAGGGATGCCGTAGGACTCCTCCGCCCGGCGCTGCCACCACGACGCCGACACCCACCCCACCGCCCAGTTGTACGCCGCGCGCGCCGCACCGCAGTGCGAGCGCAGTGCGCTCTCCTGGGCGGCGTTCGGGTCCAGCGCGAACCGGTACGCCTGCACCACGAACCCGGGCTGCGGCCGGAACTTCTTCACTCGCCGTCCTCGCCGGTCGCCACGGCCACCGCGCGGGCGGCCCGGGTCTTCGCCGCCCGCCGCCCGTACAGGCGGGCACACATCGAGGTCAGCACCTCGCTGATGTCCCGCACGAGATCGTCTGCGATCTCGGCAGGGTCGAGGACGACCAGGCGCCGGCCGGACGCCGACAGCGCGGCCTCCAGGTGCTCGACGCCGAACCGGGCGAGGCGGTCACGGTGCTCGACCACGATCACAGCCGTGTCCGGGTCGCAGAGGAGCCGGTGCAGCTTGCGGCGGCGCCCGTTCAACCCCGACCCGACCTCGGTCACGACCTCCGCGACAGCCAGGCCCAGCCCATTCGCGCCGGACACCACCCGCGCGACCTGCCGATCCAGGTCGGCCCTCTGATCGGCTGACGACACACGGCAGTACGCCACCACGCGCCCGGACGGCTGGACGGCAACCTCGTCGACCAACCACGTCCCGGACGGCGCCTGGCGGACCGGAACGGGCATCTTCCCGTCCCTCACCCACCGCCAGGCGGTCTGGTAGCTCACGCCCTGCTGACGCGCCCACTCCGAAAGCCTCACAACACCAAGCTACGTGAGATGCCTGACCAGAGACGACTATGAATGATTAGGAAATCCATGGCAGTTGTCGCCCCGCATGGTGATCATGCGGGGCCCGGCTGACGACGGATCAGGCCGTCGGCGGCACCGGGTCCTCGGGCGCCTGACAGGTGGCGTCGATGCCCCACGACGAGGTGGGACGGGTGCCGTCCCTCAGGTAGTCGCTGACGTAGGTGTTGAGGCAGGGGTTGTTGTTCGCCGACAGCGCCGAGCCGACGTTGTGGCCGCCCAACTCCATGATGAGACGGGAGTTGGCGAACCGGATACGCATGTCGAGAGCGCCGAACATCCCGTGTGCGCTGTCGTACTGCGGCTGCACCAGCAGGACGTTGGCGCTGCCGTTGCCGACCTGCGCCGGAGCCTGGGTCTGCACCGGCCAGAACGCGCACGGCGCGCTGTACCAGCCGTTGCTCCAGGTCAGGAGGTGGTTCCCGGCGGCGTACTGGCTGGCGAGGGTGGCGCTCCACACCTTCCAGTCCTTCGGCCACCGGCCGTCGGTGCAGTTGACCGCGTTGGTCATCGCGACGCGGTTCTGCTGAGGGAAGCCCGGGGTCGGGGAGTCGGCGCGCAGCGCCGTCGCGTCACCGCGCACCACGAAGTCGGAGAATATCTTCGCGCGGCTCACCCAGGTCCAGCTGCGGTAGACGACCTGCTCGAAGACGTTCGCCCACTCGCCCGGTCCGATCTTGCCGTCGACCGGCGCCGCACGGAGGGCGTCCTGGCCCTTGTAGTAGTTCGCCTCGACCTCGTCGGCGGTCGTGCCCAGGTGGTAGACGGAGTCGTACTTGGCGACCCAGGCGAAGAAGATCCCGCCGTTGTACTCGGACGTGATGTTCTTGAACATCTGGTTCTGGTACCCCACGCCGCTGGGGCTGGGCACGCTGTCGAGCACCATGCGCTTCACCCGGGTCGGGTACATCGTCGCGTAGACCGAGCCGAGGTAGCCGCCCCAGTCGATGCCGTAGTAGGTGATCTGCTCCTGGCCGAGCGCGATCCGCATCTGGTCGAGGTCGCGCGCGGAGTCCTTGGTGGTGAAGTGGTTGAGCAGGTCGCCGTACTTGTCACCACAGCTCTTGGCGTACGCCTCGGCCTTGGACACGGCGTTCTGCTCATCCTCGGCCGTCTTCGGCACGGGGTCGGCCAGCACCGGGTTGATGTAGGACGGGTCGCACACGATCGCCGGCTCGCTGGCCCCGACGCCGCGCGGGTCGAAGCCGATCCAGTCGTAAGCGGCGCCGACGTCCTTCGCCAGCCCGGTCGTGCCCTTGGCGTACCGGGTGGGCATGTCGCGGCTGATCGGGCCGGGCCACTGGCCGCGGTGCAGCAGCACGACGCCCTTGTACTGGTCGTCGGTGACGGTGTGCTTGGCGCGGGTCAGCGCCAGCTTGATCTTCTGACCGCCGGGCTGGGCGTAGTCGAGCGGGACCTCCACCGAGCCGCACTCCAGGCCCTTGAGCAACGCACCGAGGTTCGGGTCGATGTCAGGACACGGCGACCAGTCGATTGTTCCCGTGGTCGGCGCGGCAGCCCCCTCGGCCGCCGCCACGGGCGTGACGGCCGGAACCGACAGGCCGATCACGATCACCGCATTTACCAATGCGAGCTTTTTCATGGATACCCCTTCTGGATGCACGGCGCACACAGCGTGGCAAGGGGGTCCTTGAAGCGGCTCGAAACCTGCTGGAGTCAGAATGAACCGATGAGCGAGCCGCAGACCGACGGGGACCACTACGTCGGCTACGACGTCGCGGGGCAGCACATCGGCCTGGTGCCGGACCCGGGCATGACCTCGCCCTGGTCCACTGGCAGGTCCCCGGCATCGAGGCGAAGCTCGCCGAGGCGGGCGCCACGGTACAGAAGCCGGCCTCCGACGTCGGCGGCGGCCGACTGGTGGCCACCTTCACCGACCTCGACGGCGACGTCCTCGGGCTCATCCAGGGCTGATGCGGGGCTGATCCCGGGGCGCCTGCGAAACGGCCCGACCACTCACCACGCTGTCGGGCGGCGAACGCCAACGGCTCAAGCCGGCCACGCACATGGCGGGCAAGGGCGGCGGCGCCGGCAACGAGGGCGGCCGGGTGGTGCCGGGACAAGGCCCGCCTCCACCCTTCCGGCTCACGTTCGGTGATCGCCGAAGACCTGCGGGGTCAGCGTCCGGCAGCGTGCACGAGTGCGTGATGAAGTCGTTGGTCGGGTGTGAATCCTGCTTCCCATTGCACGCCGACGGCGAAGGGGCGATCCGTGACTTCGACGGCCTCGACGGTACCGTCCTCCGCCCAGCCGGTGGCGGTGAGGCCGGCACCGAGCCGGTTGACGGCCTGGTGGTGATGGCAGGCCGCCACCGGCACGTCCTCGTCGAGGACACCGGCGATCCGGCTGCCCGGCTCCAGCTTCAACGGGTGGGAGCCGAGGGTGAAGGACGGCGTGTTCGGGCGGTGGCCGTCGTGGCCCGTGACTTCGGGCAGGTGCTGGTGCAGCGTGCCTCCGTGCAGCACGTTGAGCAGCTGCATGCCGCGACAGATGCCCAGCACGGGCAGCTCGGCGTCAAGTGCCGCCCGGATCAACGCCAGTTCGGCGCGGTCGGCTTCCGGGGTCATCGCCCGCGTGCCGGAGTGCGGGTTCTCGCCGTACAGCGCCGGATCCACATCGGGGCCACCCGGGATCAGCAGGCCGTCGATCCGGTCCGCCATGGCCTCGACGCCGGGCAGCAGCGGAAGCAGCAGGGGCGTGCAGCCCGCCGCGGTCAGGAAGGCCAGGTGGGACTGGAGCGCGAAGCTGACGACCATGTCGCTGCCCTGGAACGTGACCGGCGCGGTCCGCGCACAGATCCCGATCACTGGCCGCCCCGTGCTCGCCGAACCATTCACGAATGATTTCATAGCCACCTTCATGGATTTCCGGGTTCAACTGAGGAAAGTAGGCAGATGCAACATCCGCTTCCGCGGAGAGCCATAACGGCAATAAAATAGCCGTTTACGTAAAGCGGCGGCCATCGTTCAAAACCGGGCAGGCCGACGCCTACTGAACGGAATGACCTTCCTGATATCACAGACGGGGACCCCTTTACCCGCGCTGTGGTTCACCGTCTCCCCCGGCACGCTCACCGCGAAGGTATTCGACCGCCTCGCCACACAGCACAGCCCGCCGCACGGTCCGCCTCGTGGCCCGCAGGGATGCTCGCACTCCGGGCGGCCGCCCTGCCGGCCGTCGCCGCGGTGCTGCCGCGGCGGGTGTCCGCCGGTCCGGCGGACACCCGCTGTCCTGCATTTCCAGGAAACTTCAATCTCCCCTCAACTGCAGCTGGAGCCCCTCCTGCGATGCTCATCGGCAGCGGCAGCAGAGAGGAAGTGAAGGAATGGCTCAGAGCAGCGCGCAGGCCATCTTGATCACGAACGCGTTCGGCTCCGTCAGGACGGAAGGCGTCGACGCGTCGGCCCGCAGCGAATTCGATCTGAAGAACCTCGAGCAGCTTCCCGCCTGCGACATCCTCGTCAACGCGCTGTCGGCGGGCGTGCCTCTGCGCCGGAGCGGCACGGACGCCGCGCACATCCAGCTTCTCGTCGACGCGGCCGGCTCGGCGGAACTGCCGCCCGTTCTGGTCCAGATCGACGGCTACCGCATCATCGACGGCCTGCACCGGCTGGAAGCCGCCAAGCTGCGCGGCGACAGCAGCATCAAGGCGCGCTTCGTCGACTGTTCGAACTCCGAGGCGCTCGTCATCGCCATGAAGGCGAACGTCTCGCACGGACTGCCGCTGTCGAAGACCGACCGCGTGTCCGGAGCCCAGCGTGTCCTGAGTTCCCACCCGGACTGGTCCGACCGTGCCGTCGCCCGCATCACCGGGCTGAGCGCGAAGACGATCGCGTCGCTGCGCGAGAATTCGAGTGAGGGAACACCGCTCGACGGCAAGCGCATCGGCCGGGACGGCAGGCGGCGTCCGGTGGGCCCGGGCGAGGGCCGGCTGCGGGCCGCCGAGTACATCGCCGAGCACCCGAACGCCCCGCTCCGTCAGGTCGCCCGGGAGACCGACGTGTCGCTCGGCACGGTCCACGACGTGAGCGCCCGGCTGCGGCGTGGCGAAAGCCCCGAGCGCAGCGGCCGCCGGACACCCGACGCGGCGGCGCAGCCCCTGCGATCCGTCCACCCCGCCCACCCCGTCCACCCCGTGCGGTCCGTACAGCTGTCCGGGGAACCGTCGCGGCCCGTCTCGGCAGTTCCCGGCGGCGCGGATTCCGGTGGCGCAGCCCATGTGCCGCTGCGGGTGGCACCGAGCATCGACAGCGCGCCGCAGCGTAGGGACCGCACCGACGAGATTCCGGCCTGGACGACGGTGGCGGCGAAGATGGCCGCCGATCCCACCATCCGCTACACCGCGGGCGGCCGGGAGTTCCTCCGCTGGATGCAGCTGCACGCCGCCGAGCCGGACGACGGCTGGCGGGAGCTGATCGACGTGGTTCCGGCCCACTGGCTCGGCGTCATCGCCCCGATCGCCGAGCGCATCGGCAAGGAATGGAGCCTGCTCGCCGAGGGGCTCAAGACCAGGCAGGACATGATGCCTTGAACTGCGGGCACGCCTGTCACGGCACCGGTGCCGCGGACACCAGCCGGAGGTGGCCCGCGGCCTGGGGCTGGTCGTCTGCACCCTGACGCGGGGTGGTGGACGGACACCCGGGGGCCGACACGAAGTTGACCGGGGACACGAGCTCGGGCAACGCCAGCAGGACCGGCGGATCGGTCGGCCGGCTCGGGCGCAGCCGCACCGCCGCGCTCGTGACGCCGTCGGCGGTCACCGTCACGGGCATCACGCCGCGCCCCCCGACGAGCGGGGTCCGGCGGGTCGGTGGCCGGGAACGGTCACTCGCACAGGTGATGTCGATCGATGTGCGGGCGGTCGGGGAACGTGCTGGCTAGGTTCACGGTCATGGCGCGGTTTCGGATGTATCCGACGAGTGAGCAGGCGGGCGTCATGCTCGGCCACTGCGCGCACGCCCGGTACGTCTGGAACCTCGCCGTCGAGCAGCACACGCACTGGCGCAAGGGTCGCAGGGCGGCGCCCGGTTTTGCCGAACAGTGCCGCCAACTCACCGAGGCCCGGCGTGACAACGCATGGCTCGGCGCCGGGAACGCGGACGTGCAGCAACAGGCGCTGAAGGACTTCACTAAGAACTCCTAACAGAATGGGCCACCCTCTCGATCCGCGCGAGGTAGGGCAAGGCGAGTACGAGGAAAGATCATTACTCTGCATGAGTGCTCTCATACGACGAGTTGACTTCACCGGAGCGTGAGCTGTGGGATGCGTTCCCCGAGGGACGCCGCGTGGACCTGCGCACAGGTGTGCCTGAGGACGACCGTGTCGCCGAGGGTGAGCAGTGGGGCCCCGGGCGGACGGTTCGGGCCGCCGTGATCGCGGCGCTCCTCCAGGGCGCGAACACCGCGCAACCGGGGGCCGTCGCATGCCTAAGGCTCGCCGGGGCGCGGATATCCGGGCACCTCAACCTGGCCGGCGCACAGATCGCTCACGCCCTCTGGCTCGAGGACTGTTGGTTCGAGGAGGGCGTGGACCTCTCCGGAGCGTCGACCCAGTCAATTGCGATCGTGGGCGGCCGAGTGCCGGGCGTGGAAGCCGGCATGATCCGTATCGAGGGGCGCCTCGACCTGCGGCGCTCTCGCCTGGAAAGCGGCTCTGCCTCGCCCTTCCACCGCAGGGTCACCGCCTTGTCGCTCATCAACGCCCACGTGAGCGGCGCCGTGAACCTCAACGGCGCCGAGATCACCGCACCCGAGGAATGGGCAGTGTCCGCTGGCGGACTGGTCGCGGAGGGCGGCGTCTACTGCCAGGACGGATTCGTCGCGCACGGTGAACTCCGTTTCATGGGGGCACAGCTGCCAGGCGGACTGCACATGCGGGGTGCACTACTGGAACGCCCCGGTCAGCGCGGGGTCGCGCTCGCCCTGGACAACGCCGTGGCCTCGACGCTCGACTTCTCCGACGGGTTCGCCGCGAACGGGACCGTACGGCTGCGGGGTACGCGGATCTCGGACGACCTGACCTTCGAAGGAGCCGTCCTGAACGGGCCGCCCGATGGACGCGGCCCATCATTGGTCGCCCTACGGATGCAGGCCGTCGACTTCGACTTCACCCTCGCCCGGCCACCGTCCGGCACCGTGGACCTGCGGGGCGCGCAGGTGTCCTACCTCCACGACCGCGAGCACAGCTGGCCCGACGTGGTGGAGCTGGACGGCTTCGTCTACGGCTCCATCAAGGTGGACGAGGCAGGCGAGCGGCGGGAGGCAGTGGGGCGGCGGGACTCTGTGGCCAACCGTGTGGCGTGGCTACGACGCAGTCCGGGCTACAGCCCCCAGCCCTATGAGCAGTTGGCGAGCTGGTACCGGAAGGCCGGCCACGACGACGACGCCCGCCGCGTACTCCTGGCCAAACAGCGCCATCGGCGTCAAACTCTGCCTCCGGCTGCGCGCGTGTGGGGGCGCCTGCTCGACGTGACCGTCGGTTATGGCTACCGCCCCTGGCTGGCCGGCGTCTGGCTCCTCGCGCTGACCTTACTGGGCGCGCTGTCCTTCGGCACTCACTCCCCCAACCCGGTCCAACGAGGCGAAGGCGCCCCGTTTCAGCCGCTCGTCTACACACTCGACCTCTTGATCCCCATCGGTGGTCTGGGTCAGCGCACGGCCTGGTCCTGGTCGAACGACAGCCTCCAGGGGCTGGCCTACCTGCTGATTGCCTTGGGCTGGGTGCTGACGACCGCCGTCATCGCGGGTGTCACCCGCACCCTGCAGAAAAACTAGCGGGCGACAGCTGAGTGCAGGCGTCGCCAGCAGAGCAGTGCGCATCCGAGGGTGAGGAAGGCTTCGTGGATGTCGTCGCGTATCTCCCAGCGGATCCGCAGGCGGCGGAATCCGTGCAGGTGGGCGAACGCGCGCTCGACGACCCAGCGTTGGGTGCCAAGTCCGGAGCCGTGCTCGGTGCCCCGGCGGGCGATCAGTGGCTTCACGCCGAGATCCCAGACCAGACGGCGGTACTTGTCGTGGTCGTAGCCCGCGGTCGCCCAGGACCGCGGTGGGGCGGCGACGGGGTCGGCCGCGCTTGCCCCGTACCGGCGGGATCGCCTCCAGCAGTGGGATCAGCTGGGTGACGTCGTTGCGGTTGCCGCCGGTCAGGGTGGCGGCCAGAGGGATGCTGGTGGCGTCGGTGATCAGCTGGTGTTTGCTGCCCGTCCTACCCCGGTCAACGGGGCTTCGTCCCGTCTTGGATCCCCCTTTAACGCCCGGATGTGGGAGCCGTCGACGGCCGCCCTGGAGAAGTCCAGGGCGTCCACACTGCGCAGCTTGGCCAGGAGGACCTCGTGCAGCCGGGGCCACACACCGGCCTCAGTCCACTCAGCCAGCCGGCGCCAGCAGGTCATGCCCGAGCCGAAGCCGAGTTCCTGCGGCAGGTGTTCCCAGGCGATCCCGGTATTCAGGACGAACAGGATGCCCTGGAACACCAGCCGATCCGGATGCCGCTTGCGCCCGGGGTGCCGGGCCCGACGCTCGACCTTGGGCAGCAGTGGCTCGATCACCGCCCACAGCTCATCGTCGACTTCCCATGGCTTCGGCCGAGCCACCCAGCACCCCCGGAGCATCAGTCCCGGAGTGATCCAACCATCTTGAAGATCATTTCGTTAGGAGTTCTAAGGCCAAGAACGCTGTTTTCACCTCCGGGTTCGGTGAGCCGACCTGGCGCAGGAAGCACGTGCACGAGGGCTTCCGCGTCAAACACCAACGACGGCCGCCCGCGCACCCAAGGGCAGCGAGCAAAAGAGCGCCGAGTACGCCAAGGCCGCCCGTATCAAGGCCCGTGAGGCCGACCGGCGCAAGGACTGGTGCGAGAAGACCAGCACGATGCTCGCCCGCACCTACGACCTGGTGCGGTTCGAGAAACTGAACATCAAGAACATGACCCGCTCGGCCAGGGGCACCGTGGCACAACCCGGCAGGATGATCGCACAGAAGGCCGGGCCGAACCGAGCGATCCTCGCCCAGGGCTGGGGCGTGCTTCGGCAACGCACCGGGCACAAGGCCCCGGGCCGCATCGAGGACGTCCCCGCGCCCTTTACCTCACTGCGTTGCTCCGCCTGCGGTTGGATCGACAAGAACTCGCGCAAGAGCCAAGCCGAGTTCGTCTGTTCCTTCTGCGGCTTCACCTGCACGCGGACACCAATGCAGCCATCAACGTCGCGGCAGGACAGGGCGGAATTCCCCGCCCCCGGCGCTCAGCCGGTGCCGGAGGGACGACACCGCCCAAACAGCGGTCGAGCATCCGTGAACCTCAACCCACCTCGGTTGAAATCCCCCTCTTTTAAGAGGGGGAGGATGTCAAGAAACGCTCCTGCCCGGCCAGCGTGACGGCGTCCCGGGTGTGACGCTCCAGCACGCCCCGACCGGGGTTCAGGAGTTGGTCCAGAGGAACCCCGGATGCTCGAAGCGTCCGTTCGAGCCGTCATCGACACGACGCCTAAGGGGTCTCATGCCCGTGGAAAACAACGCTTCTTCAGATGTGCCGTCCGGGCGAGACCTGCGGATCGCCACGCGCAGCCGCGCCGGCAACTGGACCAAGCCCCCGCGCCGCATCGAGACGTCCGAGTGCATCACCTGCGACAGCTGCCTGCGCAGCTGCCCGGAACAATTCGGCGCGATCTTCGACCGCGGGCTCGACGTCGTGATCATCTCCGAGCTGTGCTCGGGCTGCCCCGTCTGCGTCCTGGAGTGCCCGGTCGACTGCATCTACGTCGACGAGGACTGGACGCCCACCGACGACGCGATGTGGAGCCACATCGCACTCACCGGGAAAGGCACCGCATGACCGCGCCCGTAGACCGCGAAGGATCCCGTCGAGCCGCCAACTCCCGCAAGCGCCAGAGCCGGCGGCCCAGCCGCCTGGGCCTGGTGGCCGGCGCCACGCCCAAGCCGGACCGGGTACGCGAGGAGGACGCCGGGTTCCCCGGGCTGCTGGCCCGGGTGTGGCGGAAGGCCTCGGCCGCCGCCGACATACGCGCGGCCCTGGACACCCTGCTCACGCTCGACGGACACGTGCCCGCGGAGGTCCAGGAGGGCGCCCTGCGCACCGCGGACGCCGCCGCGCTGAAGGTCGTCGCCGGCCTGTCCGGAGCCGCACGCGAACCGGCCGGGGCCGTCGCGGACCCCGCGGAGCGCACCGTGTTCCTCGGTGAGATCGGCCTGACCACCGGCGGCCGGGTCGTCGTCCGCGTTCCCTCCGAGCAGCCGCTCGCCAAGCAGCACACGCTGGTCGCCGGCGTGCTGCGGGTTCCGTGGACCCTGCGGCACCTGGACGACTACCAGCGCGAGGTGACGACGGCTCAGGAGCGGTTCGACCGCGACGCGGCCGACAGCCGCCGCTGGCTGGCGGAGCAGGGCCGCGAGGGTCGCGAGGCGCTGCTGGCGCAGCTGACCGAGGGTGCGCGGCGCACCGCCCCCTTCATGCTCTACGTCGAGGACAAGCAGTACACGAACTTCCGCGACACCAACACGGTCGTGGGCAAGACGCTGTGGCCGGGCCACCCGGACTGCGTGTTCACCAGCCTGGCCGGCCTGCCGCTGGAGCTGTGGTCGGACCACGACGCCCTGCTGGTCGTGGGCATCAGCCTGCTCATCCGCTCGGCCGGGTACGGCCGCATCGAAGAAGTCAACGGCTCGCAGCTCACCCCGGAGAACGTGGCCCGGCTGCTGGAGCGCACCCGCCGCAACTACAACGGAGCCCTGGGCGGGGAGCGGATCCCCGCGGCCGGTCCCGACGTCGGCATCGACGCGCTGATGGCCCTGGCCACGGGGCTGGGCGCGCACCGCCCGGAGGTGACCCGCACCGTCCAGCTGTACCGCGAGATCCACGGCGCCCTGATCCACAAGGTGGAGAAGGTAGCGGCCCCGCACGGCAAGGTGGCCGCGGACCGGGACCGGCAGGTCACCGACCACCTGCGCGCCACGCTGCCCGTGGTCGGCGACCGGCTGGCCGAGCTGCGGCTCGCCGACGACGCCGACCCGGCCTGGCTGGCCCGCCCCTACGGCGAGTTCGGCACGGGTCTGGAGGCGGTCGTGTACGAGGCGGTCGCCGCCACCACCGCCGCGTTCAGGGCCGACTTCTCGATGAGCCGCGGCATCCGGTCGCTGCCGGAGCTGGTCCGCGCGCTGCGCGCGGAGGCCTGGGACGAGATCAGCGCCTGGGGCATCACGGACTTCTTCTGCTGCGTGGTCCCCGCGCAGGAGGCCCGGCGGCACTACGGCGACTCGCTCGCCACGCTCGCCGACACCGCCTGGGCGATGTCCTCGCGTATGCAGTACAACTCCTGGCACTTCATCGCCGGCAACCTGCCGCGGACCTCAAAGGTCCTGGAGCGCGACCACTTCGTGCCGCCCACCATCCCCGACATCGCCCACTTCTCCGACCAGCACCACCACGGGCACGTCAACAACATGGTGCGCTTCACGATCCGCAGCCCCCAGTCGGTCGAGGTGTGCGGCCGGCCCTTCAACGGATTCATGGACCTGCGCATCGTCCGCGCCGACGGGGAGCCGTACACCGAGCAGGAGATGCTCGCGGCGCACCAGGTGGCCGCCTTCATCGCCCGGATGACGCAGCAGGCGGCCGCGCTCGCCGAGCAGGGGGAGCAGGCCGATGTGACGGCCTTCGACTCGGCCTGGCACTGGAGGTCCATCACCGGCACCCCGGTCGAGGGGGCCGCCCCGGAGCCGGCCCGCGGGGACCTCCGTCGCCCCTGACACGCCCCCTGTCGACCTCCTGACGAAAGGACGCTCCCCGTCATGTATTCCAGATCATGGTCGACCCCTGCCACGGAGGGCAGCGTCGGGAGCCACGCGTTCGTCGCCGAACACGGGCTGTGGGACGACGCCCGGCTGGCGGCCGCCGAGCGGATCGAGGCGGGGCTGGACGGGATCGACTTCGTCCGTCTGGTGTGGGGTGACCCGCACGGCCTGGTGCGCTCCAAGACACTGACCGCCCGCACCTTTTGCGGGGTGCTGCGCAACGGCATGAACTACAGCCCCGGCCCGTTCCTGAAGGACACAGCCTGCACCACGGCGGTGGACTACCGGGGCGAGCACGGCATCGGCGTCGACGAGATCGCCGGCCTGGGCAACTTCGTGCTGGTGCCCGACCCGCTGACCTTCCTGGTGCTGCCTGGCGAGGGGGCGCGCACGGCCTGGGTGATCGGCGACGAGTACCTGCGCGACGGCCGCCCCCACCCGCTGTCCTCGCGGCACGTGCTGCACCGGGTGCTGGAACGCTACGCCGGCCGCGGGCTGACGCCCGTACTCGGCCTGGAGGTCGAGTGGTACCTGGCGCGCCGCCTGGACGACGAGCCGGGCAACGAGGGGAACGGCTTCGGCCTGCAGGGCCCGGCCCCGCGGGTGGCCGCGATGAACGCGGGCTACCAGTTCAACCTGGACGCCGCGTACGACACGGTCGCCCCGGTCACCGACCCGCTGGCCCTCGCCCTGCTCGGCCTGGGGCTGCCGGTGCGGTCGATGGAGCACGAGATGGGCCCCGGGCAGGTGGAGACCACGTTCGACCCCATGTCGGCGCTGGACACGGCGGACGCGATGCTCTTCTTCCGCGTCTTCACCAAGCGCTGGTGCGCGGCCCGGGGCCTGCACGCCTCGTTCATGGCGCAACCGGCGATCGCCGGGGCGGACCCGAGCGGCTGGCACCTGAACCAGTCCGTCCTGGAGACCGCCACCGGCCGCAACGTCTTCAGCGCCGAGGGCCTCTCGGCGGGGCTCTCCCCCACGAGCAAGGCGTACGCAGAGGGCCTGCGGGACTGGCTGCGCGACCTGTTCCTGCTGTCGGTGCCCACGGTCAACGGCTACCAGCGCCTGGGCGCGCAGCACGCCCTGTCCCCGACCCGGGTGAGCCTGAGCCTGGAGTCGCGCACGGCCATGCTGCGCGTGGTCGGCTCGGGGGCCGGCGCGCACATCGAGAACCGCGTCGGCGAGCCGAGCGCGAACCCGTACCTGAACATCGCCGCCCAGCTCTTCGCCGGCATCGAGGGCCTCGACGGGCTCGCCGGGGGCTCGGCCGACGGGCCCCGCGAGGGCTCGGACGCCGTCCCGCAGTCCCTGCGCGAGGCACTGGAGGCGTTCACGGCGGGCCGGGCCGCCCGGCTGCTGGGCGACCCGCTGGCCGCCTGTCTGGCCAGGCTCAAGGAAAGCGAGGTGCGCCGGTACGAGGCCTGGGCCCTGCAAGCCGCCCCGGTGCCGGGCCAGGTCACCGAGTGGGAGCAGCGCGAGTACTTCGCGGCCTTCTGACGCCCGGGAGGCCCGACCACGACCACCGCAACCGCAACCGCAACCGCAACCGCAACCGCAACCGCAACCGACGAAGGCTGTCCCATGATTCCTCGTTTCACCCTGCCTGAGATGGCGCACCTCTTCTCGGACGAGTACCGGTACGAGACCTACGTCCGCGTGGAGATCCTCGCGACCGAGGCACAGGTGCGGCTCGGCCGCGTACCGGCCGCGGTCCTCGACGACATGCGCGCGGCCACGGCCCCGCTGCCGTCCCGGGTCGTGGAGATCCAGAAGGAACGCGACCACGAGGTGATCTCCTTCCTGACCGCGTACACCGAGCAGATGCCGGAGTCCTCCGCTCGCTGGGTGCACCTGGGCATGACCAGCTACGACCTGGTCGACACGGCCCTCGGCCTCACCCTGGCCCGCGCCACGGACGTGCTCACCTCCGCCGCCCAGCGGCTGCGCAAGGTGCTCGTCGACCGGGCCTTCGAGCACTGGGACACGGTGATGGTGGGCCGCACCCACGGCGTACACGCCGAGCCCACCACGCTCGGCCACAAGCTGGGCGGCTACGCCTTCGCCGTCGAGCGGTCCCTGCAGCGGCTGGCCGCCGCCCGCGAGGCCGTCGCCGTGGGCACCGTGTCGGGCGCGGTCGGCACGTACTCGCTGATCGACCCGGCCGTAGAGACGTACGTGTGCGAGCAGCTGGGGCTGGGCGTCGAGCCCTCCCCCAGCCAGGTCGTGGCCCGCGACCGGCACGCCCAGCTGATCCAGGCGGTGGCCGTGCTGGGTGCCTGCATCGAGCAGATCGCCCTGGAGCTGCGGCTGCTGCAGCGCACCGAGGTGCGCGAGGTCGAGGAGCAGCGCGTCGAGGCCTACCAGGGCTCCAGCGCGATGCCTCACAAGGCCAACCCGACGGGCAGCGAGCTGCTGTGCGGACTGGCGCGGCTGCTGCGCGGGTACGCCAACACGGCGCTCGAGAACGTGGCGCTGTGGCACGAGCGGGACCTGGCCCACCAGGCGGTCGAGAAGGTGCTGCTGCCGGACGCACTGATGGTGGCGCACTTCCAGACGGTCAGGGCCGCGGACCTGCTGGAGAACCTGCGTATCGACACGGACCGCATGCGGGACTCGATCGCCGCCACGAACGGGCTGGTGTGCTCGTCGTCGGTGCTGGTGGAGCTGCTGGAGGCCGGCGTCGAACGCGACCAGGCCTACCGGGCGGTGCAGGCGGCGGCCAAGCGCACCGCGGAGTACGGGCAGAACTTCGGCGAGGCCCTGGCCGAGGAGGGTGTGCGGAGCAGCCCGCGCGAGCCCGAGGACTTCCTCGTCCACCACGACGTGGTGCACAGCCGGTTGGAGAAACTCCGTGTGCTGACGGACTGATCCGGACTGATCCCGGAAAAGCCCGACCCACCTGTCCGGACTCGCCCCACCCTCCCCTTGCCATCCCCTCTTCGCCCTATGGAGTCCCTCACCATGAGCTGGTCCGAGAAAGCCGCCACCACGCTGGAGAACGAGCACGTCCTGTTGACCCCGCTCAGCGAGGCGGACCGCGAGGGCATCCGCGCCGTGGCCCTCGACCCCGAGATCTGGCGCTACTTCACGGTCGTCGTCGGCGACGACGCGGACTTCGAGGCGTTCTTCGACTCGAACCTCGCCGAGCACACCGCCGGCCGCCGCGCCGTCTACGTGATCACCGACAGGAAGAGCGGCCGGATCGCGGGCAGCATGAGCCTGCTGAGCTTCGCCGAGAAGGACCGCCGACTGGAGATCGGGGCCTCCTGGCTGGGCCACGACTTCCGCGGCAAGAGCATCAACCACTGGGCGAAGCTGCTGCTGCTCCAGCACTCCTTCGAGGTGCTGGAGGCCGAGCGGGTGGAGTTCAAGACGGACGAGCTCAACGTCCAGGCCCGCAAGGGCCTGCGCAACATCGGCGCCACCGAGGAGGGCACCCTGCGCTCCTTCAACTACATGCCGGGCGGACGCCGCCGCGACGCGGTCTTCTACAGCATCCTGCGCGCCGAGTGGCCGCAGGTGCTCGACGCCCTCTCCCAGGGCCCGAAGAAGGCGGCCGCCTCCGCATGAGCGTCGCGTACGTCAAGGCCGCCGGCACCCCCTTCGAACTGGGCCGCACCCACGGGGCGGCACTCGCCGGCCCGCTGCGCGGCTTCCTCCGCGACGGCCTGGCGCGGCTGGAGCCCCTCGCCGACCGGCCGCTGACGTTCGCCGGGCTGCTGCCGTCGATCACCACGTACCGCGCGGAGATCACGGCGGCGGTCCCGGACCTCGCCGAGGAGGTCGCGGGGCTGGCGGCGGGGGCCGGGATTTCCGAGGACGAGGCGTGGCTGCTGCAGCTGCGCCGCGAGGTCATGGGTTACACCGGGGTGCCGAGCGCCGGGGACTGCACGGCGTACGCGCGCACCGGGCCGGCCGCCCGGCCGGTGCTGGCGCAGACGGTGGACCTCAACGCGGACATCGACAGCCACATCGCGGTGCTGTCGCTGGCCCGGGCGGGCGGGCCGCGCCGGGTGACGGTGCTCAGCTTCGCGGGCCTGCTCGGGTATCTCGGCATGAACAGCGACGGACTCGCAATCGGGCTGAACCTGGTGACCGACGGCCTGTGGCGGCCCGGCGTCACGCCGTACCTGACCATCCGCCACCTGCTGGACCGTGCCGGGAGCGTGGACGAGGCCCTGGAGATACTGGCCGGGCTCACCCTGTCCAGCTCGCGCAACCTGGTGCTGTGCGACCGGCGGCGCGCGGTGTACGCCGAGGTGTGCGGGACCGGGCTGCGGGTGACCGAGCCCGCCTCGCGGGAGGCCGTGCACACCAACCATTACCTGCACGAGGACTTCACCCCGCTCGACCGGCAGTCGGCCCCCGACCGCGTCAACTCCGACGACCGGCTGGAGGCCGTGACGAAGGGGCTGGCCGGACTCGACCCACAGGCCACTGCGGAGGAGCACTTCGCGGTGCTGTGCCGGCCACCGGTATGCATCGCCGACCACGGGATCTACCGCCTGGAGAGGACGGTGGCCTCGGCGGTCATGCTGCCCGGGGCGGGCGAGCTGCACCTGCGGGCGGGCGACCCTAACCACGGCGCCACCGAGGTGTTCGCGGTTTGACATCCTCCCGGGCCTAAAGGCCCGGGATTCCAATCTGCTCCCACCGCGGCGACGCGGTGGGTAGCTCTTGGTGGGTTCCTGTTTCGCTGCGCTGTGCGGGCACGGATGCCCGTCTTACCTGCGCTCCACAGGCTGACACCGCCAGTCCGGCGGCCGTGGCGACGTTGACCGCCGCGTTGATGTCCCGGTCGAGGACGGCCCCGCATGCCCCACATGTCCACATGCGGACGTTGAGGGGCTTGGGGCCGTCCTTGACGCCGCAGTGTGAGCACACCTGGGAGGTCGGCTCGAACCGGCCGATCTTCACGAAGGTGCGCCCGTACCGGGCGGCCTTGTACTCCAGCATGCTCACGAACGCCGACCATCCGGCGTCGTGGACGGACTTGGCCAGGCGGGTGCGGGCGAGTCCCTTCACCGCCAGGTCCTCCACGGCGATCGCTTGGTTCTCGCGGATCAGCCGGGTGGAGAGCTGGTGGTGGAACTCGCGGCGCGCGTCGGTCACCCGCGCGTGTGCGCGGGCGACCTTCAGCCGGGCCTTGCCACGGTTGCTGGAACCCTTCTCCTTACGGGACAGCTCCTGCTGGGCCTTCTTTAAGCGCTTCTCGGCCCGGCGCAGGAAGCGCGGGCTGTCGACCTTGGTCCCGTCGGAGAGGACGGCGAAGTGCCCGAGGCCGAGGTCGATGCCGACCTCCGGCGTCACGGTGGGGAGGACTTCCTGCGAGCCGGTCTCGATGACGAAGCTCGCGAAGTACCGTCCGGCCGCGTCCTTGACGACGGTCACGGTGGACGGGGTGGCCGGCAGCGTCCGGGACCAGCGCACGGGAACGTCGCCGATCTTCGGCAGTCGCAGCTTTTTGCCCGGCGTGATCCGCCAGGCCGCGTTCGCGGTGAAGCGGATCGACTGCCGGTTGGCCCGCTTCGACTTGAAACGTGGCGCGCCCGTCCTGGGGTGTTTGCCCTTGAGGCCGTCGAAGAAGTTCCGGTACGCGGTGTCCAGGTCCCGGAGGGACTGCTGGAGGATCACCGCCGAGACCCCGCCGAGCCAGGCCCGTTCCGGCATCTTCTTCAAGGCCGTCAGGTTCTTGGACAGCTCCGCCGAGGTGACGAACCCCAGCCCCGCCGCTCGGGCCTCCTCGCGGACGCGCAGCGCGTCGTTGAAGACGACCCGCGCACACCCGAACGCCCTCGCCAACGCAGCACGCTGACCAGCACTCGGGTACAAGCGGAAGCTGTACCGAAGCTGCATGCAATCACCCTAGCGCTGGCCCATGTCGCCACGACGGGAACCAAACCCCGATACCTGCAGGGGCCGAACCGTCGTCTACACCTTGCACGCGCGGTTGGTGTTCGTCACCAAGTACCGGCGCGGCGTCATGAACGACGAGATGCTGACGCGCTGCGAAGAGGTCATGCGCAAGGTGTGTAAGGACTTCGACGCGGAGCTGAAGGAGTTCAACGGCGAAACGGACCACGTCCACCTGCTCGTCCACTACCCACCCAAGGTCGCACTCGCCGGCCTGGCCAACAGCCTCAAGGGCGTCTCCTCCCGCCGCCTGCGCGCCGAGTTCACAGGCCGGGTCAACCGGGCCATCATGCACGGCCGGTTCTGGTCACCCTCCTGCTTCGCCGTCTCGTGCGGCGGCGCGCCGCTCCAAGTGGTCAAGGACTACATCGCACAGCAAAAGCGCCCAGACTGAGCGCGGGCAGCCGTGGGCGCGGGCAGACAGTGCTGACCGGTGCCCACGGCTGAGGCCAGAGCAGCCAGAGATGCGATTCACCCCCGGCCTAAAAGGCCGGGGCACTCTCGCAAGATCAGAGGTAGGGGGCGGGCCGGCCGCGGACGGCGAGCGGCCGGGCGGACCCTGGACCGGCCCTGCACCAGGATTCGACCGCACACCGCTAGCGTCGGCGCGGGCGGCGGCCGAACCGGTCCGGCCTCGCCACGACCCCCCGGGGGAGGCATGAGTCAGGTTCAGGCGCAGGCACTGCCGGAGCACCAGACGTCCGCTCCACACCCCGAGCACGATGAGCCGCGGGCCCGCGCGCTGGTACGGGAGGCGTGGCCGCCGCGCCCCGGATCCTCCGGCGCGTGGCCCCCCGGCCAGCACGCGCCCGGCCAGAGGAGCCCCGTCCAGAGCGTGCCCGGACCGGGCGCCCTCGGTCAGACGTCGCCCCGCGACGGACTGGGCAGGGCCGCACCCCGGCCGGCGCCCGCGGTCTCCGGTCGGCACATCCTGGTCGTGGGCGCCGACGCCGGGGACGGGCTGTCGCACCAGCTGCGCCGACACGGCCACACCTGTACCAGGGCGGCCCACGGCGGCGCGGCCCTGCAGGCCTACGGCAGCGCCGACCTCGTCCTGCTCGACCTCGAACTGCCGGACCTGGACGGGCTGGAGGTGTGCCGGGCGATCCGGTCGGTCAGCCGGGTGCCGCTCATCATCGTCACCTCCCGCGAGTCCGAGATCGACTGCGTGCTCGGACTCCAAGCGGGCGCGGACGACTACGTCACCAGGCCCTTCGGGATCCGCGAGCTGCTGGCCCGGATCGAGGCCGTCATGCGCCGCACGCAGTGGCAGCCGACGGCGGCCGCGGGCCCGGCCCAGGAGATCCGGCACGGCCGGCTGCGCATCGAGGTCGGCTCCCGCGAGGTGACCGTCGACGGCGCGCCGGTCACCCTCACGCGCAAGGAGTTCGACCTGCTGTGCCTGCTGGCGCAGCATCCCGACACCGTCGTCCCGCGCAGGCAGCTGCTCCAGCAGGTGTGGGGCAACTCCTGGTCGCGCCGCACCGTGGACACCCACGTCAGCAGCGTTCGCGGCAAGCTGGGCAACCCCGGCTGGATCGTCACCGTCCGCGGCGTCGGCTTCCGCCTCGGCACCGTCTGACGCCTCGCCCCCCGCGCCCGTGGACCGAATTCCTCCGGTACCGGAGGTCCGGGATCCACGCTCCTCCTGCGTCGTTTCGACCGTCCAGGAGGAACAGCCGGGCGCGGAGCAGGCGGGACTCTGCGGACAGCCCTCAGGTATCGGCGTCGAAGCGGCCGACGGCCAGCGCCCGGTCGACCAGCGGCCCGGCCGCACCGGTGTAACCGGCCGGGTCGAGCAGCGCGGTCAGCTCCGCGGGCGTGAGCACCCCCCGCAGCGCGTCGGACTCCGCCAGCACGGCGGCCAGCGGGCGGGCCGTCTCGGCCGACTGCAGCGACGCCCGCGTCAGCAGTTCCTTCGCGGCCACCTTGCCCAGCCTCGGGGCGAGCACGGCGGAGACCCGCTCGGAGACGAGCTGCCCGCCAGTGACCTCCAGGTTGACCGCCATCCGCTCGGAGCACACGGTGAGCCCGCGGACCAGCTCCACGGCGGTGTGCGCGGCCCCGCCGGTCAGCCGCAGCGCCTCGCGCAGCGGCTGCCACTCGGCGTGCCAGACCCCCGCCGACCGCTCGTCCTCGTGCGGCAGGCACTGCACGAGGACGGTGGCCAGCGCCGGGACCTGGAGGGCGGCGGAGCGGATCAGCGTCGAGAGCACCGGGTTGCGCTTGTGCGGCATCGCCGAGGAGGCGCCCCGCCCGGCCACCGCCGGCTCGGCCAGCTCCCCGATCTCGGTGCGGGCCAGAACCAGCACGTCGACGGCGATCTTCCCCAGTGCCCCGGTGGTGTGCGCGAGGGCCGCACCCAGGTCGGCGACCGGCGTGCGCAGCGCGTGCCAGGGGAGCACCGGTGCGGCCAGCCCGGTCTCGTCCGCGAAGGCGTCCACCAGCTCGGCCAGGACGGTCGCCGGGTCGGCGCCGTCGCCCGCGTACTGGAGGTAGCCAGCCAGTGTGCCGGCCGCGCCGCCCAAGGAGACCGGTAGGCCGCCCTCGGCCAGCCGCTCCAGCCGCTCGATGGATTCCAGGACCAGCTGGCGCCAGCCCGCCGCCTTCAGCCCGAAGGTGGTGGGTACGGCGTGCAGGGCGAGGGTGCGTCCCGCCATCGCCGTGTCCCGGTGGTCGGCCGCCAGGCCGGCGAGGGCGTCGGCCACCGCCCTGAGGTCCGCGACGATCAGCCGCAGGGCCCGGGTCGCCACCAGCATCGCGCCGGTGTCGAAGACGTCCTGGCTGGTGGAGCCGCGGTGCACGTACTCGGCCGCCTCCGGCGAGCGGGCCGCGACCCGCGCGGTGAGCGCCGCGACCAGGCCCACCACCGGATTGGCGGTCTCCCGCGAGGCCAGCGCCAGCTCCCTGGTGTCGAAGTCCGAGGCCCGGGCGGCCGCGGTGATCGCGGCGGCCGCCGCCGGCGGGACCGTGCCGCACCGCGCCTGGGCGCGGGCCAGCGCAGCCTCGGCGTCGAGCATCGCCTGGACCCAGCCGTCGTCGGCGACGGCGGCCTCGACGGGCGTGCCGGCCCGGACCGGGGACAGCAGCCCCGTGTCCGGGCCCGCGGTGCGGACGGCGGCCTGGCTCACGCAACCGCTCCCGCACCCGCGTTGCCGGACATCGCCGGCCCCGCCGCGACCGCCGGCGTCCCGGGCAGCCGCAGCGCGGGGCGCGGCTCCGGCAGCGCCAGCACCGCCGCCGCGATGGCGTCGGAGTCCTCCAGCGTCACCGAGCCCACGCCCGGCCGGATGCCGGCCGCGGTCACCCAGTGCACGGCCTCGGTGGGCACCCCGTACGCGAACCGTCTGAGGTGCGGCACCCCCTGCCCCTGGAGCAGGTGGTACGGGCGCTGCGAGACGGCCAGGCCGCCGGTCTCGTAGGACGAGCCGTCCGCGCCCGCGATGCGGTGGGTCCGGGCCTGACCGGTGCTCAGCAGCCGGTCCATGAGCGGATCGGCGGTGCGCCGCACGTCGATCTCCGGCAGTCGGGCCTCGATCAGCACCGTGGCCCGCACCCGCAGGTCGGCTATGTCCGGGGAGGTGCCGACGAAGGCCGCGCCCGCGGGGTCGAGGGGGTCGGTGGCCACCCGCAGCCCCGGACCGGTTACGTCGAGGATGCCCGCGTCGATCAGGGCGGCCATCTCGTCGATGCGGGAGGCCGGCGGACCGATCGACAGGAAGGCGTTGAGCGGCGTGTACCAGCGGTCGAGCTCGTCGCGGTGCGAGTGGGCGTCGAGGCCGCCGTGGTCGATCGCCAGGCGCAGCTCGTTGCGCAGGTCCCGCAGCAGGTCCAGGGCTGCCTTGAACGGGCCGCTGACGTTGCCCTCCCGGGCCCGGCGCACGTCCTCGTCGAGGTAGCCGCGCAGCCAGCTGCGGAAGGAGGCCAGGTCCCGGAAGACCTGCCCGTCGTACGGCCGGGCGACCGTGTCCCAGTCCCAGCGCTCGTCGTTGCCGATACCGGCCGCGCTGAGCAGCAGGTCCTCGGCCTCGTCATCCCCTGCCTGCAGGAACGCCTCCCCGAAGGCGGCCACCGCGGCCGGCTCCGCGCGCTGCGCGAGGAGCGTCTCGTAGTAGAGGGTGCGCACTTCCTTGGATATCAGCGGCCACAGTTCGGTGCCGAAGCGGATCGGCTCCCCGCCCCGTACCCGGGCGCGCAGGGACGCCACGAAATCGGTGGTCAGCAGCCGCGGGTGGTAGCGGCCGTGCGCGCCCTTCTCGTTCTCGCCGCGCGCCTGGTACGGCACGCCGCGGCGGGAGCCCGCGTACAGCCGCGGCTCGCGGCCCGAGGGGCGGTACACCAGGCGGCCGTCGACGCGTTCGAACAGCCCGCCGCGGGCGTGCGTGAACAGCGCCATGTAGTCGAAGAAGTTCAGGCCCAGACCGCGCAGCAGCACCGTCTCGCCGGGGGCGACGGTGGACAGATCGACGTCCGCCGGGTTGCTCGGCGCGATGTAGGTCAGCCCGTGCCGGGCGGCGTACGCGGCGAACTCCCGCTCCACGTCGGTCGGCCGCACCTGCACGTGGCCCTGCGCGAGCACCACCGCGCCCAGGCCCGTCAGCCGGGTGCCGTCCTCCAGGAGCACGGTCTGCGCCCCGCTGGGGCCCGTGCCGGGCTCGGCGTCCTCCAGGGCCACGGCGCGCGAGGCGTGCACACGGACGGTGGTGTTCGCGGACGCGCTCGCGGTCACCCGGCCGAACACCCAGGTCAGGTACTGGCCGTACAAGGCGCGGGTGGGGTATGTGTCGGGCCCAAGGTCCCGGGCCTCGGCGAGGGTCTCGTCGTCGTACGGCGTGCCCGCTCCGGGCGTCAGAGCGCTGGGGCCCAGCGCCTTGGCCCACTGGTACAGGCTCGGACCCTCCTCCAGCGGCCCTTCGATGGCCACACTGGCGTCGGTGTAGACCGTGACCTGACAGGAGACGGTGTTCATCAGGAGGTGCCGGGACTGGGAGGGCCGCCAGACCCGGCCGGAGCCCGGTGGGTCCGGTTCCACGATGTGCACGGTCAGCTGGTCCCAGCGGGGGGACTTCCGCTCCTGCGCACAGAGCCGTTCCAGTACGGACAGCCCGCGGGGTCCGGCACCGACAAGGCACACTTCCATACGTCCGCTAGTCACGAAGCACTCCGCTCAGGAGACGGGGGACGGCTGGACCGCGGGGCCGACGCGTCGGCCCCGCCGGTGTGCCTGCCCGGCCTGCCCCCGGGGGTCAGGGTGGTGTCCGCCAACGGTCAGTCCCGCCGCTCAACCAGTGCTCGGATCCGAGTGGAAGACCGGTCCTGGACCGGTTTCGGGCGCCGTCCGGGCCGGTCGGGCACGCGTACGGGCCCCGTGACACGCGAAGAGCACCGTTCCTAGAGACTGAGCGGGAGTGAGTCCTGTTGCCAGGACTCATGCTCAGTCGAACGCCCCGGACGGTGTTGGGCTCCCCCACTGCCTTAAGGGCGTGGGAGGTACCCCCAGGTTGCCCGCGTTCTCGCCGCGTCCGGGCGGCACGGATCGGGTCCGTGGTCCGGGGATGCGGGGGCGGGTTTCCTCACGTCCCGGGGTTTCCGGTCGGGCCTGGACGGTCCGATGCCCGTACCCATCGCTCTGGTGGGTACGGGGCGGTGCCGTCCGACGCCTGATCGGATGCCCCAGGGCGCGCCTTCCGATGGCCACGGCGGCCGCGCCGTGGCGGGTGGTGTTCCTGGTGGTGCTGGTGAGGGGTTTCTGACGGTGGTGAGGCCGGCCTCGAGCGGGTGCGGCAACTCGGAGCCGACGGTGGCTGACTGACTGGTGGTCGGTGGCCGGGTACGGTCGCTCGCACGGGTGGTGTTGGTCGATGGTGTGGGCGGTCGGGGAACGTGTTGGCTAGGTTCACGGCATGGCGCGGTTTCGGATGTATCCGACGAGTGAGCAGGCGGGCGTCATGCTCGGCCACTGCGCGCACGCCCGGTACGTCTGGAACCTCGCCGTCGAGCAGCACACGCACTGGCGCAAGGGTCGCAGGGCGGCGCCCGGTTTTGCCGAACAGTGCCGCCAACTCACCGAGGCCCGGCGTGAGAACGCATGGCTCGGCGCCGGGAACGCGGACGTGCAGCAGCAGGCGCTGAAGGACTTCACCACGGCCAAGAACGCCCGCTTCACGTCCGGGTTCGGTGAGCCGACCTGGCGCAGGAAGCACGTGCACGAGGGCTTCCGCGTCATCGGCACCGACCGCATCGGAGAGTTCGAGGCGGACGGCTTACCGAAGCTCAACGCAAAGACCGGAAAGCAGATCATGGGCCGGTCGGTGGTGGTGCGCCAGCTCAACCGCAGGTGGGCTCAGGTCAAGGTGCCCGGCTGCGGCTGGGTCCGCTTCCGACTCACCCGGCCCGAACTGCCCAAGGCCAAGACCTTCCGTGTCACCTTGCGCAACAGCCGGTGGCACATCGCGTTCGCCG
>NZ_JBIAIQ010000048.1:0-57799 GCF_042871525.1 Streptomyces sp. NPDC005784
ACACCCCCCAGGTCATCCGTACGACAGGGGGCACACAGCCATACCGGACCCGGGGGCCAGGCGCCCCATTGCGGGGCCACGGAAAAGGTAACGGGACCATGGCCTGACGGTACCAAAAACGATACTGTTGTATCGCCTGGCGTATCAAAATCGTCCAGCGAACTGCCACCACCGAGGACATGCCATGCCCGCGACCCGCACGCTCCCCACGCCGGAAGCCGTCGACCTGATCGCTCTCACCCGCGAGCTCGCCGAGAAGGAGCTCGCCCCGCGCGTCGCCGAGGCGGAGGCCGCGGAACGCTTCCCCCGCGAGGTCTTCCGCACGCTCGGCCGGGCCGGGCTGCTGAGCCTGCCCTACCCCGAGGAGTTCGGCGGCGGTGACCAGCCCTACGAGGTCTACCTCCAGGCTCTCGAGGAGATCGCCGCCGTGTGGGCGAGCGTGGCGGTGGGCGTCTCGGTGCACGCGCTGTCCTGCTTCGCCCTCGCCTCGTTCGGCACCGAGGAGCAGAAGAAGGAATGGCTCCCTGACATGCTCGGCGGCGAGCTGCTCGGCGCCTACTGCCTGTCCGAGGCCCATGCCGGTTCCGACCCGGGCGCGATGCGCACCCGGGCGGTCCGGGACGGCGACGACTATGTGCTCAACGGCGCGAAGGCCTGGACGACACACGGTGGGCACGCGGACTTCTACACGGTCATGGCACGCACGTCCGACGCCGGCTCGCGCGCCATCTCCTGCTTCCTCGTCCCGGCCGACACCCCGGGCGTGGTGGCCGATCCCCCGGAGCAGAAGATGGGCCTGACCGGGTCCGCCACCGCCACCGTGCGCCTGGAGAACGTACGCGTCCCCGCCCACCGCCGGCTCGGCGAGGAGGGCGACGGGCTCAGGATCGCCTTCGCCGGACTGGACTGCGGACGCCTCGGTATCGCGGCGGTGGCCACGGGCCTGTCCCAGGGGGCGCTGGACCACGCGCTGCGCTACTCGCGGGAGCGGGAGACGTTCGGCCGGCCCATCATCGAGCACCAGGGACTGGCCTTCGTCCTCGCCGACATGGCCGCGGCGGTGCAGGTCTCCCGGGCCACCACGCTCGCCGCCGCCCGCCTCAAGGACGAGGGACTCCCGTTCCAGTCCGAGGCGTCGATCGCGAAGCTGATATCCACCGACAACGCAATGAAGGTCACCACCGACGCGGTCCAGGTGCTGGGCGGCGCCGGCTACACCCGCGACTTCCCGGTCGAGCGCTATATGCGCGAGGCCAAGGTCATGCAGATCTTCGAGGGCACCAACCAGATCCAGCGCCTGATCATCGGCCGCGCGCTCAAGGAGAACGAGCGCGGCAGCCTCCGGGTGCAGAACGCGGGGAAGTAGTACACCCGCGTCAAGTGGAACCGGTGAGTGCGGCACGCGCACTCACCGATGGCGGTCCGCGCACGTGACCATCACCGTCCGAGCGCCGATACCTCCCAGTGCCGGCTTGTCGCACGGCCGATCCGGTCGCAGGCCGGGCAGGCCGGCCGTTCGTTCACGTTCGCTCACGTTCGCGACAGACGGCGACGGTCCCTGTCGGCCGCCGCTCCGAAGCGGCGCCGCGCCGCGGTCGACGCCCGGCCGGCCCCGCTCCCGACGTGGGCACTTCCCGACAACGGCCCGGCGGCTCTTCTCACCAGGAGGTCGCGAACAAGCCCGGACGCCATGGCCGTTCCGTCTCCGGGAGCCAAGATCGATTGTCAGTGCTGGGTGACACAGTAGAGGCATCGAGTCGGAACGAGGGGGAGCTGCCATGGGCGGAAGCCAGAACTACATCAATCACGTTGCCCTTGTGCTGGATGCCAGTTCGTCCATGTCGCATCTGAGCCGCAAGGTCGTCGAAGTCGCCGACCAGCAGATTGCGTATCTTGCTCGCCGGTCGAGGGAGCTGGACCAGGAAACCCGTGTCACGGTGTACGTCTTCGCGGACAAGGTGGAGTGCGTCATCTATGACAAGGACGTGCTGCGGATGCCGTCGCTGAAGCAGTCGTACCGGGTCGGTGGAATGACGGCTCTGCTCGCAGCCGCGCTGAAGTCACAGCAGGAGCTGGCACAGACGGCCCAACTGTACGGCGACCACAGCTTCCTGACGTTCGTGCTTACGGACGGGCAGGAGAACGCGAGTCATCGCTGTCCGGATGCCCCTGTCAGGAATCCGCGTGAACTGGTCAAGGCCGTTGCCGAGATGATCGCGACGCAGGAGGACAACTGGACGCTGGCCGTCCTCGTGCCGGACCAGATGGGCAAGCGCGAGGCCATGCAGTGCGGTTTCCCGAGGGACAACATCGCCGTCTGGGACGCCACGAGCACACAGGGTCTGGAGGAGGCCGGGCAGGTCATCCGGGAGGCCACCGAGAAATTCATGGTGGGCCGCACCCAGGGCATCCGGGGATCGCGGGCAGTGTTCTCCGTGGGTGCGGAGGCGGTCAACAAGGACACCATCCAGGCGGCCGGCCTCGCTGCGGTCGATCCGTCGGGGTACCGGCTGATCCCGGTGACCCGTGACGCGGCGATACGGGACTGGGTCGTCGAATGCGGGCACACCTACCGTACCGGTGGCGCGTTCTACCAGCTGAGCAAGTCCGAGAAGATCCAGGCGCGGAAGCAGATCGCGGTGCTGGAGAAGAAGACGGACCGGGTGTACTCGGGACCCGAGGCCCGAGCCCTGCTCGGCCTGCCGGACGTGGAAGTGCGCGTCAAGCCCGACCACAACGACGACTTCACGATCTTCGTGCAGAGCACCAGCGTGAACCGGAAGCTCGTACCGAACACGCGATTGCTGCTTATGCTCTGACACCTTGTCGGCCCGTCGGATCCGGGAGCGCTCAAAAGCCGGCCACCGTGACCGGTCTCCGCCCGTAGCCCCGGCTCCCGGGTCCACCGTTTCCCCCCAGGGCTCTCGCTCGGATCACGCGGCGCCCACGCCGAGGGTGCCGCGCCACAGCTGCCTGACGCGACCTGACCGCGGCGGCACGTTCTGGCTGCCGGACCTGTGGCACGGTGGCGCGCCCGCTTCCAGGCCCGCCCGGAGGACGGCCGCGGGTCACGACGGCGCTCCCGTGCCCGAACGGCGACAGGCTCCACGCAGGTGACGATCCGGCCAATCGGAAGAGCATGCTCCGTCCGCGGATGTGCTGGTGTCCGAGGACGCACGGGCGCTCGCCGACTGGGCCCGGTACGGGCGAGAACGCCGATCCGGTACGGGGCGAGAACGCCGATCCGTTCTCGAACGCGATGGCGGTGCACCTCGGAACGCGATGGCGGTGCACCTCGGTTGGCTGCACCCCGCACCGAGCCGCTCGCGGTAGATCACGACCACGCAAGGGGTGGGCCGCCACATGGATGAGGGCCCGGCACGGCCGTCGGTCGTGCAGCCCCAGCTCGCCTGAAGGTCAACACTTCCAAAGGTGTCTTGAAGTCATGTCCTCGATTCTTCACTCCTGGCACGCCGTTGATCACGTATCCCTCACATCACATACTGCGCTGACCGGCGAGGGACGTTCCGCCCACGGCCGGAAACGACCACTCGCCTTCATCCCAAGCTCCTGGGGGAGACTTGCGCTCAACAGTGAAGAGGGCACCCGCCTTCACCATCGCAGCGGCCACGTCGGTGGCCCTCGTGGCAGGCATGACCGGCCCCACGACAGCGATCGCCGCGAACACGACGACCAGACCGAACACCACGCGCTTCGACGGCAATCAGCGGATCCAGCTCATCACGGGCGACCGTGTGGTGGTCGGCACCAAGGACCAGGTGGTGGGCTTCGAGCCCGCCAAGGGCCGTGAGCGCATACCCGTACAGGTGCAGCGCATCAAGGACCACACGCTGGTGGTGCCCAGCGACGCGCAGCGCCTCATCGCCACGGGGAAGCTGGACCAGCGGCTCTTCGACATCGGCGACCTCACCGACCCGCTGCTGCGCAAGAGCCAGCGCGACGGGCTCAAGCTGATCGTGCAGTACGCCGGGGGCGCCGCCGGCGCCGCACGGGCCGAGGTGCGTTCCGCCGGTGACACCCAGCTGCGGCGCACGTTCCCGACCATCGACGCCGACGCCATCAGTACGTCGCGGGACGACGTGGCCAAGGTGTGGGAGGCGCTGACCGACCAGCAGAAGAGCGGCGTGCGCGCCACCGCCTCCGGCATCCGCAAGGTCTGGCTGGACGGGGTGCGCAAGGCAAGCCTGGACCGCAGCGTCAAGCAGATCGGCGCCGACAAGGCGTGGGAGGCCGGGTACGACGGCACAGGCGTCGAGATCGCAGTCCTCGACACCGGCGTCGACAAGACCCACGACGACCTGAAGACCCAGGTCGTCGAGGAGAAGAACTTCTCCGGCTCGCCCGACACCGTGGACCGCGTCGGGCACGGCACGCACGTCGCCTCGATCGCCGCCGGAACCGGTGCCGAGTCGGGTGGCAAGTACAAGGGCGTCGCACCGGGTGCCAAGGTGATCAGCGGCAAGGTGCTGAACGACGAGGGATTCGGGGACGACTCCGCCATCATCGCGGGCATGGAGTGGGCCGCCGACGAGGGCGCGGACATCATCAACCTCAGCCTGGGCGGCTCGGACTCCCCGGGCGTCGACCCCATGGAGGAGGAGGTCAACAGGCTGTCCGCCGAGAAGGGGGTCCTGTTCGCCATCGCGGCGGGCAACGACGGCGAGTACGGCGCGTCGACGGTGGGCTCGCCGGGCAGCGCGGACGCCGCGCTGACCGTCGGCGCCGTCGACAAGGACGACAAGCTGGCGTCCTTCTCCAGCATCGGGCCGCGGGTCGGTGACGGTGCCGTCAAGCCGGACGTGACCGCCCCCGGCGTCGCCATCACCGCGGCCGCCGCCTCCGGCAGCTTGTTCGACACCGACCCCGGTATCCCGCACCCGGCCCCCGGCTACCTGCAGCTCGACGGCACCTCCATGGCCACCCCGCACGTCGCGGGCGCTGCGGCGATCCTCAAGCAGCAGCACCCGACCTGGAAGGCGGCCGAGCTCAAGGGCGCGCTGATCGCGTCGGCCAAGGGCGGCGACTACACCGTCTTCCAGCAGGGCTCGGGCCGCATCCAGGTCGAAAAGGCGCTGGCCCAGAGCGTGATCGCCGATCCGGTCTCGCTGAACATCGGCACCGCACAGTGGCCGCACACCGACGACCAGCCCCTCAGCCAGAAGATCGGCTACCGCAACCTCGGGAGCAGCGACGTCACCCTCGACCTGTCGGTGTCCGCGCTGGACCCGGCGGGAAAGCCGGCCCCGGCCGGGTTCTTCGCGCTCGGCGCCACCCAGGTGACCGTGCCCGCCGGCGGCAGGACCGAGGTCGACCTGACCGCCGACACCAGGATCGGTGACGCCGACGGCACCTACTCGGGCTACGTCAGCGCCACCGGCGCGGGCCAGTCCGTCCGCACGGCCGTGGCAGCCGTCCGCGAGGCGGAGTCCTACGACGTCACGCTCAGGACCATCGGTCGCGACGGCACCGACGCACGGAACTTCTCCAACAGCCTGATCGGCGTCGCCGGCCTCGCCAAGGGCTACCAGACCCGCATCGACAACGAGCCGGGCACGCACACCATCCGCGTGCCCAAGGGCACGTACACGTTCAACACGGCCGTCTACCAGGACCCGTCGGACCTCACCAAGGGCACCGACTGGATCGCCCAGCCGAAGCTGGACATCTCCGGCGACACCACCGTCACCGCCGACGCGCGCACCACCAAGCCGGTGGACATCACCGTGCCCGGCCTCGACACGGTGGACTACGGGGGGACGTACTACGAGCTCGCGACCGACATCGGCCGCGTCGGCAACGGCTGGGTCCTCAGAGGGTTCACCGGGTTCCGCACCGCACACCTGGGTCCGGCCGTCACGGACGGCTCGCTCCTGCAGACCTGGGACGCGCACTTCGTCAGGGACGCCACCACTCAGTACTCGGTGGCCTACGGCGGCAAGACGCAGGAGGTCGCGACCGGATACACCAAGCACGTGAAGGCGGACGAGCTGGCGACACTGAGGGTGAACGTCGGTGCTTCCGCTGCAGGGAAGACCACTCTCGCCTCCCCGTTCCCCCATCTGCCGGGTGCGCCGGAGGGCAACGGGTTCACGGCGCCACAGGCGGCCCCCGGCACGCGCACCTTCTACGTCTCCACTGCCGACGGCGTGAAGTGGCTGACCAAGGTCGATCAGCTGGGCGAGCCCGACAAGTGGGGCTACCCGGCCTTCGACGCAGGCTACGAGATGGCCGCGCCGAAGCGCTACGAAGCCGGCAGGACGTACCGAGAGACGTTCAACACCGGCGTGTTCGGCCCGCTTCTGGGCGAGAACATGGGTGTCTTCCGCACCGCACCGGACCCGGCCACGGGCGAGCAGCAGATCATCGGCTCCCTGCCGCTGGTCGCCGACGGCAAGGGCCACTTGGGTTCCTCTACGTACACCTCGGCCACGTCGGCGCTGTACCGCGACGGCGTCAAGGTCGGCGACAACGACGACCCGCTGAGCGGCGGGAAGCCCTTCACGGTCGACTCCACCGACGCCGAATACCGGCTGACGACCTCCGTCGAGCGCTCGGCGAAGGTCGCCGCGGCCTCAACCCGCATCGACACCAGCTTCACGTTCCGCTCCAAGGAGGTCTCGGCCACCACGGCGCTGCCGGTGTCCACCGTCCGCTTCGCGGCCCCCGTCGACCTCGCCTCGCGCGCCCCGGCGGGTAAGTCGGTCCAGGTCCCGGTGACCGTGCAAGGCTCGGCGGCCGGGAAGAACCTCAAGTCGCTCGTCGTGTCCGTGAGTTACGACGACGGAACGACCTGGCAGCTCGTTAAGGTCGAGAGCGGCAAGATCTCCGTGAGGAACCCGGCGAAGGACGAGGGCATCTCGTTCCTCGCCGATGTCACGGACAAGCAGGGCAACGAGTCGACGCTGACGATCCACAACGCGTACTACGGCAAGTGACGTCGCCCCGGTGACGAATTTCGCGTGACGACGTGCTGGAAAGCGTTCAAGGACGCTTTCCAGCACGTTCGTTCACCGATCCTTGTCAGACGGCCGCCCGGCCGCGACCTCACACCAACCGGGCGAACGGTCAACCACGCACTGTCCGCGGCGCGGACACCAGTGGAGCGCGGGTCGCCGACTGAAGTCATGGTGGATCTTCCGCGGTTCCCGATCCAGGCCGAATCGAATGACGTCAATCGCCACTGCCGCCTTCACCCTGTAGCTGCAACGATGACAGTGCTCTGTGTTCCCGAAGCGATCCTGCCTGCGGAAGCCGCTCTACCACGAGCAGACGAAGGACTCGCCGACGAACTCATGGCAGCTCGGTGTGGGTCCATTTGCCGCCCTCCACCGGTAGCTGGCCGAAGATCGGCACAAAGTACAAAAGGGCGCTTTGTCCACGGTATCGAGAGGATCGGGATCCCGCGCGCCGGACAGAGCGTCGGTAGGCAGGGGAAAGCTGGTGCCGACGTGCTGCGCCCTGCCCTCACACGTGGACGGCAGAGAGCGGTTCCAGTACGCGCGCACCTCCCCGAGCGTCCGCGCGCGTGACCTTCGCTGGCGCAAGGTCGATACTGGGGATGACAGCACTCCCGCCGGCCCACATCCAATCGTCCCGCGAATCTGACAGGCCGCCACGAAAGTCGGCATCGGGTCAGCATCAGTACCGCCGCAGTCCGACGACGAGCGCCACGAAGCGCCACGATCAAGAACCATCCACACCAGGCTTGACCAGGGAAAACGCAGGTCAGAAGCTCGACTGTCAATCTCGCCGGGAGGTTCCCATGAAGATGCTCATCAACGTGGCGGAAACGGTGGTGGCGGACGCGCTGCGGGGCATGGCGGCAGCGCATCCGGAGCTGACGGTGGACGTCGAGAACCGCGTGATCGTACGCAGGGACGCCCCGGTCGCGGGAAGGGTGGGCCTCGTCTCCGGCGGCGGATCCGGACACGAGCCGCTGCACGGCGGATTCGTGGGCCCCGGAATGCTGTCGGCGGCCTGCCCCGGCGAGGTCTTCACCTCACCGGTGCCGGACCAGATGCTGCGGGCGGCGGCGGCCGTGAACAGCGGCGCGGGCGTCCTGTTCATCGTGAAGAACTACACCGGCGACGTCCTCAACTTCGACATGGCGGCGGAGCTGGCCGAGGACGAGGGCATCCGGATCGCAAAGGTCCTAGTCAACGACGACGTGGCCGTCACCGACAGTCTGTACACGGCCGGGCGGCGCGGAACCGGCGCGACGCTGTTCGTGGAGAAGATCGCGGGCGCCGCCGCCGAGGAGGGCGCGCCCCTGGAGGCGGTCGAGGCACTGGCCCGGCAGGTCAACGAGAACTCCCGCAGCTTCGGCGTGGCGCTCAGCGCCTGTACGACTCCGGCCAAGGGCAGCCCGACGTTCGATCTGCCGCCCGGGGAGCTGGAGCTCGGCGTCGGCATCCACGGCGAGCCGGGCCGGGAGCGGCGCGCGATGATGACCTCGCGCGAGATCGCCGACTTCTCCGTGCACGCCGTCCTGGAGGACCTCGCACCGCGCAATCCGGTGCTGGTCCTCGTCAACGGCATGGGCGCCACCCCTCTGCTGGAGCTGTACGGCTTCAACGCGGAGGTGCAGCGGGTGCTGACCGAGCGGGGCATCCCCGTCGCGCGGACCCTGGTCGGCAACTACGTCACCTCCCTCGACATGGCCGGGGCGTCGGTGACCCTGTGCCAGGTCGACGAGGAACTGCTGCGTCTGTGGGACGCGCCGGTGAAGACGCCGGGGCTGCGCTGGGGCGTGTGAACCCGGTCGACGGGCCCGGCCGTACGTGAACGGGTCGACGAGCCCGCGTACGTGAACGGGTCGACGGGCCGGGGTAAGTGATCCCGGCCCGTGGACGGGTGCAGGTGAGCCCGGTCGACGGGAGGTCGGCTGCCGCCCGGCGTCCGCCGAACGGCACCAGGTCAACTTTCTTACCACGCAAGGAGATTCCGTGCTCGACGCCGATTTCTTCCGCCGTTGGATGACGGTGACCGCCGCGTCCGTGAACCGCGAGGCGGAGCGACTCACCGACCTGGACTCGCCCATCGGTGACGCCGACCACGGCAGCAATCTGCAGCGCGGTTTCGCCGCCGTGACCGCCACCCTGGAGAAGGAGGCTCCGGACACCCCCGGCGCCGTCCTCACACTCGCCGGGAGGCAGCTGATCTCGACGGTCGGCGGCGCGTCCGGGCCGCTGTACGGCACCCTGCTGCGCCGGACCGGCAAGGCACTCGGGGACGCCGCCGAGGTCACCGATGAACAGTTCACGGACGCGCTGCGCACGGGCGTCGACGCGGTCATGGCGCTGGGCGGAGCCGCGCCCGGCGACAAGACGATGATCGACGCCCTGGTGCCCGCGGTCGACGCGCTGGCCGAGTCGTTCGCCGCGGCGAAGTCCGCCGCCGAGTCGGGCGCCGTCGCGACGACGCCCCTGCAGGCCCGTAAGGGCCGGGCGAGCTATCTGGGCGAGCGCAGCATCGGGCACCAGGACCCGGGCGCCACGTCCTCGGCGCTGCTGATCGCGGCACTCGTGGAGGCGGCCGGTGAGTGACACCGAGGAACGACTCGTCGGCATCGTGCTGGTCTCGCACAGTGCCGCCGTCGCCGCGTCCGTCGCCGAGCTGGCGACGGGCCTGGCCGGTGGCGGCGCGATCGCTCCCGTCGCCCCGGCGGGCGGCACCCTGGACGGGGGCCTCGGCACCAGCGCCGAGCTGATCGCCGCCGCCGCGGCCTCCGTGGACCAGGGCGCCGGGATCGCCGTGCTCACCGACCTGGGCAGTGCCGTGCTCACCGTCAAGGCGCTGCTCGCCGAGGGCGACGAACTCCCGGACAACACGCGGCTGGTGGACGCCCCCTTCGTCGAGGGGGCGGTGGCCGCGGTCGTCACGGCCTCGGCGGGCGCCGACCTCGCGGCGGTGGAGGCGGCGGCCGCGGAGGCGTACACCTATCGGAAGGTATGAGGACCGAAAGCTCCGAGGCCCGGGAAGGGTCACGGCAGGCCCGGGGAGCGTGCGGACCAGGAGGCATGCGGACCAGGAAGCATGCGGACCGGGATCAGGAGATCCCGTTCGCCGCGACGGTCAGAGCCGATCGGATGGTCGCCGCCAGCTCCGACTGGGCCGTCGCGGGGTCGGGCTCCTCTTCGTCGGTGCGCCACGCGTAGTTCTCGACCGCCGCGCGCAGAGCCGCGTTGAGCATGGCGGCCTGGATCTCGGAGCGCAGATCGACGGCGCCAAGACCGGCGCGGTCGGCGAGAGCGCGGGCGAAGACCGGCTCGGCCTCGTCATGGGCCTGGAGCCAGACGGCGCGCAGTCCCGGCTCGGTGCGGGTGAGCCTCAACAGTGTGCGGACCCTCGGCGGCTGCGGTTTCGCCAGCGGGCCCTCGGCGCTCGTGGACGCCCGCTCCAGGGCGTCCTCCAGTGGACCGTCCGCCGGCCAGGCGCGCAGCGCCGCGGCGATCGCGTCGATCCCGGCCGCGAACAGCGGGCTGACGCAGCTTTCCTTGCTCGGGAAGTAGCGCCACAGGGTCCGCCCGGACAGGCCGACGGCCTGGGCGATCTGATCCCCGGTGGTGGCGGCCACGCCCTGGTCCACGAAGAGTTCCACCGCGGCGCGGGCGATCTCCAGCCGGATCTCGGCCCTGCGCTCGTCGGTCAGCGGTGGCCGCCCGGTACGGCCGCGGCCCCGGCCTGGGTGTTCGCCGATCGCGCCGTCCGGCACTGGTGACTCCTTGGTCCGTCTGCGGATCCTGCCCGGGACTGCGGTGATTCTAGCGATCTCCGTCACCACTCCGGGGGCTTTCTGTCATTCAGCGACATTAAGTCGTACTGTGGCGGCGCAGCACCTCGGCTGCACCCGTGCGCATCTCTGGGAGAACGTCATGACCACCACTGGACTGGACGGCCGCAGCGTCATCGTCACCGGCGCGGGCTCGGGCATCGGCCGTGCCACCGCCCTCGCCTTCGCGGCCGAGGGCGCGCGGGTGGTCGTGGCCGATCTCAACGCCGATGGCGCCGCGGGGGTCGTCGAGGAGATCGAGGCGGCCGGCGGCAGCGCCGTGGCCGTCACGGGCGACCTGAGCGAGCAGGCGGTCGTCGACCGGGTGGCCGCGACCGCCGTGGAGCGGTTCGGCGGAGTGGACGTGCTGGTGAACAACGCCGGGATCATGGACCGTATGTCGGCGGTGGCCGAGGTCAGTGACGCGGAGTGGGAGCGGGTCATCCGGGTCAACCTCACGGCCCCGTTCCTGCTCACCCGGGCGGTGTTGCCGCACATGCTCGCCGCCGGCAAGGGCGCCGTCGTGAACACCGCCTCGGAAGCGGGCCTGCGCGGCAGCGCCGCCGGCGCCGCGTACACCGCCTCGAAGCACGGCATCGTGGGGCTCACCAAGTCCCTCGCCGTGATGTACCGGGACAAGGGCATCCGCACCAACGCCATCGCTCCGGGCGGCACGGCGACCGGCATCGCCGTGGACATAGAGGCGGGCTCCCAGGGCCCCGCCGTCCTCGGCGCGTACATGGGCAACGTCGGCCGGCTCGCCGAGGCCGCGGAACAGGCCGCCGCGATCGTGTTCCTCGCCTCGGACGCCGCGAGCAACATCAACGGCGTGATCCTGCCCGTCGACAACGGCTGGGCAGCGGTCTGACGGCCGGTCCGGGCTCTGGCCGCGGACCGGAATGGGCAGCCGGAACGGGGACCGACGTCCGGGCCGCGGCCTGGCGGCGGACCGGGGACCGACGTCCGGGCCAGGATCGGACAACCAGACCCGGATCGGACTGCCGGACCGAGATCGGACGGCCGCACTGGGTCCGACGACCGGTCCGGGGACGGATGGCCGGACCGGGAACGGACGGCCGCACTGGGTCCGACGACCGGTCCGGGGACGGATGGCCGGACCGGGAACGGACGGCCGCACTGGGTCCGACGACCGGACAGGGAACGGATGGCCGGACCGGGGCGGCCAGGGGACCGGCCGTTCTGCCGTCGCGGCGGCCCTGCGCCGGGCCTCGGCGGCTATCCCTCGTCCAGGAGCTTTCGTGCCAGCCGCTCCCCCGCCGCCACAGCGGCGGCATGGTCCTCGATGGGTGACACCCGCGAGTTCTTGAACACGATGTAGGTGACCCCGGAGGGTGTACCGCCGCCGCGCGGATCGGGGCGGATACCGAGCGCCGCGGCCGTCGCGTACGAGGCCTCGCCGATGATGTCCTGCGGGCCGGTGTCACCGACGACGGCGTACTGGACGCGGTCCTGGTAGATCACGGCCGCCACCGAGCCGGGCTCGATGCCGTGGTCCCGGTAGTCCCAGATGTCGCCGGCAGCCGGGACGACGATGTAGGGCAGGGTCTCGGCACTCAGATAGCGGCCGTCGGACTGTTGGAAGGCCGTGGACTCGGAGAAGAGCGGGTCTGTACGGCTGTTGCACAGGAGGCCCGGTCTGCCGTCGCAGTCGATGTCCATGTCCGCCTTCCAGAAGACGGCCCCCTGGGTTCCGCAGACCGGGATCTCGGCACGCGTGCCGTCGTCGCTGCGGTAGCGCCCGTTCGAGACGGCGGCACAGGCCCCGAGCTTCGCCAGCAGGTCGGCGGCCCGGACGGAACCCTCCCGCACGGGCACGACGGGGCTTCCGGGGCGGCCCGTGGTGGGGGTGGTGGACAGGATCGCCGGGGCCGACGCGAGCAGGGCGGCTACCGCGGCCGCGGCCAGCGTCAGCGACTGGACACGCACGATGGGAGACCCTCTCCTGGGGGACATGGACGCTCATTTGGCCAAATCTGGTGGGCGTCCGACAGTGCGTCCACCGGGAGGGGGCCGGACGGTGCACGGCCACTTCCCCGGGCGCCGTACGGCCGAGGGCCCGAGCCACAGCCGGCTCCGGCCACTCGACCGCACGCGCCGGCGCGGGATCAGCGACGACAGCGTTCCGCGCCGTGGGCAGGAACTCCCCTGAAAGTGGGGCGAGTTCACACCGCGTCAGGGATCAGCATACGTACCTCCGGAACAGTGCGGCCAACGGCGTCCACCCTCTTGATGTGGCCGCGTCACCCGTGTCTTATAGGTACAGACCAATCCCGTCGAGGGAGGGCAGACCCGTGCGACGCGTTCCCCCCACCGTCCTGCGCGCGCTGCTGTGCGGCGCGCTGCTCGCGCTCGCGTCGTCCTGTGGCTGGGGCGCCGGGACGTCCGGCCAGGGCGAACGGCTACCCGCCGCGCCCATGGGCGTGACCGCCGCCGCGGGGAGCGCGACCAGCGTGCACGTCATGTGGAACCTGGCCTCCGAGAGCCCGAGGATCACCCGCTACGAGGTATATCGCGGCACCACCAAGGTCAAGGAAGTGCCCGGTTCGGAGCACATGGTGGACATCACCAGGCTCGAACCGTCCACTCCGTACGTCTTCACGGTCCGGGCCCGGAGCGCCGCCGGCGTGCCGGGGCCGCCCAGCAAACCGGTGCGGGCCACCACGCCGGCGGTGGTCGCCGCCGACGGCACTCCGCCCACCCGCCCCGGCCACCCGCACGGCAGGGCGGTCGGCGGCCGGGCGGTCCAGCTGTCCTGGGCGAGGTCGTCCGACGCGCGGGGCGTGGCCTCGTACGACATCTACCAGGGCACCTCGAAGATCCACAGCGTCGGCGGAGCGCAGACGGCCACCGTCGTCACCGGGCTGCGGCCCGGTACGGCGTACGCCTTCACCGTGCGGGCCCGTGACGCCGCGGACAACGTCTCGCCGCCGAGCAGCACGGTCCGGATCACCACCGCCCCGGGCTCGGACGACGGCCGGGGCACGGCGCCGACCGGCTTCCGGGCGACGACCCACCGGAGCGACGGGGCGTACTACATCGACCTGTCATGGACCGCGCCCGAGGTCGACGGAGTGATCACGGAGTACCGGATCCATCTCGACGGGCATGCCGTGACCTCGCTCGTCTGGGGCGACAGCCCACCCCGCGGCACCTGCACCTACAGCTTCTTCATCGGCCGAAAGGCGAACGTGACGCACCGGGTGCGGATCCTCGCGAAACTGCCCGACGGAACCTGGGGCGGTTTCTCCGCGGAGCGCTCTGTGACGACGGGCAGGCGGTGAAACATCCGGCAGCGGCCGGTCCGGCGGTGAAGGTCGCGGCTGTGACGGATCCAGCAGGCTGGTGAACGTCACGACCCGCACGCGCTCGACCCGCACGCGGCGACGGTGAACCCGCCGAGGAAGCGGGCCGCCGGCCGCGCCGGCAGTCCGCCGGACGATGGAATTCATCACCTGCCCGGTCCCCGTCCGCATGCGGGCCCGGCCCGGGACGCATTGGCTCGCACTGAGGCAGCACGGGCCCTCCGATCCTCGGCGGCGCATGGGATGTACCGCCAACCGTGCCGCTGGAGGGCAGTTCCTATGCGTACCACTCAGACACTTCTCCGCTCCGGCCTGACCGTGGCCGCCACCGCTGCGCTTCCGCTCGCCCTGGCCGCCCCGGCGGCCGTCGCGTGGGGTTCCGGGATCTCCGTGAGCACCAGCGGCACCTCGGTCTCGGTCACCACCAGTGCCTGCCCGAGCAACGGAAGCAGTTTCGGCGATGCCTCGCTGCTCTCCAGCGGGCAGTCGAACTTCGCCCAGGGGCGGCAGATGTCGCTCACCGGGACGAGCAACAACCAGTCGGCGGCCTGGACAGGCGTGGGCCCCGGCACCTTCACGGTCATCGTCGTGTGCCAGGACGGCACGACGGCGGGCACCCAGTCGATCATCGTGGCTCCCAGCGCGGCACCCGCGACCCCCACGATCTCGACGACGGTCTCACCTTCGCCGTCGCGCGGTGTCATGGGTGGGCTCGGCGGGGCCGTGAAGGACTACGGCACGGCCACGGTCGTGGGCGGCGCGGCCCTGGTCGTGACCGGCACGGTGGCGGCGGCGTGGTTCCTGCGCCGCCGGTCCAAGCCCCACCGGCTCTGATCCGAAGTCCGTCGCAACAGGCGGCCGTTCCGTCGACTCCGGTCACGGACGGCCGCCTAAGGGCTGCCCGGCATGTTCTCGAACTCCGCCAGGGCGTGGGTCAGCCACTGGGTCCAGAAAGTCTCCAGGTCGATACCGGCGCGCAGCACGAGGTGGCGCAGACGGTCTTCGGGGGTGCTCTTCTCCGGCGGGAAGTCCCGGTCCTGGATCTCCTCGTACTCGGCCAACTGTCGCCGGTGGAGGTCGAGATGGCGGCGCAGGTCCGCCTCGACACCCTCGGTGCCGACGACGGCCGCGGCGCGCAGGCGCAACAGCATGGTGTCGCGCAGCGGCTTCGGGTCCTGCGAGGTGGCGGTCCAGCGCGCGAGTTCGGCGCGGCCCGCGGACAGGACTTCGTACCTCTTCTTCTGGCCTCGGGACTGCTGCTCCGACGGAAGTGCCCGGATGTACCCCTCGGCCTCCAGTTTTCCCAGCTCGCGATAGATCTGCTGATGCGTCGCCGACCAGAAGTAGCCGATCGACTTGTCGAACCGCCGGGTCAGTTCGAGGCCGGACGAGGGCTTCTCGAGCAGGGCGGTGAGGATCGCGTGCGGGAGTGACATGAGGTCATCCTAGGGAGGGCCGCGGGCGCTGCCCGGTGCCCGGCCATGGTCGGCCGGACACCGCGACAGCCCTCCCGCGGTTCGTTTCCTGCAATGGCCTAGAGCGCCGCCGCCAGTTCGGTGCCCTGCTTGATGGCCCGCTTGGCGTCCAGCTCGGCGGCCACGTCGGCGCCGCCGATGAGGTGGACGCCCCGGCCGGTGGCGCGCAGCGCGTCGTACAGGTCGCGGCGCGGATCCTGGCCGGTGCACAGCACGATCGTGTCGACCTCCAGGACCTGGCTGTGCCCGTCGACGGTGACGTGCAGTCCCGCGTCGTCGATCCGGTCGTACTGGACTCCAGGGACCATGGTGACGCCCCGGTGCTTGAGCTCGGTGCGGTGGATCCAGCCGGTGGTCTTGCCGAGTCCGGCTCCGACCTTGGACGCCTTGCGCTGGAGGAGGTGCACGGTGCGCGGCGGGGCGGGTCGTTCGGGTGCGCCGAGACCGCCGGGCGTCCGGTAGTCCATGTCGACGCCCCAGTTGCGGAAGTACGTCTCCGGGTCCTCGCTCGCCTTGTCGCCGCTGTCGGTGAGGAATTCGGCGACGTCGAAGCCGATGCCGCCGGCGCCGAGGATGGCGACGCGGTCGCCGACCGGCGCTCCGTCACGCAGCACGTCCAGGTAGCCGACGACGCTCGGGTGGTCGACGCCCGGGATCTCCGGGGTGCGCGGGCTGACGCCGGTGGCGACGACGACCTCGTCGTACGCCTCCAGGGTGTCCACGGTGGCCCGGGTGTTCAACCGGACGTCCACGCCGTGCAGTTCGAGCTGCGTACGGAAGTAGCGGATCGTCTCGTCGAACTCCTGCTTGCCGGGGACCTTGCGGGCCACGTTGAGCTGGCCGCCTATGTCGCCCGCGGCGTCGAAGAGGGTGACGTCGTGGCCGCGTTCGGCGGCGCTGACGGCACAGGCGAGTCCGGCGGGCCCGGCGCCCACGACGGCGACGGTCTTGCGCAGCCGGGTCGGCGCGAGGACCAGCTCCGTCTCGTGGCAGGCGCGCGGGTTGACCAGACAGGAGGTGATCTTGCCGCTGAAGGTGTGGTCGAGGCAGGCCTGGTTGCACCCGATGCAGGTGTTGATGGCCTCCGGGCGTCCGGCTTCGGCCTTGGCGACGAAGTCGGGGTCGGCGAGCATCGGCCGGGCGAGCGAGACCATGTCGGCGTGACCGTCGGCGAGCAACTGCTCGGCGATCTCCGGGGTGTTGATGCGGTTGGTGGTCACCAGCGGGATCGAGACGGAGCCCATGACCTTCTTGGTCACCCAGGCGTACGCGCCGCGCGGCACCGAGGTCGCGATCGTGGGGATACGGGCCTCGTGCCAGCCTATGCCGGTGTTGATGATCGTCGCTCCGGCGGCCTCGACGGCCCGGGCGAGGGTGATGACCTCGTCGAGCGAGGAGCCGCCGGGCACGAGGTCGAGCATCGACAGGCGGTAGATGATGATGAAGTCGTCACCGACGGCCTCACGTACGCGGCGGACGATCTCGACGGGGAAGCGCATCCGGTTCTCGTACGAGCCGCCCCAGCGGTCGTCGCGCCGGTTGGTCTGCAGGGCGATGAACTCGTTGATGAGGTAGCCCTCGGAGCCCATGATCTCGACGCCGTCGTAGCCCGCCTGCCGGGCGAGCCGGGCGGCGCGCGCGTAGTCGTCGATGGTCTGCTCGATCTCGGCGTCGCTGAGCGCGTGCGGCGGGAAGGGGCTGATCGGCGCCTGCAGCGCGCTGGGGGCTACCAGGTCCTGGTGGTAGGCGTACCGGCCGAAGTGCAGGATCTGCATCGCGATCTTCCCGCCCTCGCGGTGCACCGCGGCGGTGATCCCGGCATGCTGCTCGGCCTCGGCCTCGGTGGTCAGCTTCGCGCCGCCCTCGTACGGCCGTCCGGCGTCGTTGGGCGCGATGCCGCCGGTGACGATCAGGCCGACGCCGCCTCGTGCGCGGGCGGCGTAGAACTCCGCCATGCGCTCGAAGCCGCGCTCGGCCTCCTCCAGGCCAACGTGCATGGAGCCCATGAGCACGCGGTTGGGCAGGGTTGTGAAGCCCAGGTCGAGCGGGTTCAGCAGATGCGGGTAACGGCTCATCGGGCCCTCCGTGCGCGGTGTCGTACGTCTGTTTTAGACGACCGGCCAGGCATTGTGCAACTAGTTGCACAATGAGGAGGATCACTCGGCACGGAGACTGAGGATCGCTCGCGCGGGGCCGGAGGATCACTCGGCGCGTGCGGAGGAAGCGTCGACTCAGGGCCGGAGCAGGGCTCCGCGCAGGACCGGAGCACGGCTCCGCGCAGGACCGGAACGAGGCTCCACACAGGCCGGAGGCTCGGAGCAGGACCGGAGGCTCGGCGCAGTGCCCGAGCAAGGTTCAGCCGAGAGCCACCCGGGACACGAGTTCGGCCACCGCCACGGGCTGGTCGACCATCACCAGATGGCCCGCGTCGGGTACCGAGACCATCGTCACGTTCGGGCTGGCCTCGAGTCCGGCCCGCTCCTCCTCCGACAGGCCGACGTCGTCGTGGTCGCCGCGCACGACCCAGGCGGGCACGCCCGAGTCACGGAGCCGGGAGACCAGGTCCCCGTACCGGTCCAGATAGTCGAAGTAGTGTCGGATCACCTGGCGGCAGAACGCCGGATCGTTCTTCTCGAACTCGGCGGTCAGCGCTTCGCGGCGGGCCGGTGGCAGATTGCTCACCATGACCCGGGGCGCCAGCTTGAGCAGGCCCGCCCAGGCCAGCATCCCGACGCCCGGTACCCGCCCGAGGCTGTTGGCGATCGCCAGCGCCTTGTCCTCGTCTGATGCCGAGAACGCCGGGGAGAGCAGGACGACGGGGCCGCCGAAGTGTCGGTCGGCCGCCATCTCCAGGGCGACATTGGCACCGATGCTGTGCCCGACCACGACGTCACAGCGCCGCTCGGCGGCCAGGGCGCCCGCAAGCGCCGCGTAGTTCTCCATGGAGAGATCGCGCGGCGGCGTGGTGCCCGCGTGCCCCGGGAGGGTCGCGGCCACCAGCCGCACCGGCGCGGTGGCGAGCGGCGGTGCGGCCATCAGGTCGTCGTAGAACGCGGTACTGCACATCCCGCCGGGCAGCAGCAGCACCCTGGCGCCCGCGTCGGCGGGCCCAGACTCCTTGATGTCCCATGCGTCGAACTTCTCGGGGGCACTGCTCACGTCCGGGCCTCCCTCTGGCAACTGCGGTCAGCCAGAGTGTGGCCCGCGGGGCGGGACAATCGGCCGATCAGGGTCCGAACGCGGCATGTCGTCGGCGTCGGCCCGCCCGGTCAGGGCTTCACGCCGATCACCACGTTGGCGTACCTCTCCTCCGAGGCGGCCAGCCGCGCGATCAGTCCGCCGCGGGCGAAGGCCTCGACGGCCGTGGACGCCTGGCGCTCGCTCGTCTCGACGAGGAGGCAGCCTCCGCGGGCCAGCCAGCGCGGCGCCTCGGCGGCGACCCGGCGCACGAGGTCGAGTCCGTCCACGCCGCCGTCGAGTGCGACGAGGGGTTCGTGGTCCCGGGCCTCCGACGGCAGCAGGCCGACCTCGTCGGTCGGGACGTAGGGCACGTTGGCGGCCAGGACGTCGACGCGGCCGCGCAGGGTGGCGGGCAGCGCGGCGAAGAGGTCCCCCTCGTGGACCTGGCCGGCGAACGGCGCGACATTGCGGCGGGCGCAGCGCACCGCGGCCGGGTCGATGTCGGCGGCGTGCAGTTCGGGCCCGCCGAGGGACGCGGCCAGCGCGGCGCCGACCGCGCCCGAGCCGCAGCACAGGTCCACCACGACGGACGCTTCGCGCGCGAGCGCGACGGCCTGCTCGACGAGGAACTCGGTGCGGCGGCGCGGCACGAAGACGCCGGGGTCGAGGGTGATGCGCAGCCCGTGGAACTCCGCCCAGCCGAGGACGTGTTCGAGGGGCAGCCCCGCGACACGCCGGTCCACCATCGCGGCGGCCTCGTCCGGGGTGCGGGCGGCGGAGAGGATCAACTCCGCCTCTTCCTCGGCGAAGACACAACCGGCGGAGCGGAGCGCGGCGACCAAGGGGTCTGCCGCGTCAGGAACATCAGGAGAGAGAGGAGGCATGAAGCCGAGAGCCTTTCGACGAGCCGAAGGGCGCTCCCACGGTCACCTGGAGACGGTGACCACGTTGCTCGGAGAGGAGAGCACCCGACCTGACACAGCGGTAATGGGTCTCACCTCCTCGGCAACTCATCGGCCGAGACGGTCCACGGCCGGAGCGGCCACATTACAGGAACGATCAGCCGACGGGCGCGGGCCTGCGACCATCGAATCCCCTTTGGTCGACCTGCGCAGCCCTCTCCCCTCCCCCGCCGAGTTGTACTATGCAACCAGGGAAGGAAGAGAGGTCCCGTGATGACATCCGAAGGGTCCGGAGAGCGCGCTGTCACCACCGGAACACCGGCCGACGGGGTGACGGCCGGCGCGGCCGTGGAGATCATCCAGCGGGAGATGACCGTGTTCGCCCGGCGGGCCCGCGCCTTGGCGGGGCGCATGCATCCCGAGCTGTCCCTGGTCTCGTACACCCTGCTCGGTCATCTGGAGGAGGTCGGCGGCTGCCGGGCCACGGACCTCGCCGCGCACTACGCGCTGGACAAGTCCACGGTGAGCCGCCAGGTCGCGGCACTGGAGCGGGCCGGGCTGATCGAACGGCGGACGGATCCCGAGGACCACCGTGTCCAGGTGCTGCATCCGACGGTCGCGGGCACGGAGATCCTGGCCCAGGTGACCCGCAGCCGCCGGGTGGCTTTCCGCGAGCGGCTCACGGGCTGGTCGGACGAAGACCTCGCCCGCTTCGCCTCGTATCTGCTGCGCTACAACACCACGGCCACCCCCACCGGCACCACCACGGAGAAACCGGAAGCGAGGCCACTGAGGGACTGACCGACGTCCCCGCGGCTCGGGCACCGACCGACGCACCCGCGGCCTCCTGCGGCTCAGCGGCGCGGTGTCATCCCACGGCGGCCTGAGGTCGTCCATTCGCCGCGCACGTTGTCACCCCACGCTCATGGTCCGGCCGTCGCCCAGGTGCTCGGGCACTCGCGCGGCCATGAAGCGGGTCGTGCGGCGCAGCCGGAAACCCAGCGACTCATAGAGACGGATGGCGCCGGTGTTGCCCGCGGCGGTGTGCAGGAACGGGGTCTCACCGCGTTCACGGATGCCGTGCGCGACGGCCAGGATCAGGCGCGTGGCCAGGCCCTCGCCCCGGTGGGCGGGGTCCGTGCAGACCGCGCTGATCTCGGTCCAGCCCGGCGGATGGAGCCGCTCGCCCGCCATGGCGATCAGGGCGCCGTTCCGGCGGATCCCGAGATACGTGCCGAGCTCGACGGTGCGCGACAAGAAGGGGCCCGGCCGGGTCCGTTCGACCAGGTCGAGCATGTCCGGCACGTCCGCGGGGCCGAGCACCACCGCCTCGGCGTCCGGCGCCGCGGCGAGTCCGTCGTCCACGAGCTGGACGCCCTCGAGGCTGAAGATCACCTCCCAGCCGTCCGGGGTCCGCCCGCCGAATCCGGCCAGCGGCGCTTCGCCCCCGGGGCCCACCAGTGCGGCGAGATCCGCCCAGTCACCGGCGTCGGGGTCGTCGGGCAGCGCCAGCCACGGAGACACGTCCACCGGGTAGCGCAGGACCCGTCCGCGCCGTTCGGCGAAGTGGGCGTGGGGCCCGGTGAGGGAGCCGAGGGCCGGGTTGTCGAGGGGATGACGGCCGGAAGGGTTCTCCTGTCCGTCCGGGCCCCCGGACCCTGTGAAGACATACGCCTCGGCCATCTGCTCCCTCACTCTCCTTCGCTGTCGTCACCGGTCGTCGCGGCCCCGCTCACCGGTTGTACATGTACGGGCCATCGGACTCGACTCCAGCAGCAAGGAAGATCGGGGCACGGCTATTCCCGGGCGCCGGGAGAGTTCATGCGTCCGCAATGATCAGCGCCCCTCACCGGCTCGGAGCACGGTCCACATGCGCGTACCGTTGAATGGCTCAGCACCGGTGCGTGCCCGGGTCACCGACCCGCGCGTTCGCGCCGATCACGCTCGATCCGCGGGCCGCCGCCCCCGGCGGTCCTGGAGGCACCACCCGTATGAACGTCACGCGAGGCTTCACCGGGCGCCCGCGCGCCCACAACTCGGGACTGCCGCCCGGCCAGTACGACGCGGGCGACGACTGGCCCGTCCTGTCCGCCGAGGTCACCCCGGACCTGGCGCCCGCCGACTGGACCCTGCGGATCGACGGCCTGGTGGCCGAGCCGCGCACCTGGGACTGGGAGCAGGCGCACGCGCTGCCCGCCTCGGCCTACGAGGGCGACATCCACTGCGTGACGAGCTGGTCGAAGTTCGGGGTGCGGTTCGGGGGTGTGTCGCTGGACGCGTTCCTGGAGGCCGTACGACCGGACCCGGCGGCCACCCACGCGGTCGCGTACGCGCACACCGGGTACAGCGCGAACCTCCCGCTGGCCGACCTCACCGGCGGTCGCGCCTGGATCGTGTGGGACTACGACGGCGCACCGCTGCCGGCCGAACACGGTGGCCCGGCACGGCTGATCGTGCCCCATCTGTACTTCTGGAAGAGCGCCAAGTGGATCGCGGGCATCCGGATCCTCGACCACGACGAGCCGGGCTTCTGGGAACAGAACGGCTACCACGCCCGCGGCAACCCCTGGGAAGAGCAGCGCTACTCCGGTGACTGAGACCACGACCGAGATATTCGTCCCGCCGACACGGTTCGCCGTGCCCGGCCGCATCGCGGTGAGCACGCAGACGGCCACCACCTGGCAGACCGCCACGCTCACCGAGATCCGCCACGAGACCCCCCACGCGGCGACCTTCCGGTTCGCCGTGCCCGCGTGGGAGGGTCATCTGCCCGGCCAGCATCTGATGCTGCGGCTCACCGCCGGGGACGGGTACGTGGCTCAGCGCCACTACTCCATCGCGTCCTCGCCCGACGACACCGGTCACATCGAACTGACCCTGGACCATGTCGACGGCGGTGAGGTCTCCGGCTGGTTCCACACCGTTGCCCGGCCCGGCGACTCGGTCAAGGTCCGGGGTCCGCTCAGCGGCTTCTTCGCCTGGCCCGGGGACCGGCCCGCGCTGCTCGTCGGCGCCGGCTCCGGTGTCGTACCGCTGATGTCGATGCTGCGGCACCACCGCGCACGGGACCTGGACACTTCGCTGCGCCTTCTCGTCTCCGCGCGGAGCCCCGAAGAGCTCATCTACGCACGGGAGTACGGCGACGAGACCACAGCCGTGTTCACGCGCACCGCCCCGGACGGTGTGCGCGTCGGACGTATGGCCGCCGCACATGTGGCGCCCCTCCTGGCCGAGCAGCCGCCCGGCGGGTGGGAGGCCTACATCTGCGGGTCCAACGGATTCGCCGAGCACGCCTCCCGGTTGCTGGTGGAGGCGGGACAGCCGGTGGACCGGATTCGGATCGAGCGGTTCGGCTAGGGCTGTCTGGCAATTCCCGCCGGGCTCCACGGGGTCCGCCAGGGTCCAACGGGGTTCGCGTAGCCGCCGGCGGCCGGGCCGAGCCACTTCGGGCGCTTCGGCCGACGCGTGTCCCGGGAGGGGAGCCCCGGGACCCCGGGGGCGCCGGAAAGGTGCGGGAGCGGCGTCAGCCGTGCGGCACCACGACGACCGGGCACGTCACCTGGCGGATGACGGCCAGCGCGGCGCGGCCCGGGCCCTCGGCCGCGCGGCGACCGACGATCAGCAGACCGGCGCCGGTGGAGGCCGTCAGCAGCTGGTCTCCGGGTCGGCCGTGGACGACCCGCTCCGAGACCGGGGTGTCCGGGAACTTGTGGCGCCAGGGCCGCAGCGTGCCGGTCAGGGCACGCCTTCGGCCGGTCTCCGGGTCGTGCGCGCCGCCGGGCGACGGGACGGCGGCCGCGCGATCGTCGAGTGGGGGCGGGGTCCAGGCGTGCACCACGATGAGCGGTGCCGAGCGGACCGCGGCGGTGTCGAAGGCGTAGCCGATCAGGTCGTCGGCGGGGTGCTCAAGGTCGAGGCCGAGCACCACGGGACGGTAGGGCGCGGCGCTCGGTGGTGTGCCGCCGGGGGTGGATATCCGTTCGCCCGCGTGGACGAGGACGACCGGGCATGTCGCGCCGGCCGTGACGGCCAGGGCGACGGAGCCGGCCAGGAAGCCGGCCGGAGCGGTGTGGCCGGTGCGGCCGCGGGAGCCGACGACGAGGATCTCGGAGTCGGCGGCCGCCGCGAGCAGTGCGGGTACCGCGGGCGTCTCTGTGTCGCCTGCCACGATCTTCAACGCCGGGTGTGCGTACGACAGTTGGATCGCCGCCCGGTCGAGCGTCGACCTGGTGCACCCGGCGGGTACGTCGACATCCGGAACGCGCGCCAAGACGCGGTGCCGTGTGCCCGCGTGCAGCAGACGCAGCGGGAGGCGGCGCCGTCCGGCCTCGCGGGCCGCCCAGTCCGCGGCGTCCAGACTGGCGCGCGAGCCGTCGATTCCTGCGGTGATGGTGGTGCCGGAGTTCATGACCTATGCCTTTCGGGGCTGGGATTGCCGATGCCGTGGTGCTTTCGCGCACGGCGCCGCCGGGGATTTCGGCGGGCGGGTGTATCCGGCCGATGTCGGGGCAGTCGGGGTGCGCCCGGGTGTCATGGGCGGGGACGGCCGGTGTTTCGCCATCGGAGCTCCTGTTCGCCGACGCGGTGGTGCACGGTTCGCGGGTTCCAGGGTTCCCGGGTTCCACGGCGGGCGGGGATCAGTCGTACGGCGCCGGAGTCGGCTCGGGACGGCGATGGAACCGCTGCCGCCTCGTCCGGCATACCTGGCGAGGCGAACCGAGCGCGTACGGCGGGGTGTTCGACGCCCGGGGCCGCAAGGCGCCGGGCGCCGAGAACGTCCGGGTGCCCGCGCGGCGCGTGGAGGTGAGGAGGGGACATGCGAATTCGGGTACGCGGCTGGCGTTGGCGCCGCAATCCGCTGCGGCGCCGCTCCGACGTCGTCGAGGCATGGTGGGCGCTGGCCGTCGGCGTTCTGCTGTTCGTCGGCGCGCCGCTCGCCGGGGCGGGAGCGGCATGGTGGACGTACGACGGCACACGGGAGCACGCGGCGGCGCAGCGTGCCGCCCAGCACCATGTCCGTGCCGTGCTCGTGGAGGACGCGCCGACGGCCGTACCCACGACGCCGGGCGGCAGCCTGCGTTCCTTCCGCGCGCCGGTTCGTTGGACGGGGTCCGACGGGACGGTGCGGACCGGTCTGGCGCGCGTGCCCTCGGGCACGCGGGCCGGTACGCGCCTCGATGTGTGGACCGATGCCCGGGGAGCGATCGTACGTCCGCCGTCGAGCATTGCGGTGATCCGTCAACGCGCCCTGGCCATGGGCGTCTTCACCACCGCAGGCGCTGTCTTCGTCGTGTTCGTCGCGCACCTCTGCGTACGCCGGGCCCTGGGGCGCCGTCGGCTGGTCCAGTGGGAGCGCGACTGGGCGCGGACGGAACCGGAGTGGACCCGGCGCACGGCCTGACGGGCACCCGTGAGCCGGGGCCCGTGCACAGCAGAACGAGCCTGCGGGCGACTTCCCGGAGGGGAAGCGGGCAGCCGGACGGCGGCGCCGAGAATGTCTTCGTTCTCGGCGCGGCCGTGGCGGGCCCCCGAGGGCGGACGTACCGTGTGATCACCGCAGCCGTATGCCGAAAGGTGGTCCTTGATGGCCCTGTTCGACCTCCCTCTCGACGAACTCCGCACCTACCGCAGCGCGTCCGCCGAGCCCGAGGACTTCGACACGTTCTGGGCCAAGACGCTCCAGGAGGCCCGTGGGTACGACCTCTCCGCCCGCTTCGAGCCGGTCGAGACCCTGTTGAAGACCGTCACGGTCCACGACGTCACGTTCGCCGGGTTCGGCGGGCATCCGGTCAAGGGCTGGCTGACCGTGCCTGCTCGGGCGAACTCGCCGCTGCCCACGGTCGTCGAGTTCATCGGATACGGCGGCGGCCGCGGGCTCCCGCACACGCATCTGCTGTGGGCCTCGGCCGGCTTCGCGCACTTCGTGATGGACACGCGCGGCCAGGCGAGCGGCTGGGGCGGCGGCGACACCCCGGACCCGGTGGGCAGCGCGCCCGCCTTCCCCGGTTTCATGACGCGGGGGATCGAGGAGCCCGAAACCTACTACTACCGGCGGCTGTTCACGGACGCGGTACGCGCCGTGGAGGCGGCCCGCTCGCATCCCCTGGTCGACGCGGCGCGCGTCGCGGCACTCGGCGGGAGCCAGGGCGGCGGCATCACCATCGCGGTCGGCGGTCTGGTGCCCGACCTGGCGGCGATCGCCCCCGACGTGCCGTTCCTTTGCGACTTCCCGCGCGCCACGGTGCTCACGGACCGCGCTCCCTACCGGGAGATCGGCAACTATCTCAAGACCCACCGCGGCCGCACCGAACAGGTGCAGCGCACCCTCTCCTACTTCGACGGGGTGCACTTCGCCGCACGCGGCCGGGCTCCCGCCCTGTTCTCCGCGGCGCTGGAGGACCAGACCTGCCCCCCGTCGACGGTCTTCGCGGCCTTCAACGCCTGGGCGAACGAGGAGAAGCAGATCGAGGTGTACGACTACAACGACCACGAGGGCGGCGGCCCCTACCAGCAGGCCGCGCAGTTGCGCTGGCTGCCCGCCCGCGTGTGAGGCCCGGGATGGACACGACCACAGCGGCACGACGCTTCGTACGAGTGTGGGAGCGGGCCTGGGCGGCCCATGACGTCGAGGCGATCCTGGAGCTGTACTCGGACGCGTGCGTCCACCGCTCCATGCCGTTCCGGGAGCCCCACCGTGGCCGGGACGAGCTCGCCGCGTACATCCGCTGGTCCTTCGCGTCCGAGACCACGACCGATGTCCGCTTCTCCGAACCCATGATCGGCCAGGACGGCCGCGCCGCCGCCGAGTTCCGCGTCCTGGCGGAGGAGGACGGCCGCCCGTCGACACTCGCGGGCTGCGTCTTCGTCCGCTTCGACGCGACGGGTCTCGCCGTGGAAACCCGGGACTACTGGCACAACACCTCAGCGTACGTACCCGCTCTCCCCTGGCAGGGGGCTTAGACGGTGTCGTCTTTCATGAGCAAGGTCGACGCCCGACGGCACAGCTCCCTTCCCGGCACCGAGGACAGGACAACGGCCGCCTGGAACCCACTCCACGGAGAGCCGAGCCGGCCTGCCCCGTCACAGCCCCAAGCTGCAGCTTGGACAGTGCTGGAAATCCATGGGATTGACCGGAGTTATGGGGACCACGATGATCGGTGCAGAGCCCGGACGACAGCCCGTCCAAGTGTCTTCCCGGGGTCCGGACCGCAGGCGAAGGCGCGGACGGGTGCCAACCACATGAGACGGAAGGACACCGCCCTGTGCCCGCTTCTCCCGCCCCTGCCGACCAGGCCGTCGCCCTTCTGCGCAGACTCGGTGCTGCGGACATCGCTCACCCGGGCGGCACTCTCCTCGCCCACCTCCAGCGCGTCCAGGGGCAACTCGCTGCATGGGGCGCCCGTCCCGCTCTCCAGGTCGCGGGTCTGTGTCACGCTTTCTACGGTACCGACGGCTTCCCCACCGCCTTGCTGTCCCCGGACAGCCGCACCGAACTTGCGGAGGTGATCGGTGCCGAGGCGGAAACCCTCGTGTATCTCTACGCGTCATGTGACCGCAGGGCCACGTATCCGACGCTCGCGAATGCCGACGGAGCATTTCGGAATCGGTTCACCGGCCAACTCCACACTCCGGAGCCGCACCTTCGACGGGACTTCGCCGAGCTGTCCGCCGCCAACGAACTCGACCTTGCCCGTACCGACTCCGTCTTCCGCGAGAGGTGGGGAGCCGAACTCCTCGCTCTGTTCACCCGATTCCAGCCCCTGCTGAGCCAACCTGCCTGGTCGGACTGCCGCGCGGTGCTTGCCGCGGCTCCGCAGGACTGAGTCGGCACCTCAACTCCCGACCAGGCAGGTGCAGCTCATGCGCAGGTCCAGCTGAATTCATAAGTCGCCTGAGGACATCGGCCACGACTTCCACGCCGGCTTCTCCGTATGGTCCATGGACTCACGCTGGGCCGGTGACCTCGCCCCCGAAGCCGACGATGACGACGAACGCGCGGTCTCGGAGGCAGTCTCGGTGGCGCCGTACGCTTACTTCGTCGAGGGGTGGGAGACCGGAGACCTTCGCCGGGTCGATCGCGTATCTTGGCCGCCATCGAGGAAGGAACGCGCCTCATGGAGTTTGTCTTTTCCGGCCCGGTGATCGAATGGCGCGGACCGTCGCCGTACTACTTCGTTCGTGTGCCGGACGAGGAGTCCTCCGACATCCGCGAGGTGGCCGCAATGGCCACGTACGGCTGGGGCGTGATCCCGGTCGAGGCCCGGATCGGCGAGGTCGCCTTCCGGACGTCGCTCTTCCCCAAGGACAGCGGTTACCTGCTACCGCTCAAGGTCGCCGTGCGCAGGCCGAGCGGCCTCTCGGCAGGAGACGACGTGACGGTGAGCATGACCGTCCGTCTCCACGAACCCCGACCCCGCCAGGGCGTGCGCTGAGTTCGGATCACTGGGTCCACGGTCCGGCGGCCGGGACGCCCGGGTCTCGAACTAGGTGTCACATACCAATGACCGGGCGGGGTCGCTGAACGCGGCTCGATGACCCATGCCCTGGCGTGTTCGCAGTCCTCCGTTGCCCATGGCATGGAGACATGTCCATGTCCGCGGTGCCCACTGACAGGCGTGGGCAGGGTCCGCCCGCATCTACCGGCGCTGACCCTCCTGAGGGCAGACCGACTGCTGACTGCCGTCGCGCCCGAGCGATCCGCACCGCAGCACGGCCGCCGCCCCTTCACCCACAACCGCTCGCGGCAGACGTGGACGAATCTCGCCTGCGCCGCCCTCCACGGTCGTTACGCAACACAAGGTTGCGGATCGTCGGCACGATCACTAGGGTCATACGCAACCGATGGTTGCTTATTGGAGGTCCGTAGTGGAGTTCGGAAAGCTGGAACGCGAGATCCACATCGACGCGACACCGGAGATCGTGTTCGACGTGGTGAGTCGTCCCGAGCACATCAGGATGTGGTGGTCCGACGACGCGTCGTTCGAGCCCACGCCGGGCGCGGTCGGTGAACTGGTGTGGGGCGACCGCGCCGCGGTCGAAGCGATCACGGTGGTCGACGTGGATCCGCCCCGCAAGTTCACGTTCCGCTGGGTCGCTCCCGATGGCCGGCTGCCCGACGCGGACAACTCCCTCCTGGTCACCTTCGAGCTCGAGCCCTCCGGCGACGGCACGATTCTGCGCCTGACCGAGAGCGGCTGGCGGGAGAAGGGCTGGGAGGCCGCGGTGCTCGAGGATGCCTTCCAGGACCACGAGCGCGGCTGGGACATGTTCCTGCCCAGGCTGCGGAGCTACGCCCCTTCCGTGGTGACGCAATGACCGTCGCCTTCGACGACGAACTCTGGTCGGCGATAGGCGACCCGAGCAGGCGCCGCCTGCTCGACCTGCTGCTCGCGGAGGGAGTCGGTACGCCGACCAGCCTGAGCGATCGTCTGCCGATCTCGCGCCAGGCGGTCACCAAGCACCTGGGCGTCCTCGATCGCGCGGGGCTCGTGCACTCGACACCGATGGGCCGCGAACGGCGCTACGAAGTCGACGAGGCGCAGCTCAGCCGGGCCGTCCGGCAACTGAATGAAGTGGGCAAGAACTGGGATGCGCGACTGAACCGCATCAAGCGCATCGCAGAACAGATCCAGCGCCAGAAACACGACTGATCAACAGGCCGCCGGAAGAGATCTCCGGCGCTCAATCACCTTGGGAGGACTCTCATGAGTGCATTGCTTGGCGGCAAGAACGCCGTGATCTATGGAGGCGGGGGCGCCATCGGCGGCGCGATCGCGCGGGTGTTCGCCCGTGAAGGCGCGAGCGTCTTCATCGCCGGGCGGACGCAGGCGAAGCTCGACGCCGTGGCGCGAGATATCGCCGCCACGGGCGGAACGGTCGAGACCGCTGAAGTTGACGTCCTCGATCAACAGGCGGTCGAAAAGCACGCCGATGCCGTCGCGGCGACGGCCGGCAGCATCGACATCGCCCTCAACGCCGTGAGTGTCATGCACGACCAGGGGACGGTGCTGGCGGACCTCTCGCTGGAGGAGTTCATGCGGCCGATCGACGGCTTTCTGCGGTCGCTGTTCATCACAAGCAAAGCTGTGGCACAGCACATGGGTCGCGAACGTCCCGGCGTCATCCTGACGTTGTCCGAGCCGGGTTCCAAACTGGCCGTAGGCGGCATCTTGGGGCACAGCGTGAGCGCGGCCGGCAAGGAGGCCTTCTCGCGGGTCCTGGCCGCGGAACTGGCACCCAGCAACATCCGGGTGATCTGCATCCGTCCACACGCCGTCGTCGACGCGCCGGCAGCGGGTTCCTACACCAAGGACCTTTTCAAGCACATGGCGGCAGCGGGCGGGCAGTCGGTCCAGGAAATGCTCGAAGGTGGGGGGATGGTGCAGGGGACGCTGCTGAAGAGGCTGCCCACGCTCTCCGAAATCGCGGAGACGGCCGCGTTCCTGGCTTCAGATCGAGCTGGAGCCATGACGGGCACCGTCGCCAATCTGTCCGCCGGCGCACTGGTCGACTGAGGCCGCCATGTCCGACCAAGCCGACTCTTTGTCCGATCAGGCCGAGAAGGCCGAGCTGCTTCGTTCCCTGCACATCCCGGGCGCTCCGCTGGTGCTGCCGAACGCCTGGGACGTCGGCAGCGCCCGTACCGTCGTCGACGCGGGCTTCCCGGTGGTCGCGACCGCGAGCAACGCGATCGCCGCCGCTCTGGGCTACGACGACGGCGAGGGTGCCCCGAGCGAGGAAATGATGTTCGTCGCCGGACGCATCGCAGCCTCTGTCGATGTGCCGGTCACCGTCGACGCCGAGGCCGGCTACGGCATGGCGCCGGAAGAGCTGGTCGAACTGCTGAGCGGGATCGGAGTCGTCGGCTGCAACATCGAGGACAGTGATCACGCCAACGGAGGCCTGACCGACGTCGATGTCCGCGCCGCCTACATCGCGCGGATGCGCGCAGCCGCCGACCGTACCGGGGTGCCCCTGGTCATCAATGCCCGGATCGACTCCTTCTTCCCCACCTCGCCTCTGGCCGAACATCAGAAGCGTGCCGATGCGATCAGCAGGGCTGAGGCGTACTGGTCGGCCGGTGCCGACTGTGTGTTCCCTCCCGGAGCCGGGCCGGACGACCTCCGGGCCGTCGTCGCCGAGGTCGGCGCGCCGGTGAACGCCGGTCTTTCGCTGAACCGCGGGTCGCTGGAGGAGCTCCGGGCAATCGGTGCGGCCCGGGTCTCCGTGGGACCCCAGCTGTACCGCAGCGCACTCCATCACCTGCTCACCGACCTCCAGCCCCTCTTCGACCCCCCGAAGTGACGGACGAGCTCGACGGCCACGGTCCGGGGCGGCGGCCACAAGGCCTTCACTTGCCGGCCGACCCGCGCGCGAGCCTGCCCGCGGCGCCCGCCAGGTGCCTCGGGCATGTCGATCAGCGCGGAACGTCGTGGTCGGCATGCCCGCATCAGCGCGGATGCCGTCGAGGACCTCGAAGGGCCCAGTCGTGAAGGGGCTCCGCTCGGGGACGATGCCTACGGCATGCCGGGAAGCCGGACCGTGACGAGGAGACCGCCGGTGGGGCGGGGGACGAGGTCGAGGGTCCCGTCGTGGGCGCGGACGATGCTGTGCACGATGGCCAGGCCGAGGCCGACGCCGACGTGCTCGTCCGTGCGCACGCGTTCCGTTCCGCGCTGGAAGGGTTCGGTGAGGGTCGGCACCAGTTCCGGTGGGAGCGGACGGCCCGTGTTCTCGACCCGCAGCACGCTCGTGTCGCCGTACGCCTCGGTGTGGACCGTCACGGTGCCGTCGGCGGGGAGGTTGTGGACGATGGCGTTCTGGACGAGGTTCGTCACCATCCGCAGCAGGAGCTCCGCGGAGCCGCTGGTCAGGGCAGCCCCGCCGGTGACGTCGAGCGTGATCCGGCGTCGTTCGGCGAGGGGAAGCAGCGTTTCGCCGGCTTCTTCGGCGATGAGGGACAGGTCGACCGGCTCGCGGGTGAAGTTCCCGCGGTCGCCGCGGCTGAGCAGCAGCAGGGCTTCCGAGAGGTCGATCGCCCGTGTATTGACCGCGTGCAGGCGTTCGATGAGTTCGCCCCGGTCCCCCGTCGGGTCCTTGCGGGCGACGTCGAGGAGCGTCCGCGAGATCGCCAGCGGGGTGCGCAGTTCGTGGGAGGCGTTCGCTGCGAACCTCTGCTGCTCGGCGACGTGGGACTCGAGCTGTTCGAGCATCGAGTCGAACGCGTCGGAGAGTTCACGGAATTCGTCCTGCCTGCCCTTCATACGGATCCGGTGGGACAGCGACCCCCTCCCGGCCATCCGGGCCGCATCCGTGATCTGGGTGAGCGGTGCGAGCATCCGGCCGGCGAGAACCCATCCCCCCAGAAGGCCGAACACGAGCAGGAAGACCATCGCCACGGCCGCGGGCGGGGCGAAGGTGTGCACAAGGAGGTAGCGGTTGGGCGAGACCCCGAGGAGGCCCTGGGAGTTGTCAGGTACATAGCGCAGCAGGAACACCCACACCACGGCCAGCAGGAGAGCGCCGGCGACGGCGAGGAATCCGGCATAGCTGAGGGTGAGTTTCAGTCGGGCGCTGAGCCCTGGGCGTCTATGCATGCGTGCTACCCGGGTCGGTGGCGTCCGTACCGGGGGCGATGATGTCCATACCGGTGTCGATCCGGTAGCCGACGCCGGGCACCGTGGCGATGATCCATGGTTCGCCGAGCCGTTTGCGCAGTGCGGAGACGGTGATGCGCACGGCGTTGGTGAGGGGGTCGGCATTCTCGTCCCAGGCCCGTTCCAGCAGCTCTTCGGCGCTGACGACACCGCCCTCGGCGGCGACGAGGACTTCCAGCACGGCGAACTGCTTCCGGGTGAGCGCGACGTAGCGTCCGTCGCGGAAGACCTCCCGACGGAAGGGGTCCAGTCGGACGCCCGCGATCTCCCTGACCGGGGGTCGGGCGTGCGCGCGCCTGCGGTCGAGCGCCCGCAGCCGCATGACGAGCTCCCGCAGCTCGAACGGTTTGGTGAGGTAGTCGTCGGCGCCGAGCTCGAACCCGGAAGCCTTGTCGTCGATCCGGTCGGCAGCGGTGAGCATGAGGATCGGGATGCCGCTGCCGGAGGCGACGATGCGCCGGGCGACCTCGTCGCCGGACGGGCCGGGGATGTCTCGGTCGAGGACCGCGAGATCGTATGAGTTGACGCTGAGCAGTTCCAGGGCGGAGTCGCCGTCGCCCGCGATGTCGGCAGCGATCGCCTCCAGCCGCAGACCGTCACGGACGGCTTCGGCCAGGTAGGGCTCGTCCTCCACGATCAGTACGCGCATGTGCGAAGCCTAAGCAGCACAACATATCGCCGACGTATGCAAAGACATGTGCACACCGGCCCCGGCGGGACGGAAGGCGACATGGCAAGGATCCGCCGAGCGATTCGGGCAGGGCTGCAGTCCCCGGGCGACACCCGACTCAGCCTGCCGGTGCCGGCGCGGGGCGAGGCTGGTCCGACGGCCCTTGCGCCGTGGTGCGCCACCACCGGCGCGACGCCAGCGCGGCCAGCACGGCGCCGGCGGCGTTGACCAGTACGTCGTCCACGGAGGACACCCGGTCCAGCCACAGGACGTACTGCGCCGTTTCGACCAGGACCGAGCAGCCAGCCCCGAGCGCCAAAATCCGCGGCACGGAGGCCGACGCCGCGAAACGCATCGGGGCGAAGAACCCCAGCGACGCGAAGACCAGCAGGTTGCCGACGATCCCGAGCGGCCCCATCGTGACCAGGTCCCGCAGCGGTACCAGACTCACCCGACGTGGAGCGGTGCCCGGCCCGGCGCCCGGCATCATGGTCAGCCACAGGAACGGCACCGTCCCGAGGACCATGCCCACCTCGGCCAGCGACTTGCGCCACGCCCACGCCGATGTGACGCCGGCGGCACGCCGAACACTCGCCAGAGCCCACACCACCAGCACGGCCAACGGCAGCGCGACCAACGTCATGAGCACCACACCGTTGAACGTGTCGAAGCAGCCGTGCCACCGCCCGGCCATGCACATCGGAGCGGACATCATGAGCGGCCGCCGCACGACGAACGCGCCACTCGCGATGCCGAGGATCGCCAGGCCGAGAAGCACGATCCCGCGCGTGCGACGGGGCGGTGCTGACAGGGATGCGTTGCGGTTCATGCCCCCATTGGAGACGGAACACTGTTGCGGTGGCGTATGCGATTTTCGATACGCCCGCGATACACGGAATCCCCGGCATCAAGGAACTGGCCCAAGCCGGCAGTGAGATGGCCCCGCCGCTCGTGATCGCGCCAGCCCAGTTACTGCAGTTGCTGGAGGAGCAGTCGGTGCCCCGGCAGCCGCTATCGGCGATGCCCGGAACTCCCCGACAGGCCCGTTCAACGCCGGATTCGGTGGAGGCCCGGCAGCCGTTGCGGGTGCCGGGCAGCGGAAGGCCGATGGCCACTGGCCACCACAAGGCGCCTGTTGGCTTCGGTGACGACCTGCGGGTTCGTCGAGTACCGGGGCCCGCAAGGGCCCAGCACGCCGTCGGTCAGCGGATGCGGCCGCTCCTCGGGCAACAGCACGGCGGCCCGGGCGAGTTCACCGGCCCGACCGACCCAGGGAGCGGACCTCCCTCGCGAGCGGCGTCACGCCCTCGAAGCCGACGGTCCACTCGTCGGCGTACCGGGCCGGGCGCCCTCCCCCGCCAGGCCGAGCTGGAGCCAGCGGTACGGCAGCAGCGCGAGCCGCAGATCCAGCTCGGGATCCCCGTGCACACGCATGGGCACCCTCCCCAACTCCCGCTCCAAGACAGCCCGGTTCTCGTGCAGCCCGCGCAACGCCTGTGCGACCGGCACCACTTCGGTGAGGTGCACCGCGTCCCGGGCCACCACCCGGCACGCCCCACTACCAGAAATCCGGTGCAGCCGCGCCGACCGGACCCGCACCCGCGTCTTCCCCCTCGCTGACACACCACCGCCCGCGCGAGCGCGAACACCCGCCCCGCATCCAGCCCCACACGGGGCGCCGTTGACGAGCGGCGAACCAGGTGTCAAGTAATCCGTCAGTAGCTTTCGGATCGAAGGGCGCCCTGTTCACTCGCCGGTGTCGTCGGACGCTTCGGCTCGGCGAGGAGGCGGTAGACAGTGGCGACTGCGCGGTGCTCGCCCTTGTTCCTGCCCGAGGGGATGACAAGCTTCCAGGCGATCTGCGGGACAGCGAGGCCCTGAATTCCTCCGGCTTGACGCATGCCGATATCGGAATACGATGGAATCCATGGCACGAGCAGCGACGACTTCGGACGTCTTCAACGCGATCGCCGAGCCGCAGCGCCGGGAGATCCTGGTGCTGCTGCGGGCGGGTGAGCGGCCAGTGACCGAGTTGGCCCAGGAGTTGGGGATATCCCAGCCGGGGGCGTCCAAACACCTGCGGGTGCTCCGGGAGGTCGGGCTGGTGCGGGACCGCAAGGCAGGCAAGCACCGCCTGTACGGCCTCGACGCCCGAGGGCTACGACCGGTCCACGAGTGGACCGGCGGGTTCGAGCGGTTCTGGAACGAGAGCTTCGACCGGCTGGACGAGTACGTGCAGGACCTCAAGCAGACGAGTCAGGAGGAATGACCGATGACAGCGACAGGACGGCACGCGCCGGCGCAGTCAGCGACGGCCGACCGCGAGATCGTGATCTCCCGGGTCATCAGTGCCCCACGGGAGCTGGTGTTCGAGGCGTTCACCGAGGTACGGCACCTGTCGCGGTGGTGGGGACCGGAGGGATTCACCACCACCACGCGGGCGTTCGAGTTCCGCGTCGGCGGGGAGTGGGACTTCGTGATGCACGGACCGGACGGGACGGACTACCAGGAGTGGATCTCCTGGACCGAGATCGCCCCGCCGGAGCGGATCGCGTTGCTCCACGGTGAGTCCCGCGGCGACCCGAACGCCTTCGAGTCGGTCCTCACGTTCGCGCCCGACGGCGCGGCGACCCGGATCGAGATGCACACGGTGTTCCCCACCAAGGAGCTGCGCGACGAGGCCGTCGAGAAGTACCACGCGATCGAGGGCGGCCGGCAGACCCTGAGCAACCTGGCTGCCTACGTCACCGAGATCGTTCGGAAGGGAGCGGAGGGCTGATGGCCCGAAAGGTGTTCTTCAGCGTGACGATGTCGCTGGACGGGTTCATCGCGCCCGAGGAGCGCATGGATGACCCGGATGGGCAGCGCTGGATGGCGCAGTGGATGGAGCTGCAGCAGTGGATCTTCCCGCTGCGGTTCTTCCAGGAGAACCTGAAGCTCGGCGAGGGCGGCGAGGAAGGGCGCGACAACGACATCGCGCGGGAGACGTTCGAGCGCACCGGCGCGAGCGTGATGGGCAAGCGCATGTTCGACCTCGGCGAGCAGGCGTGGCCGGAGGAGGCGCCGTTCCACACGCCGGTCTTCGTCGTGACGCACGAGAAGCGTGACCCCTGGGAGCGGCCGGGTGGAACGACCTTCCACTTCGTCAACGACGGCATCGAGTCCGCGCTCGACCAGGCCCGCGAGGCCGCCCGCGACCGGGACGTCCGCATCGCGGGCGGCGGCGCGACGATCCTGGAGTACGTGAACGCGGGCCTGCTCGACGAGTTCTCGATCGCGCTGTCACCCGTGCTGTTCGGCTCCGGAATCCGCCTGTTCGAGTGCGTGGACGCGGACCGCGTGGCCCTGGAGCCGATCCGCACGGAGCCCTCCCCAAAGGTGACGCACGTGACCTACACGGTCCGGGAACGGTAACTGTCCCGAACTCAGCGCCCTCCCGTCGAGGTCAGCTGCCCGCGGACGGCCCGGCCCGCCCTGGCGGCGACGACGGATGGCGATACGTGCTCGCCTATGGGCGCGGGGAGCCGGCCGTGTACGCCGCCCGGTGTCCGAACTGCTGTCCGCAGTGATCCCCGGCTACGACGAAGTGCTGTACACGGGCGCCACGAGGCTGGGCTTCGCCGTCCAGTTGAGGTTCTGACCTGGCCCGGCAGGTTTCCCAAGGTGCGTCTGGAGCTGCCGCCCGATGCGGTCGAGCATGTCGCCAAGCAGGTGGGTGTCGGCGGGAGGCGGCTCGGTGAGCGCGCCCGGCCCGTCCCGCCAGGTCGACGACGCCGACTCCAGCTCCTGCGCACGGGCGCTGCTGATCCGCTCCGGCGGGCCGCGTCCGGCAGCCCCTCCACTGCCTGGGCGAGCAGCCGGGTCCGGTTGCGATAGACGTTCTGGGCCCGGCGGATGCCCAGGTGCAGGGCCATCACCTCGCCCCTGCACAGCAGCACCACATCGCCGTCGGCGAGGTCGGCGGCCAGGTCGTCGAAAGCGTCCTCGCCACGTCTTCCAATGAGCGAATCACGCCGAGGTTGTCGGTGGCGCCAGCCGGGGGAAGTGGATGGCGAGGAAGTCGCGGATGATCTGCAGGGCCTGTTCCGGGGGACATCCGCGTTCGGGTCGTCGGGCAGACCGGTGATCCGGATGCCCTGCTGCCTCGCGCAGTCGAGGGTCCCGCCAGATGCAAGGGAGGAAGCGCTTTCCGGATGAAAAAGCGAGCGGGTCGTACCCCGCGTGTCCGCGGTTGAGGGCGGCGGCTCCGGGGGCCTCGCCGGCCGGTCGGTGCTGCTGGTCGAGGCGGTCCGCAGGTCCGGCCTGGACCCGCGACACCGGCGGGACTCACGCCGTGGCGCAAGCAGCGGGCGGTGCACTATCCGGGCAAGATCCCGCTGGACGCGGCCCTGGCCGTAGCGCTCGGCGGAGACCGCCTGGCCGACATCGGCGTGCCGCGGGCCGAGCCGGGCGTGTCCGGCCCGGCGGCTTCCGGTCCGACGGTTTCCCGCCTCGTCGACGCGCCCCCCGCTTGCGCCCCGAAGGCCCTTGCGGCCTGCGGCTGTTCTCTGTTGCCGTGCGGATCGTGAGCACCGGCGGCCACCACCTGCCGGCCCGGTGGCCACGGACGGGTCCGTTCGCATGCACTACGGCTTTCGGGTGCTCCTGCTACGCGATCATGAGACCCGGCGCGCCAATGCACGTTTCGGGATATTCCGAACTAATCTCCCATGATTGTAAAAGTCGATCTTCCATAGATCGCACCCACTCACTCCATCGGAGATGAAATGCGCAAGCTTCGCAACGTTGCCGTCCTGATCGCCGCGATCGGCAGCATCGGACTCGTGGGCGGCACGGCCCACGCCGGTGGCCACGGCGACGGGTTCGACATCAAGCAGCACTCCTCCTGCAAGTCGCACGACCTGAACCTGGACGTCCTCGGCCAGGTCGGCCTGCTCAACGGCCTGGGCGGCAACCTGCTGGGCGGCGAGGGCAACCCTGGTGCCCAGGTCACCACCCTCGGCTCCACCGCGGGCTGCAACAACAGCGCCTTCTGAAGTCCTGGCCGACGCGGAGTTACCGGCCGATAGACGGTCCCGGCCCCGGGTCTCAGGCCCGGGGCCGGGGCCGGGACCATATGCGTGCGCCGGCAGGGTTCCGAGGTGAGCTTGTTCCGCTTTTGACGAACACCATCGGCGTGGTGGTCGGGCTGCGATGGGCGCCGACCAGGTGGCGCTGTCTGGCCGACATACCGCAGAGCAGGTGGACCGGTTCGAAGGACTTCACCCCGTGCCGCTGCGCCCCTTCTGACCGTGGGCCCCCACGCGTTTCTACGTCGCCCCAGGGCTTGTCCCGCACATCTCGGACGAAGTTGACGACAGCTTCAGCATTTGGGCCCGCGCCACCCTCCGCAGCGCTCCCGCCCCGCCGGCCGACGCCGCGGCGGAGTGTGCCCGGTTCGACGACCGACATCGCGTCCCAGCCCGATTGCCTCCATCACTGGACTAGGGACAAGGGACCGTCTTGGGGGCGCGCGACCTCGACCCGAAAGCTGGCGAGGACGACGAACGCGCGGTCTCCGAAGGGGTCTCAGTGGCGCCGTGTATACCTACTTTACCGATGAGTAGGGACAGGACGGGAAACCCTTTCCCTGCTTCCGTCCCGCCGAGAGCTCGGCCTGTCTGGTGCTCGCTCCTGGCCGTGCGAGCAGTCGGCGCACCTCTTGGCCATGTCACTGGCGGCTCATCGCTTTGCTGCTGGCCGGGCTTCGTGGACCGCGCTGCCCCTCGAGGGCGGCTGGGCGGGAGCGGATCCTATGGATGTGGACGGCTCAGGGGGAGATCACGCCCGGGATGCGTGACTGCATGACGGGCGGCACACAGGGTTCCGGTGTGAGAGCCGGAGGGGACATTGCCGGCCGGGAGGGCTAGCGAACTGGGCCGGCGGAGATGAGGGGCATGAACAGGTCGTCCACAATCGTGATGAGTCGCTCGCGCGGGATCGGCTGGTAGGTCATCAGCATGTCGTGACGCATCAGGTCGAAAGGCAGGGCCAGCACGGCCGGCGGGATACGGTCGAGTTCGATCTCGCCCCGTTCGTGCGCGCGGGCGAAAATCCGGTCCGAGGCGAGCGGGCGATCGGCCATGAGCTGCTCGCGGGCCCGGGCGGGGGTGAGACCGGAGTCGGCCAGCAGGCCGGCGAACGCGGCGCTGACAATGGTGACGAAGCCGATTCGCGCGTCGGCCGCATTTTCGAGCAGCGCGAGCAGGTCGTCGCGCAGGCTCCCGGTGTCGGGGATTTCGACGGGGTGCGTCAGGCGGAAGTGGCGGATGGCGGCAATCGTCAAGTCGGTCTTGTTGGACCAGCGTCGGTACAGCACCGCCACGCCCGTCCGGGCCCGAACCGCGACCGACTCCATCGTCAGCTTGGCGAAGCCGACCTCGACGAGTTCCTGCCATGCGGCCTCCAGCAGGGCAGCCTCCAGCTCCTCCCCGCGCCGTCGCTGCCGGTTGCGTTGTTCCACTTCACCCATGGCGACAGGATAACGACGACGAGCGTAAGAGAGGTTTACATTCCTTACCCTCCACCTCTACTCTCCGTAAGAGATTAATACCTCTCTTACGGAAGGGGTGTGGCATGTCCGCACCACCGGCCAAGCCCGCGGCCGAGAAGCTGGACCCTGCGGTGGTCAAGGCCGCCCTGATCCTGATCGTCGGCGCCATGGCCGTCGTCTTCGACACCACCATCGTCAGCGTCGCCCTGGATTCACTCGCGTCGAAGTTGGACACCGCGGTCACGTCGATCCAGTGGGTGACCACCGGCTATCTGCTGGCACTTGGCATCGCGGTCCCGCTCAGCACCTGGGGTCTCGAGCGGTTCGGCGGCAAGCGGCTGTGGATCTTCTCGCTGGCCGTCTTCCTGGTCGGCTCCGTGGGCTGCAGCCTCTCGTGGAACGTCGGCTCGCTCATCGGCTGGCGAGTTGTCCAGGGTCTCGGCGGCGGCCTCATGCTCCCGCTGATGACCACGCTCATCTTCCAGGCAGCGGGCGGCAAGGCGCTCGGGCGGCTCGTCGCCTACGTCTCGTTGCCGGTACTGCTCGGCCCCGTCCTCGGTCCGGTGATCGGTGGCGCCATCCTCACGCACCTGAGCTGGCGATTCATTTTCTGGGTGAACGTACCGTTCTGCGCCATCGGCCTCCTGCTCGCCGTGCGCTATCTGCACATCGACGCGCCCACCCCTGCCGATCGCGCATCCGCCAAACCGAAGCTGGACGTGCCCGGACTCCTTCTCCTCGCACCGGGCATTTCCATCGTTCTGCTGGGTCTCGCCAACGCAGGCACCGCCGCCGGCTTCGCGCACGCGGACGTCGTCGTCCCGCTCATGGTCGGCGTCGCGCTGCTGGCCGCCTTCACCGGCTACGCGCTGCGCAACAGCCAACCCCTTGTCGAGGTCCGGCTGTTCGGGCAACGCCCGGTCGCCTCTTCCAGCGCGGTGCTGTTCTTCTCCGGCTTTTCCCTGTACGGGGCGATGCTCCTGATCCCGCTGTACTACCAGGATGTACGCGGCAGCACCGCGCTGGCCGCAGGCATCATGCTCGTCCCGCAGGGCGTGGGCACCGTCTTGTCCCGCATGGTGGTCGGAAGCAACATCGACCGATTCGGTCCGCGCGTCTTCGCTCTGTCAGGCTTCGCCATCGTCGCCGCCACATCCGTTCCGTTCGCCCTGGCAGGACCGCACACCGACGGGTGGTTGCTCGCCCTGTGGCTGATCCTTCGCGGGTTCGGCCTCGGCGCCGTCACCATGCCGGTGATGATGGCCGGCTACATGGGCTTGGAGAGACACCAGATCCCGCACGTCAGCGTGCTCACCAGGACGGCCCAGCAGCTCGGAGGTTCTTTCGGTACCGCCGTCCTCGCGGTGATCCTTGCCCATGCCCTCGCCGCCCATCCCGCCGAGCCGGCCAACGCGTTCCATCTGGCGTTCTGGTGGTCCGCAGGCTTCTCCGCCATCGCCGTGCTCCTCGCCCTGTGGCTGCCCGGCACCCAGCCGGAGGCCGAATCCGGCCACGACGGACCCGACGGCCGACGCGCTCATCCCGTCGGGACTTCGGACAGTCGGGGGATGCGCAACAGTGCGCCGGGGGCATCGTGAACGACATAGGGACACCACCAGCAGTACCCGTCAGGCAGCAAAATCCCGTACGGGTACTGCAACGAGTACTGCAGGATCAGCGCCGCACCAGCTCCGACCGAGAATTGAAGCGGCCGACTCAGGCTGGGCGATTGACGGCACACGTCGGCTACGCCGCCTGACCACATATGGATACGTTCGCAGACATCTGCCCGGCCGGTGAGAAGTCGCTGCGGACTGCGACTCCGCCCGTTCTCAACCCCGGGGGCGAGTTGAGGCGTTCAACGCCCATCGCTCGCCATCGGCTTCGGCATCGCCCGTGCCCGCGAACTACGGCGGGGCCGTCGCTTCGGTCCCGTCCGCCGGCCAGTCGGCTGTCTCGGTGGGCCGTGGTCGTGGAAGTCGCGGAGGCTGCGGGCGGTCAGGAGGGCGGCAGAGGCTGCTCCGTCCAGACTGTCTTGCCGTCGCGGGTGTAGCGGGTGCCCCACCGCTCCGTGAGCTGCGCGACCAGGAAGAGCCCGCGTCCGCCCTCGTCCGTGCTGAGCGCCCTTCGGAGGTGAGGGGACGTGTGGCTGGCGTCGGACACCTCACAGGTCAGACAGTGTGTACGGATGAGGCGCAGGGTGACGGGGCCGTCCGCGTACCGGTAGGCGTTGGTGACGAGCTCGCTGGCGACCAGCTCGGTGGTGAAGGCCATTTCCGACAGCCCCCATTCGGCCAGTTTCGCCGTGGCCAGCTCCCTGGCGCGGGCAGCGGCGGTAGCTTCCAGAGGCAGGTGCCAGGTGGCGAAGTTCTCCGGCGGCAGCACCCGGGTACGGGCCATGAGCAGCGCGATGTCGTCGGTCGGGCGGCGGTCCGCGGGCACCAGCGCTTCGACCACCCCGTCGCACGTGCGCTCCAGAGCGCCGGCACTGTGGGCGAGACATTCCTCCAGGTTCTCCAGCGCGGCATCGATGTCGCCGTTGCACGCCTCCAGGAGGCCGTCGGTGTAGAGCGTGAGCAGGCTGCCCTCAGGGAGGTCCAGGTGGTACATCTCGAACGGCAGTCCGCCCAGGCCGAGCGGTGGACCCGCGGGCAGGTCGAGCACGGTCACCTGGCCGTCCGGCGTGGACACCAAGGGTGCCGGGTGGCCGGCGCGTGCCAGGGAACAATGCCGGGAGACCGGATCGTAGACCGCGTAGACACAGGTGGCCCCGATCATCTGTTCGATCGCCGACTGGTTGCCCTCCGCGTTGGTCTCCAGCTCGGCGGCCAGCAGACTGACCAGATCGTCCAGCCGGGCCACCACCTCGTCCGGTTCCAGGTCGAGGCTGGCCAGGGTGCGCACGGCGGCGCGCAGGCGCCCCATCGAGGCCGCGGCGTGGATTCCGTGGCCGACCACGTCTCCCACGACGAGGGCGACTCGGGCCCCCGACAACGGGATCACGTCGAACCAGTCACCACCGATGCCCGATTCACCGCTCGCCGGCAGGTACCGGCAGGCCACCTCTACGGCCGGCAGGTCGGACACCGTGCCCGGCAGCAGACTGCGCTGCAGAGTCAGAGCGGCGCTCTGTTGCTGGGTGAAGCGGCGCGCGTTGTCGATACAGACGGCCGCACGCGAGGAAAACTCATGGGCCACCGCGGCATCGTCGTCCTCGAAAGGCTCCGAATGGCGCACTCGCCACAGACTCACTACGCCCAGTACCAGGCCGCGTGCCATCAGGGGCACCGCGATCAGGGAATGAACGCCGAGACCCACCACGACCTCGATCCGCCGCCGGTCCATGGCGTACCACTCGGGGCGGAGGGACAGCACCCGTTCGAGAACCGGGCGACGCTCGGCCAGGCACCGCGCCTGTGGAGACTCCGGAAGGAGCGGGACCACGTCGCCCTCCTGGAACGGGACCCGTGGTTCCGGGGGCGAAAGGGCCACTCGCAGCAGAGCGCCTGCCATGTCCGAGGGCAGTTCGTCACCGAGTGCCACCGGCTTCAGGAGGTCCACCGAGCAGTAGTCGGCCAGGCCGGAGACGGCCACCTCGGCCAGTTCCCGGGCCGTCTGCGTCACGTCCAGTGAGGTTCCGATCCGGGCGCTCGCCTCGTTCAGCAGGGTGAGTCTGCGGCGGGCCCGGTAGCGCTGGGTCACGTCCTCGATCGTCTCCGCCACGCCGAGAACCCGGCCCGAGGGGTCTTCCATCCGGAACGCGGAGACGGACACCATCCGTTCCCGCCCCGGAGCATGGCGTGTGCGCGCAGACTGCTCCGTGAAGATCAACGGCTCGCCGGTCTCCAAGACGTGACGTACCCGCTCATCGGCCGGACCCGCGTCCTCGTCGACCAGGAACTCACCGGAACGACGGCCCACCGGCGCCTCGGCTGTGATGCCGCTTGCCTTTTCGATCGCACGGTTGACCCGAATCACCTTCCTGTCCGTGCCGTGGATGGCCAGACCGATCGGGGACCGGTGGTACAGGCCGTCCAGCAGCGCACGGTCCCGCTGCCAGGCAACGATTTCCGTGGCAGGAGCACCGACCAGGAACCACTCCTGACGATCTCCGTCGCGGGTGATCGCGCGGGCCCGGAAACCCATCTCCACACGCCGTCCGTCGTGGTGCCGGACGGGCAGGACTCCGAACCAGCCCCCTGTCCTCATGGCGTCCACGACGACGGACCGCGCGACAGGCAGGTCACGGGCGTCGACCAGGAGGTCCCGCCACGCCCGTCCGATCACTTCCTTGGCCCGGTAGCCCAGCAGCTCCTGCGCACGTGCGCTCCAGCCGACCACGGTGCCGTGATCGTCGAGCACGGCCGAAGCGGCATGCCCCAGGGCGAACGGATCCTCCGGGCTCTCACTGAAATGCATCGAGGGCGTCCCCATAACCACCACTTTGTCTCTGTGACTCCGATCTTCCTCCTCCCGGTCTCCGTCCGCGACTCTCCCGTTCCTCTCGGCTCGGCGGTTCGACAGGAGTGACATGGCGGCGCTCAGCGTGTGCAGGCAAACGCCCGCAGGGAAGGGGGTGGCCACGGCTCGGGACCACTTCGTCACGGAGGCCGGCGAGGCGCTTCGGCGGGAGTCGCCATGGCGCGTGTTCACAGCCGCCCCCTTCCGCTTGCCCGAACCAGCCAGGACGACTCGGCCGCGGCACCACCCCAACGACGGCGGGGGCCAGGCAAGTCCGTGCTGCCGTGTGCCCCATGGGTCGCAGCCGGCCGTCGGGGAACCCGGGCCGAAAGCACGGGTCCCGTTGAAGTCTGCGAACGCGACTTGGTGATCCAAGTCAACCCACGTTCACAGACCTTTGCGGGGACGGTCCAACCGTCCTGCGCCGATGCGGAGCGACTGCGTAGCCCGCGTGTGAACGAACGGCAGTAGCGTGCTTCCGCGGAGAAGAACGGGGGAGGCGGAGTGAGGTCATGGTGGCTCACGCGCGGAGACGTTCGGGTCGGTGAGCTTCGCGAGTATGGGGTCGACCAGCCGACGTTCTTGTGCCATGTCGTGCCCGGGCCGGGCTGGGAGGCCGCCAGGACACTGTTCGAGGCGTGGGCGGCTGTACAAGGCCCTGACCCCGACGGACGTCTGAACGCGTAGGCCATACGCCCGCTGATGGCTCTGGCACTGACCCTGCATCCTTCGGACGGGGGTGCGCCGCTGACGTGCTTCAGAGGCCGCATCCTGCGTGTCTGCGGGGACAGAGCCCGCCTCCGCTGCCGACCTGCAATATTCGAATCTGTCCGGCCGGGCGTTGCCAGAGGGCATCAGGCATGTCCCGGGCCAGGCGCAGCAGGGTCGGCCCCCAGTCAGTCGGCCGCCGGGATCAGCCCGACCCGGTAGGCGAGGACGACCGCCTGGACCCGGTCGCGCAGGCCGAGTTTGGCCAGGATCCGCGAAACGTAGGTCTTGACCGTTTCGGGGGTGATGAACAGCGCCGTGGCGATCTCCGCGTTCGACAGCCCCTCGGCGATCTGCCGGAGGACGTCGAGCTCGCGGGGGGTCAGCGCGCGTACGAGGTCTTCCCTGCCCTGCCGGGAGGTGTCGGCCGGCCGCAGGTGTTCAGCGAAGTGACCTATGAGGTGGCGGGTGACGGCGGGCGCCAGCAGGGCCTCGCCCCGGGCGACCGTACGGATCCCGTTCACCAGCTCTGCGGGAGGCGCGTCCTTGAGGAGGAAGCCGCTGGCTCCGGCCCGCAGCGCGTCGTAGACGTAGGCATCGACGTTGAACGTGGTGACGACCAGCACCTTCGGCGGGAACTGGGCATCGGGACCGGCCAGTTGCCGGGTCGCCTGGATGCCGTCGAGCAGGGGCATCCGGATGTCCATCACCACCACGTCGGGCCGCAGCCGCCGTGCGGCTTCCACCGCCACGTGCCCGTTCTCGGCCTCTCCGACGACCTCGATGTCGGGCTGCGCGGAGAAGATGGTGACGTAGCCGGTCCGCACCAGTGCCTGGTCGTCGCAGACGAGTACACGGATGGGCTGCGGCGCATCGCTCACGGGGTCACTCCTGAACGGGCTTGGACGGAATCGTCGCGCGGACCTCGAACCCGCCCTCGGGCCGGGGTCCGGCCTCCAGTTCACCATCGAGCATCGACACCCGTGCACGCAGCCCGGCCAGGCCTCGTCCGCCCGCTGGGCCAGGCTTCCGCGTGACCGGTACGGTCGCCGGGGAGGAGGCGGGTGCATCGGTCGTCACCTTGATCTCGACGTGCTCCTCGCGGTGCCGGACCAGGACGTGTGCCGGCTGCCCGGACGCGTGCTTCATCGCGTTGGTGAGCGCCTCCTGCACCACGCGGTAGGCGGCCAGCTCCACGTCCACGGACTGCGCCCGCCGCTCGCCCTGCTCGCTGAACTCGACCAACTGACCCGACCTGCGGGCCTGTTCGACCAGGTCGACCACCCGCCCCAGGGTCGGGGCCCGGTCCGCACTCGCCGGGTCGGCGAACGCGGACTCACCGGTCGCCTCCAACACGCCGAGCAGGTACCGCAGTTCCGTCAGAGCCCGGCGGCCGGTGTCGCTGACGGCCGCCAGTCCCTCCCCGGCCCGTTCCGGCGCGGACGTGAGCAGGTACTGCGCCGCGTCGGACTGAACCACCATGGCCGTCACGTGGTGGGTGACCACGTCGTGCAGTTCGCGGGCGATCCGTGCCCGCTCGGCGGCCGTGGCCACCTCGGCGGCCAGCCGCCGCCGCTCCACCTCTTCCCCTCGCCGCATGCGCACCGCACTCCCCACCAGCCAGATCGCGGCCAGAGTCAGATAGAACGCGAGGTAGTCCGGGATTTCCTGTGGTGAGCCGAGGTGGTGCAGGACGACGGCCAGTACGGCGTAGGCCGCACTCGCCGCGACCCTCACAGCGCGGCGGAGGCCGACCTGATGGGCCCCGGCGGAGTACAGGGCGAGATACAGCCCCACACTCCCGAACGTCGTCGCGAAGCCCAGCGACTGGTGCACGGCGAACGCGCCCGCGACGACGGCCAGACAGGCTGCGGGCCACCGGCGGCGGGCTGCCAGCGGCAGGGTCTGAGCCAGGGTCAGCCCGATGCCCAGCGCGTTCGCCGGCCGCTCGGGCAGATCGCCGATCTGCCCTCCGATGTTCGACAGGGTCGGCACGAAGGCCAGCAGGGTGAGCACCAGGGCAAGGACGCCGTCCTTGACGGAGGCATCCCGCTCGCTCCACCAGTCAAGTGGTGCCCGGAACAGCGGGGTACCCCAGAGCGCCTGACGGGACATCACGTCCGTTTTCCTCCAGTCGGCCTGTCTCAGTGCCGGGCCCGCCGCCGGGGCAGCAGTCGGCCGTTCCGGTGGGCGAGGACGGCCATCGGGACGGTGATCAGTACACCGAGGATGATGGGCACGATCGACGTCTCCAGGCCGAAGCCGTCGCCGGTCAGCAGGGTGGAACCATGGACGTCGACGGTGTACAGAGCCTCGGGGGTGTGTCCGGAGACCGGGACGCCGAGCAGCTGCTCGACAGTGTTCCAGGCGAAGTGCAGACCCACGACGAACCAGATGCTACGCCGCCACAGGAACGCGGCACCGAGCATGACGCCCGCCTCGAGAGCGATCGCCACCAGGCTCCGCCCACTGGCACCCGGAGCCCCCAGGTGGGCGACGCCGAAGAACAACGCGGTGATCGCGACGGCGGCCCGGCTGCCCCACAACTGCTCCAGGGCCTGCAGGGCAAGACCGCGGAACAGCAGTTCCTCGGTGACCGCGGCGCCGATCTGCACCATGACCGCTGACCACACGACCGACACGAAGCCGTTGCCCGCCCAGGAGAACGAGTAGCCCCCGAAAGCCGTGATCAGGAGTGCGGACACGAGGATGAAGCCCAGACCGATCCCGCCGCCGAGCAATACCTCCCGGCCGGCCCCGCGCCGGGCGATCTCCGGCGTGGAACGTCGTGCGACGAAGCGCATGACCGCCCAGTACACGGCCACCGCGGCAGCCGCTCCCAGCGCCGGCACCGGACCGGGGCCCGTCGCGGTCAGGCCCGAGACGAGACCGACACCGACCATGCCCGTCAGCATCCAGCCGAGCGGAGATCGAACGATCCGGCCGAAACGGCCGCCCCAGCGGTCGCCCTCTTCCTCCGGGCCGGAGCCTGTGTCGTGCGGTGCGGTGGACGTCGTGTCCATCGTGGCCTCCCCCTGTGGTGGTGGTCGCACCGGTGGCGACCTGACAACCACGCTAGGGACGCGCCGACGTCCGCGAGTCACCCCCACATGGACAATCCCTGTAGCTCGCAAGGGGGATGCGCCACCCCTGCCCGCCCATCCAGGGCAGGTATCGAGTCGTGATCGATCTGGCGGACCGTTCCGCGCCATGGAGCGGATCCAGTAGCGCATCCTGCATGACGCGGGTGCAACTGATGGGCGATGAACGGGATTTCATCGGACGGTACATGCCGATCGGCAGGCACCGCCCCTGTCCCGAGCTACCCGCACGATGATTGAGCGGCTCCTGGACCCGGTCAGCTCACGGGACATTTTGCCGGCCATCGCCCAGTGGATCACTGTCCGCTATCTCTGTGGCAGGGCTTCGTGGTCTCGCGCCAGGCGGCGGTGCTGCATGATCCATGTCAAAGCGCGTTCACAGACTTCTGCATCGACGCCGGTCCTCACCGATCCGAAGGCTCTGCCACTGTCAGCACAAGTACTCGCTCCGCATGGTGCAGTACGACCACGGATCGCGGGGAGAGCCTCCAGGCCGTGTGCGCCCGCCCCGGTCCCTCGGCCGCAACTGGGGCGTCGATGGCAGCGGTTGTCACGGTGCCTCCTCGCTGTCGCCGACCGTGGGAGAGCAGACCGTACAAAATGCAGATCCACGTCGTTGGTCATGCAGGCCGTCATGCCGCGTCGACGCGACGCTCAGGTCGTGTCCCGCTTCGCGGCCGACGAAGAGAGCGGTTGCTCGTCGCGGCTCTCCGGGGTGAAGGCGTCGCGGCGAGCGAGGGTCACCGACAGGGGCAGACCCAGCCGCTCGGCCGCGCGTCGCCGGACACGCACCTGCGCTCGGGTCCGGGGCCGGAAGGAAGGGAGCCGCGAGCAGCCGCAGCCGGGGCGGTGATCGTAGGTCAGCCCCTCCGCGAGCACGGTCGCGACGACGGACCATGCCTTCGTGTCGCGTCGCCGGGGCGCGGCGAAGTCGTAGCCGGCGAAGACGAGCTGTTCACGACAGCAAGGACAGATGCGCTTCCGGATCGGCCACGCGCTGCCCTTGAAGGCGAGCCGACATGCGACGCACACATAGTGCCGAAAGGCGCCGTTGAACGCGTGGTAGCACATCGTCCGACAGGGTACGCATCGTCCGCGGGTGGGTCCAAGCGGATTCCTGGTGCCCGATCTGGCCAGTCAGCCGCCGGTCGGTCGCGGTAGCGCACGAGGGGTGTGGATGAGCGAATAGCGGAACAGCCCTGGGTTGCCGCGTCGTGGCGGGTGACCGGCTCTGCCATCTGTCATATGGAGTCGCTTCCGCCGCGGCCGGGACTCCTGGCCGCGACCTCGCCATCCGCTTCATCGTCCACGGCCGGGCTTGTCCACCCGTGACCCACCTCAAGCTAAACAGAGCAGTGACTCTGTATGGTGGGAGCTGCAAGCAGAGCAGCGATTCCTTTTGCTGGAGGAGGGTGCAGTGCCGCGGCTTACGGACGCACGCAAGGAACTTCGGCGCGCCCAGATCACCGAGGCCGCCGTACGCTGCTTCAGCCGCAACGGCCTGGAGCGGACCTCGATCGCCGACATCACGGCCGAGTCGGGCCTCTCGAACGGCTCGATCTACGCCCACTACCGCAGCAAGGCCGACGTGGTCCAGGCCTCCGCCCACGCGGTGCTCACCAAGCGCGCCGAAGCCCTCGGCGACTACGCCGCGAGCGACATCCCGCCCGACCCCGACGAACTGCTCGCCCGCCTGATCGCCGCGATCGACCCCGCCGAGGCCCGCGTCGGCGTGCAGACCTGGGGCGAGGCGACCACCAACCCGGCCATCCGCGCCATCGTCGTCGACACGATCGACCGGATGCGCGCCATGGTGCACGACTGCGTCATGGCCCACCTGGTCAAGGTCGAGCACCTCGACCCGGCCGAGGCCCAGGAGCAGGTCATCCCGATTGCGGACCGGGTGATGGCGCTCTACCTGGCCGAACTGCTGCACACCGCCTTGCGATCACCGACCGAGGAGACGGCGTCATGACCACCGCGACCGCTTCGTTAGCCGCCTGCACCGTTACCCGGATCGGTTACGGCGCCTTGCAGCTCGAGCGCCTGCACGACCGCCGCAGCGACGCCGTCGCGCTGCTGCGCCGCGCGGTCGAACTGGGCGTCGACCACGTGGACACCGCCGAGTTCTATGGCTTCGGTTTCGCCAACGACGTGATCCGCGAGGCGCTGCGCCCCGAGGACGGCGTCCTGGTCGTTACAAAGGTCGGTGCCGATCCCGACCCGGGCGGGCCGCTGCCGCTGCGTCTGGCGCAGCGGCCCGAACAGCTGCGCGCCAGCGTCGAGGACAACCTGCGAAGCCTCGGCACCGACCAGCTCCCGGTGGTCAACCTGCGCCGTCTCGACTCCGGCCCCGGCCTGCGCCCGGACGGCGATCAAGTCGTCGACCTCGACGACCAGCTCGCGGTGATGACCGCCCTGCGCGACGAGGGCAAGATCGGCGCGATCGGCCTGAGCAGCGTCACCCTTGACGGCCTGCGCCGCGCCCTGCCCGCCGGCGTCGTCTGCGTCCAGAACGCCTACAGCGTCGTCTCCCGCGACGACGAGGACATGCTGCGGCTTTGCACGGCCGAGGGCATCGCCTGGGTGCCGTTCTTCCCGCTCGGCGGGGCCTTCCCGAGCCTGCCCAAAGCAACCGACGAGCCGACGGTGCACGCCGTGGCCGAGTCCCTGGGCGTCACACCCTCCCAGGTCGGCCTCGCCTGGCTGCTGCACCACGCCCCGAACGTGCTGCTCATCCCCGGCACCGCCAACGCCGCCCACCTGGAGGCCAACATCGCGGTCGGCGAGATCACCTTCGACGCCGCGACCCTCGCCACCCTCGACGCCATCGAGTCCCGCTCCAACGAAGTCCCCATCGGCTGACCGGAACCAACCGGGCCCGGCTCGCGGCCGCAGCCCGTGCACCCGGCCACGGCGCACAGTCCATATCGGCCAAGGATCTAAGGACAGATCATGAAAGCCATCATCTACCGCGACAGCGGCGGCCCCGAGGTTCTTCAGCTGGTCGACCGTGACCTGCCCGTGCCTGGCCCAGGCGAGGTCCGCGTCCGGGTCGCCGTGTCCGGAGTCAACCCGACCGACTGGCAAGCCCGCTCAGGCGTCGCCCATGCCAAGCTGTTCGCCGAGGTCACCCCGCACCTGGACGGTGCCGGCGTGATCGACGCCGTGGGCGATGGGGTCGAGCAGAGCCGGGCCGGCCAGCGGGTCTGGCTGTACATGGCCGCCGCCGGGCGCCCCACCGGCACCGCCGCCGAGTACACCGTCGTACCCGCCGAGCGGGCCGTGCCGCTGCCCGACGGTGCCGCCTTCGACCTCGGTGCCTCACTCGGCGTCCCCGCGCTGACCGCTCATCGCGCGCTCACCGTCGCCGAGGACGGGCCTGGCCGTCTCCATCCCGGGGCGCTCGACGACCAGGTCGTGCTTGCCGCGGGCGGGGCCGGGGCGGTCGGGCACGCCGTGATCCAACTCGCCCGTTGGGCCGGCGCCACCGTGATCAGCACGGTCAGCGGCCCGGAGAAGGCCCGGCTGGCCACCGCCGCCGGTGCCCACCACGTGATCAACTACCGTGATGGCGACCCGGCCACCGAGATCCGCAAGATCGCCCCGGACGGCGTCGACATCATCGCCGAGGTGGCGCTCGGCGCGAACCTCGCACTGGACCTGGCCGTGCTGCGGGCGCGCGGCACGATCGCGACCTACGCCAACGACGGCGGCAAGCCGGTCGAATTGAACGTGCTGCAGAACATGGTCCTCAACACACGTCTTCAGTTCCTGGTGCTCTACACAGCCGGCCCGGAGGCACGCGCCGCGGCCGTCGAGGACGTCGCCGCCGCGGTCCGCGACGGCGCCCTGCCGGTCGGCGAAGAACACGGCCTGCCACTGCTCCGCCTCCCGCTCCACCGCACCGCCGACGCACACCGGGCAGTGGAAAGCGGCACGGTCGGCAAAGTCCTGGTGGACATCACGTCCTGACCCATAGCCAGCCGCCGTGCCGACATCTGCGCGTAGCCGCAATCGGCACGCCGCAGCTCCCCCAGCCGCAGGCTCGCCGTGAAGATCCGACCCGGACCGGCGCTGGCAGGTTCCGACCAAAACCCCGCCATCACCTCCCGGACAGCCTGCCTGGCTCACGTCCCCAACATGCCGGAAGAACCCAAAGACATCAGTGGATCTTGAGGGCTGTCTTGCACGCGGTGCTGGTCGACCCCGAGGCAGTCGAGCAATGGGCGAAGGGTCGCCTGACCAGCCGCTGAACGCTCTGGTCGGCTTCCAGCCCCCTCCCTGCCGCCTGCACCGGCCCCGCTGGCGGGCCGCGCTGCCCGGGCCCGCCAGCGAGGTGGCCAAGCTATGCAGGTCGTTCAGCCGCCGCCAGAGCCCGAGGCATAGAGCGCAGCGATGTCTTTGGACGTCGCCCACCGACTGTAGGTGGGCGACTGAGGCCATCCCTCGGGTGAATCCTGCCATTCCTCCTGCCGTCCGTACGGCAGGACGTCGATCAGCGCGAAGGTGTGACTGAGCTGCTCAGTACCCCGACCGTTGGTGTGCCAGGTGCGATAGACGGTGTCGCCGTCGCGCAGGAACACGTTGACCGCGAATCCTCCGTCGGGCGGTGCGCCGACGTCGGCCCCGAACGAGCTGTTGGCAGTCGAGTACCACGTCATCTGGTTGCCGACCCGCTGCTTGTAGGCGAGTGCCTCTTTGATCGGGCCCTGGGTGACGATGACGAATCGCGCATCGTAGTTGTCCAGGAACTCCAGGCGGGTGTATTGCGAGGTGAACCCCGTGCAGCCCGAGCACTGCCATTCCTTGCCCGCGAACCACATGTGGTTGTAGACGATCAGTTGCCTCTTGCCTTCGAAGACGTCCGCCAGCCGAAGGTCGTGTCCCGCTTCGTGGTGTAAGCGACCTTGCTCGACGCGTTCCGGTAAGCCGCGCGTCGGCCACCCCATGGGACACGGCTCCCGGGTCGCGAAGCGGCTGACCTGCCGTCAGCGCCATGCGCGGTCCCGAGCCGCGCCGATGCGGCGATGACCTGCGGATTCCGGTGTCTTGATCCGCTACACCACCTGGCGGGACGCCACCCAGCCGAACGGGGCCGTCCTTGCCCTCGAGGGTGTAGTCGGGCATCTCGACCATCGGCAGGCGACGACGCTCGGCGGCGATGGCGTCAAGCTCCCGCGTCGCGGCCTTCTCCCGGGCTCGCAGCGCCTCGAGTTGGCGATCCCAAGTTGCGGCGTCGACGACGGGTGACAGTGCGTGGGTAGTCATGGTCCCCTCACAGAGCTCGTGCGCAGCTTTCGCTTGTGCGGAGGTAGACCCCACCGGGCCCCGGAACTCATCGGTCGCCACAGGGGAATGCGGCTGACGCGGTGGGTCCACCGACGCACCCTGGCCGAGATCACCACTGAAGAACCGGCGCGTCCTCGTCCTCGGCAAGGTACGCACCGACCCGAAGTGGGCGACCGCGCTGGTGAGGGCCCTGCTGGTACTGACGAACCGCGAAGTCGCCCGCTGACCGACGATCTTGATGGGAGCCATCCGCCCGCAACCAGCCCGAGCACCCCGAAGCCCACACACACCAGACCCGCGACCAGCAACTTCACGATGCACACCGCTCATTGCTTGGCAGAGGCTGTGCCCAAGTGCCTGGCCAGCCAAGTCACGGGCACGAATGTTGGCTCGGTCCACGCTCAGCCGGAGGGGCCGAACATGGACCGCGGCCGCGACCTCGCGCTCATCAGCACTCACTCGTCTGTGACCTGTGTCGCTGGTGACGGACAGAGGTCTGTCAACGCGGGTTGATGACCGATGTCAAGCCGCGTTCACAGTCCTCTTTGCGGCCGACCCCACCTCGCGGGATCAACGCTGTGAAGGGCGACCACGTGGGCACTGCAGGCCGGTACAGCCCTGGAGGCTTCATGTGGCCGGTCCGAACGCTGTCATGCGGAAGCCACCACCTCGCCGGCCATGACCCGGGGAGGGTTGGGGAGCAGTGACGCAAGGTTGTCCCGCACGAAGTCCGCAGCCCTCGAGATCGATTCCTCGGCACCGGCCCGGTCCTGGAAGACGCTGGTCGAGACCATCACTCCGTCCCCGGCATCGATCCAGTAGTAGGCCACGAAGCCGGAGACCTGGCGCATGAGCGCCACGAACCCCTCGTTCACGAGACGTGCCGCCTCGACCGTATCGGTCACGCCTTCGTACCGCCGGACTGCTGCGTACATCGCCAAGCTCCTCACGGCGTTCTGGGTTCGTCCTCTGCTGAGACGTCGTACCCCTGCGACGGCTGCCTGGCTCATGAGGCGTCCGCCAATCACCTGAAGGGCCGCCTTGGATGATCCGAACGGCGGCCGCCGGCCCGGACACACGGCCCTGCGCATGTCTGCCACGAGACGGCATCGACGTGGAGTAGAGCAGCCTCGGACGGTGACTGCCCGCAGCACGGAAGAGGCTGTGCGGGTCGAAAATCGGTGGTCACCTGAGCTGACCGAGCTCACGCTGTACACCATGGAAGAACCGCACCGCAGGATCCGCGCGCTCCACACGGCGTCCACGATCACCGTCTACCAGGCGTACCGCCCAGAGATCGGCGGACCCGCCGCCAGTAAGGGCCGTTTCCCCGCCGCGTGGAAGCCTGGCCGCATGACGTGGATCAAACCCAGTTTCATGTGGATGATGTACCGCTCCGGCTGGGGCACGAAGGAGGGTCAGGAGACCGTCCTCGCCGTCGAGATCACTCGCGACGGCTTCGACTGGGCGCTGCGTCATGCCTGCCTGTCGAGTTACGTCCGAGGACTGCATCCGGATCGCGGCACCTGGCAGCGTGACCTCAAGCGCGCACCGGCCCGTGTGCAGTGGGATCCCGAACGCGATCTGCACCTGCGTCCCCTGCCACACCGCTCGCTGCAACTGGGGCTCTCAGGTGAGGCATCGTCGCATTACGCGGACGAGTGGATCGTGTCCATCAGCGACGTGACCCCGCTCGCCCACGAGATCCACGCACTCGTCAGGGACGGCGAACTGGACTCAGCTACCCGACTGCTCCCCCAGGAGCAGGGATACCCCGCCGGTGAAGAACTGCTGGCCCACCTGCGTCCCTGACCGGCAATCCGGGCACAACCGGGTCACATGGACCACAGGTCTGTGAACGATGCTTGATGATCCATGTCAAGCCGCGTCCATAGACCTCTTGGTCTCAGCCGAACTCCTCCGCGTCGACGTGGAGGACCGATCCTCAAGGCTTGAGTGGAATTCAAAGGAGCTTACTCTGCGAGTCTCGATACCCAGTTCGTCCCGACACGGGTTGCGGTCCCGGCAGGCAACGGTCCTCCTACATGTGTCGAATGACTTGCGCCCTCGCTCTTTCGACCGGTGCACGGCTGAACACATGCACCAATGAAAGATAGAACAATGCCGGCGCGAGAGGAGCCCATCGGTGAATTCGATCGGGACGTAGCATGTATTTGACGACGGTCGTGGGCCGGAAGGGTACGTAGTCGATGGTCTGATGTTCCCAGCGATCTGATACTCCTCTGCTCATGCGTTCCTGTAGATCCTCCCGGTTCAAGTCGTTCAGTCTGGCGTAGAAGTGGGCACTCCAGTGGCGCTTCTCGATGTCCAGCACAAAGGCGAGCAACTCGATGGAGTAGTCGAGTGGTTCGATGGACAATTCCTCCCGCATCCCACGACGGGCGACTGCATACAGGTCCGGGGCACTCCTGCCGGACGAATCGATGTGGCGTGACATACCCTCGTTGACGGAGGAGTTCCAGACGCCAGGTGCCATGCGGACCCGGTCGCTGCGTTGGCTGATGACCAACATGTCGTCGGCGGTCACAACCGCGACGTTGACGGCAAAACTGCATTGCAGAAATGCGGGCGCCGCCAGCGGATCGTCAGGGTCGAGGTAGCGTGAACGGGGACTTGTCCCGTCGGCCAGTCGACGGTCGAGTTGTTGAGCCGCGAGAAAAGTGTAGTAGTCCGTTGGGCGCAGACGCAGGTGGACTTCGGGTTGCTCGTCGAGTGCGGTCCGCGAGACGTCGAACGACTCGACCGCGTAGCGAGGACCATTCCACAAAGGTGTCCGGCCCTCTGTTCGTAAGTGCGTGCTCTCCGCCTCGATTTCAGCCCGCCAGCCGACCATGTCCGAAGGTAATTCGATTGGTTGGTCGAGCACTTGGATGTAGACGGCTTCGGCGAGTATGGCGGATTCGCCGTCCCCTTCAACAATCAGGGCGGAGGTGTGAAGAGGGCCTAGAGAGAAAGTTCTCCACGCGGGAGTGGACTCCTCCCGCTGCCTCAGGCCACGTACCGCACGCGTCGAGCGAGATTGCAGCCTGTACCAGGTGTTTTGTAAGGGTTGCTGGAACAGCACCGCGAACAGCATCCCGAGAACAGCGCCGACGACTCCGTTGGCCACATCAATCCCGCCCATGTCAGGCAGGGTAGGCACGGCCGCTGCGCCATGTGTGCGATCTTGTCCCCTTCGTTACAGCACTGATCCGGGCGCCCCAGATCTGCTGGAGGCCCAGGCGCTGGCACCGGGACCTTGAACGGCGAGCCACCACAGTCGTTGAGACGATACCGAGCCCGACTGCGTGCGCCTCGTGAGCGAGCGGGCCGCGCCCCTCACCAGCCGAGCTGGTCGTCTCCCAGCACGGTGCTGCCGAGGTGCGCGGCGAGTTTCTCTGCCCGTGGACAATCGCCCCATTTATCCACGTGAACGAAGACGGTGTGGTGGTCGGCCGACTGAGACAAGTTGACATCGTCGCCGTTGAAGACAACCTCCACGCCGTCGTACTTGGCGACGCCGGGCCGCTCCGCCTCGGCTCCGGGGGTGGACGTAGCAGAACTCAGCGTCGGGAAGCACCGCCGCCATCCGCCGCGTGTCCTCGACAGTCAGCACCTCGGCCATCAGGATCACCTCGTCGTCGTGATCCTCCAGCAGAGCTTTCAAGCGCAGCGCCTGCGTCCACGCCTCGACGGCGTCGCTGGTGCGGAAGACGGGATACGCCTGCGAGTTACCCATGTGCCCCACTCTCACACGGGGCAAAAATGCGCTGCAATCGGGTTCTGCCGGGGCGTCCTGTCGGCTTCGGCAGTGTAAGGGGCTGCGATCGTCTGCAGGCCCGCGACGGTCGCCTTCCAACGGCGCTTACAGAAGGCGAAGTTCGAGCAGCAGGTCACTCTGGAGGAGTTTGATTTCGCCGCTTCTCCGAAGCTGCCCGCAGCCGAGATCCGTGACCTGGCCGCCCTGCGCTGGCTCCATGCCGGCGAGTTGGTGTCTTGTTCGGACCCGTCGGCGTCGGCAAGACACACGTCGCCCAGGCCCTGGGCCACCTCGCCGTCCGGCAGGGCGCGAACGTCCGCTTCACGAAGACCAACCGGGTCCTGGCCGAGCCTGCCAGCGGCCACGCGGATCGCACCTGGGACAAGCGCATGCGAGAGCTGATCCGACCCGACGTCCTCGCATCCTGGACGACTTCGCCATGCGGCAGCTGAGCGCGGCCCAGGCCGACGACCTCTACGAACTGATCTCCGAGCGTCAGGGACGCTCGCTGATCATCACCAGCAACCGGGCGCCCAGCGACTGGTATCCCCTCTTCCCCAACCCCGTCGTCGCCGAGTCGCCGCTTGACCGGCTGATCAACACCAGTCACCAGGTCATCATTGAACGGCCCCAGTCACCGGCCGAACGAGCGCCCCAAGAACCCCGGCGAGAAGCCCCCGAACAGCTAGGCCGCCTCCTCGGATCACGGCTCATCTTCCCGGGCGGCCCGATGACGCCGGGTCTCATCCCCAGCCGGGCGGAAGCAAGTCCCAGGAGTTGCGGCCGAGCCATTCGCTGAAGGTCACAGGTCGGGCACCGCCGGCATGGTCGAGGGACAGCGGGATGATCAGGTCTGAGGGGCCACGAAGTTTCCGGACAGGGACCCAATAGGGTTGTCCTGAACAGGAAACGAGGAAGAAGTGGCGCCACCAAGCAAATATTCGCTG